>NZ_JBITDA010000053.1:0-21480 GCF_044453765.1 Streptomyces sp. NPDC051636 | reverse complement strand
TGCAGATGTCGCAATCCACACCGAGCCAGAAGGCCCTCACCTATTTCAAGATCACACGTCAGTGATCGCTGTCACCAACCTCCGTGGACAGAACACCTAGGGCGCGCAGTGCTTGCTGGGCGCCATCCTCATCAGGGTCACGATCCGTACGTAAACGATCACATGGGGGTGTCGGCGATGGAGCCGACCAACACCCTGCGCCCGGCCGTCGCCGCCCGCGCTTACATCGACCTCGGTTGGTCGGTGACGTTAGGACACCGCTCCACGGCCGGCCCTTGCGGACCGGATCCGCGCCCTCTCGCCGTAGCGCGGTGAGCAGCTTGCCGAACTGACGTGGGCTCAGCCCGGTGAACGGGGCTATCCAGGACGGCTCGGACGCCGTGATCACACCAGCCACAGCGAGATCGTCTCAAAGACCGACGCTGTGGAACGATGATCGTCATGGCAGGTCAGGTCTGGGGGTCACTCATATCGTTGGGCGGCGTTGTCCTCGGCGGCGTGTTGTCGTACCTCGTTCAGCACAGGACTCAGCAATCAGCGGAACGCGCCGAACAGCAACGGCAGCGGATCGCGTTGTCGGAGACCCGACGCGCGGAACGGCTGGCGCTGCTGGAGCGGTTCATCGAGGTATCGGCAGAGGCGGAACGATGCGCCTACACCCGGCCGTCCGAGTGGGTGGACACCGATGACTGGTACCTCACGACCCGGGACGTCATGTACAGGTTGTGGGTCGCGGATCGGCTCCTCCGTATCCAATTCCCCCGGCCCGTGCATGACGCCGCACACGCGCACTTCCTCGACCTCAACAGGACCGTGTGGCAGGGCTTGCCCGACGGTGAGAGCGTGCGGGACTACCTGGAGGACAACCGGTCGGCGTTCCTCGACGCGGCCCGCGAGGTCATGTGAGGCTCACAGCCCATTCCTCACCAGTCGAGGCGGTGCGGTGGTGCCTTTGAGACTGTGTGCTGCAACCTGGCTATTGTGGGTATTTCCTGGGCATCAGTGAGGGTATTTTGTGGGTAGGACCGTTAAGGAGGTCTCATGCCCACCAACGTCGAGACGCTGGCGGTCGCGCTGCGTCGCCTGCTGCGCCGGGGATTGCCGGTCGATCCTGCCGCCGCCGACGGCGAGCTGCTAAATCTGCCCGGCGTCGTAGCGCGGGCCCACGGTTCGAGTGATCTGGCCGTGCGCGCCCACGCTCTGGACGGGGTGCTGCGCGGGCAGCTGGCCCGCCTGCCGCACGCCCCCCTCGCCCCGGCCGCCCGGCTGCTGTTCGGTGCCGTCCCCGCCACGGCGGGCGTGACGCTGACGGCCCGCCGGGCGGAGTCCGCCAAGGCCTCCGGCTACGAGGTGCACCACTTCCGCAAGCACATCGAGCCCCGCATCTGCACCCTGCTCGCTGAACAACTGCTGGCCGACGCCCAGGCGTTCACGGTCGCCCACGCAGCCGCGCCCCGCCTGTCGCCGGAAGCGGGTTCGCTACGGCTGCCGCCGGACGTATTCGCCTGGGAAGTCGCCGAACACGAGGAAGCGCTGTGCGAGTTGTGGTCCCGGCTGTACGCGCTGCGGGCCGCCCTCCTGAGAACCGCCCGGCTGGCCAGCATGGACACAGCAGTGCCGCTGGAGACGTCCAACGAAGTGCTGTGGCGGTACGCCGCGCTGCGGGCGGCCATCGCCCGCTACCGCGCCGCCTACGGACCGGTCCTGCTGCCCGCCGACACCGCCCCGGTCGCTCCGGCCGACCTGGAGAAGCTGGCCGGCCCCCTTCCCCAGCTGCCGCCGACCGACCTGGCGCTGCTGTCCCGCCTCCCCGTGACAGTCGATCCGCAGGCCTTCACCGCCCAGCTCGGTGAGTCCGGCGACGGCGTACGGATCCGCGACGCCTGGCACCAGGCCCTCACCGAGCAGCTGACCGACACCACCGCAAGGAGAACCGCGTGAGCACCCCACAACCGCCCCGCCGTTTCGTCATCACTGGCGGCCCCTCATCGGGGAAGGAGGCGGTCTTCGACGAGCTGCACGAACGCGGTCTGCCCGCCTCCACCGGTGAGATCGCCCGCGAGATCTACCGCAAGCACCGTGACCGGCTCGGCCGCCACCTCCAGGTCAGCGACCGCCGCGAGTACTCACGCGAGGTCCTGGAGGGCTTCATCGCCGAGTACTGCGCCCACAAGGCCGGCGACCGGTTCTACAACCGCGGCATCCCCGACGGCTACGGCTGGGACGCCTTCTTCGGACTGGGCCCCTACCCGGAGCTGGAGGAGGCCGCGCGCACCTACCGCTACGACACCGTGTTCGTCCTGGACCCATTGGACGACTTCACCACCGCTGATGACGTGGTCTGGGCCCGAGAACGCGAGATCGCCCGAGTCCACCAGCTGATCATCCAGGGCTACTACGACGCCGGATACCGGCCGATCTTCGTGCCCGTCGACTCCGCCCCGGCGCGCGTCGACTTCATCCTCGCCCAGATCTCCGCACCACCACACACCTGACCTCACCCGGGGGAAGACCGATGACAACGCCGTTACTCGTCTCGCCCAACAACGTCACCGCCAACTGCATGGCCCGTGCGGTCGACCTGATCCGCCCGCGGATACAGGCCACCAAACCGGAGAACGTGGTCTTCAGCGTCGGCACCCAGATCAACGGCACCCCGCACCTGGGAACCTCGCTGGTGCAGACCGCCGCGTTCCTGCTCGCCCGGGCGGTCCGCAGGAACTTCGGCATCGACGCCACCGTCCGCTTCGGCGCCCTGGACAACGCCCCGCACGAGATCCGCCTGGACCCCGAAACCCACCACGCGTACCAGATCACCTACTTCCACGCCCTGGGCGCGGAGGGCGTCGCCGACATGATCGGCAAGTACTACCGCGGCTTCTTCGACAGCCTCGCGGACGCCACCGGCATCGACTACGAGGTCCACACCTACACCCAGCAGCAGGCCGACCCCGCCTACCGGCTCGGCTTCCTCGCCACGCTGGAGCGGCTGGAGCAGATCCGCTGGGCCCTGGCTCCCTCCCACGGCATCGTCCATGTCCGGCTGCCCTGCACCACCTGCGGCTGGGCCGAAAAACGCGCCGAACGCACCCGGCTGGACATCCACGGTTCCGGCGGCGCCGTGTTCACGGCCGTGTGCACCGACCACGGCTCATACGAAGTCCTGGTCACTCCCGACCGGCCCGAGCCGTACCTCGGCCTCGCGACCCTCTACCGCAACCTCGTCAAAGAGCGCCTGCCCTCACCGCCACGCACCCTCAACGTCATGGTCAAGGGCGGCGACTGGGCCTACGGCTGCCAGCTGGTCGACGAAGCCTTCGCAGCCCTCCCTGGCCCCGGCGCCCCGCCGCGCATCTTCACCCCGATGGTGCTCACCGACACCGGCGCCAAGCTGTCGAAATCGCTGATCCGCGAGGGCACCCTGCCGCCACCGCCCGGCGCCCGCCCGTGGATGCTCGACGCCACCTCCTGGGACGGCAGCGTGGACGACTACGTCGACGCCATGGTCTGGCTGGTCGGCGTCATGCTCGCCGATCCCAAGCACTTCTACCGCTCCTACACCACCCAGGAGATCGACCGCCTCATGACCCGCCACACCGCCGCCCCCGCCCAGCCCCGCGCCCGGCACATGAACCTCTACCGCCGCTACTTCGACCTGGTCGCTACCGGCCGCAAGAAGATCGAGGTCCGCGTCCAGTACGCCAACCTCCGCAACCTCACCGCCGGCCAGCACATCAAGTTCGCCTGCGGCCAGGACGAATGCCTGGTCCGCGTCGTCCGCGTCGCCCGCTACACCTCGTTCGAGGAGATGCTCGACACCGAAGGCCCGGAGAACGTCAACCCGGATTCCCCGCGTGAGCAGCAGCTGACGAACATCCGCCGCATCTACGGCCCCGAGAAGGAAGCCCTTGGCGCGTCCTGGCCATCGAGATCGAACGCGTCACGGCCTGACCCGCACACAGAGGCGCCCCGTCCCCGGCATTCCAGCTGCCGGGGACGGGGCGCTTCGCATCGTAGCCACCGCCGTATCCACCAGTAGTCATCCGGGCGGCAACGCGTATCCGTGCGGTAGTCACCAGTTGCCGCGGGGCCGTTCGGCACCGAGCTGGACCTCGCGCCGGCACTCGGGGCAGTCCGGCAGCCCCTCCACCCGGCGCGGCTTGTCGCCCTTCGCCCAGCTGAACCCGCACAGGGCCGTGTTCGGGTACAGCTGGACCTGGTCGTCCTCGCTGGCGTGCGAGCCGTAGCCCGGCACGTTCCAGGTGAACGTCGCCTCCCCGTCGTACGGGGCGCAGTCGGGCCAGTCGTAGACCGGCTCGGTCGTGGTGCAGCGCATCCGCAGGTCAGGCCGCGTCCAGTGCTTGCCGTAGACGACCTTCGCGGCGGTGTCAGCCGCGTCCGCGAGGCGCTCGAAGGACAGGTCGTAGTCCCTCATGTGATCCCAGGAGCCCGGTTTCTGGTCGCGCATCAGCGAGCGGAACATCAACAGCAGCCGCGCCAGATCATGGTGGTGGACGCGCACGGTCCGCGTGTCGTGGTCGTAGCCGTACGTCGGGTCGTGGGCGGGCTTCTTCGGCATCGGTCCTCGTTCACGTTGCTACGGCGTTCAGCGCCCCACCACAGGGCCTACGGTGCCTCCGGTGGCCTGACGGCGTCGTGGTCGCTTCCAGCTGCTCAACGACCCGGGCCCGCCGGAGCCACGCTGACCTCCGCCGTCCGTGCGCCGGCCGAACCCGCCGTGGGCTTCGCGTCTCAGGCTGGCGGAGGCGTCGCTTCGGGCAGCTCCCCGGAGAAGGCCCACCATTGCTCGATGGTCCACACGGCGACGCTGGAACGGTCGGTGGACATCCGCAGCCACACCTCCTCGCCGCCGGGCATGAGCGCGACCTCCAGGTGCGCCTCATCCCATGTGCCCACCGGGTACATCCACTCGATGCCGTCGGGCCACGTCCGCATCGCCACCGTGCGCACGCTCAGCGCCGCGGCAAAGGCGTCCAGCGCCGCCTTGGGTATCCGCACCTCCGCCGGCTCCCGCTCGATCCCCGCCACCTGGCCCCCTCGCGTCGTGCGGCGGGGCCCGCGCCCACCGTCGCGGATCAGCGTGACAGACCCGCGCGCCCACGGTGTCACGCTGTGAGGTCTGCGAGGTTCACAGGGCGTTTCCCCAGGTAGACGCGGTGACCTATGAGGCTGTGAGGTTGTGAGGCGGAGCTCGCGCCGGTGCTTCCGCACGCCCTGGTCCCGCTCGCCGGCCCGGAGGACGATGAAGTCGTGGGCGAGCACGACGAGGACCAGGAGCACGTCGCCGAACCGGCGCGGGCCGCCGCTCACCGCGGCCCGCGCCCGGGAGATGACGGCCAGGCTGCGGGAGGCGATGGACGACGTCCGGCGCTCCGTGGCCGTGCTCGCCGCCCGGGTCCGCGACGCGCACGCCGCCCGCATCTGGCTCCCTCTCGGGCACAGCAGCTGGGAGGCGTACTGCGCCGCGGAGTTCGGCATCAGCCGCGCGCAGGCGTACCGGCTCCTGGACGTCGCCCGTTCCCTCGCCGCGATCCACAGCGCCGTCGCGGCCGGTACCGAGACGTCTCGCACGCGAGACAGCGCCCCGGCCACCGCGGCCGCGCTCGACTACGGCTTGTCCCAGCGCGCCCTGATCGACGTCTCCGGCCGCAGCAGCGACGTCGCGGAGCCTGATCACCCGCCGCCTCGCCACGCTCGCCCACAGCGGCCTTCAGGCCCTCGATGAGGCCACGGTGCGCGCGGTGGTCCGCCAGGCCGTCCGCGACGTCCGCACCGCCCCGCCTCCGCGGCCCGCCGATCCGCCGACGGACCCGACCGTCGCCGCGCTGCGCCGCGTCGTCGACGACCTCGCCGCCAGCTCGCACGCGATCGGGGAGCTGATGCTCGAAGTCGCCCCGGCCTACCTGTCCGACTCCGAGGCCGCCGACGTCCTGGCGCTGCTGTGCGAACAGATCGGCGAGCCCCTCGAACACGGCCTCGCCGCCCGCCGCTACGCGATGTCCGGCGACCGCCGCGCCCCGCACGGCACCGTCCTGTAGCCACCTTGTGGCCAGATCGGACGACTTGCACGTCGTGAGAGATCCACCAGTTCTACGCTGACGCCGCATTCGCGGACTGTCAGAGGGGAGGCCCAGGTGGCGGAGGCCCGTTGGGTTGCCGTATTCAATGTCCAGGAGCTGGGCAAGCAGTTTCAGCGTTCTCAGCCGGTAGCGGGCTGGGACGGCCAGGGCAACGCTCTGACTCTCGATCGTGGGGCAGGGCGGCTCGTCAAGGCCAATGAGCAACCTGGCTTCGTGGCTGTTCGTGAAAGCGCCGGCTATGCCGACGCCGTCCCTGCACCACCAGGTTGGACCGTCAGATGGTGCCGTGATGGAGCCGACGACATCGTCGATCCCGTAGTCGGCTTCATTGAGGATCCCCATGTCGACGGCGGAATGCCACTGATCGCGGATCTGGAGATGAGCATCATCAGGGATCTTCGCGCGATGTGCGTTGATGAACGGCGGCGAGGACGCCGACCGATTCTCATGCCACCGAACACCGGAGCTGATCAGTGACTCAACACGTCATGCCTGTGAGGCGGCACCCCGGCGATCCATCTGCCTGAGACGGGCGCCTCGCATGCTAGCCGCGCATGCCCGCTGGGCTCAGCGGCGGATAGCCGCCCATGTCTGGACACCATGCGCCGCGGAGTGTGGCTGTGGTCGCGGTGGTGCAGCTCGTGGTCCTGGTGGTGGTCGTCGCGTGGCAGCAGGGGGTGCCGCCGGTGCAGCGCAGCATTTACATGGGCCAGGCGGCACACGGGTGCTGCACGGGTAGCAGGCCGGCACCGGCCGGTGCAGCACGGCCAGCTGCTGCACGCTGCTACTTCACGTGAACGAAGCCACCCCGGCGACGACGAGGGCGGTCCTTTTGGACACGCTGGAGGAGGAGTGGAGTTCGCGTCTAGGTTCTCCCAACTACTCTCAGTAGGCTCGGTGTTGTCGCAAGATGCGGAGCGGGACCGTGGGTTCGCCCTACTGGACGCGGTGCTCGATGAGTGGCATGGGAGCCGGGCCCTTCGGCAGCAAGAGGGTGTGGTCCGAATGCCGGCCACCTGACGACGGGGAGACGACTGACGGTGTTGGCGGAAGCGATGACGGCGACTGCGGCGGCTGGCGGCTCGGCGGTGGTGCAGGCAGCCGGCACGGATTTCTGGGCCTGGTGCAGGGTGCGTGGGGCGCGGCTCATCGGCCGAGGTGATCCCGCGCGCGAAACCGAGGCGCTGGAGCGCTTGGACCAGACCGCATCCGCCTTGGCCGCAGCCTCGGACGACGAGCGGGAGCGGGTCGGCATCGTGCACGCGCGGCTGTGACGGGGCGAGTTCGCCTCGCTGCTGGAGTCCCTGGGGGATCAGGAGAGGGAACGGGCAGCCGCCGAGCTACGTGCCATCGCAGCCGAGTTTGGATCATCTGACGCGACCGCCGGAGGGGTGGTGTCGGGCAACACGTTCAACGGCCCGACCAACTTTCAGACCGGCAACCACAACCATCAGGAGAACAAGTTCGGTTCCGCGTGATGAGGCGTTCCAGGTCCCGTGGCCCTGGTGGGGTCTCGAAGAGCACGTTCAACGGCACGACGAACATGGTGGTCGGCGATCACGGCACCATGGTGGTCCACCACCACCTGACGCCTCAGACTCCACTCGATGTCATGGCCGAATCGCTGGCCGCCGCGGTGGAGGAGGAGTGGAACAAGGAGGCCGGACTGCGGCGCCTGAAAGCGCGGGTCGTGGACGAGACTCCGCTGTCCGTGCGGTGGGAGGTGAGCGGGCACAGGGTGACAGATCGGGCCGCCGGAGCGACCGCCGAGGGTATGAGGGACAACTTCCGCCCGCTTCCCGGGCTGAGGGTGGTCACGCACGAGCAGCTCCTGGAGGGCGGTGGCCTGGAGGAGCTGCACGAGGTGTACGGCGGGCTGGCCTCCGGCCGGATTCTGCTGGTCGGTCGCGAGGCGGCGGGAAAGACGGCAGCCTTGGTGCTGTTGCTGCTGAAGGCACTCGAATACCGGAGGGAGGCCAAGTCCCGAGGACCAGCGGCGCATCCCTGTCCCGGTCCTCCGAGGACTGGGATCCCAGGAAGGAGAGCCCGCTGGACTGGGCGGCGGCGCAGATCGCGCGCAAGTACCGGTTCCGCGAGCCCGAGGAGGCCCGTCAGCTGCTGAAGGAGCGCCGCGTCGCGCTGTTCCTGGACGGACTCGACGAGGTCGTGGGCAAACTGCGGGGGGCCATAGTGCGCGCCTTGGGATCCGCGCCCTTCCGGATGGTGGTGACGTCGCGGGTTGACGAGGCCGAACGCACCGCCGAGAAAGCGCGGTTGCGTGGGGCTGCCGGCTTGGAGATCCAACCGGTGAAGTCAGAGGCCGCCGCCGACTACCTGCTCAACCAACTGCCGGACCCGCCGCCGCCCGCCTGGCATCGGCTGACCCGCACACTGGTGCAAGAACCCGACAGCGCCGTTGCTGAGGCGCTCTCCAGCCCGTTGGCGATCGGCCTGGTGCGGGATGTCTATCGTGAAGACGACCCGGTCGACGAGCTGCTCGACACTGCCCGCTTCCCCGACTCCCATACGATCGAGGATCACCTCCTCGATCACGCGGTCGCGGCTGCATATACCCCAGGGTACTGGGATCCCCGGCCTCGTTACTCCCCAGAGACGGCTGAGCGAACGCTGCGATTCGTTGCTGCCCGGCTCGCTCAAGAGGGAACCGGCGATCTGTCCTGGTGGCACATTCCGGGATGGGCGAAACCCCGGCCGAGGGCGGTCGTCGTCGGCATCGTGGTCGGTGTGGTGTATGGGGTTGTCAACGCCCTCGGCCTATGGCGGGCGTCCGGCGCCTTGTCCGCTTGGGTGGCGGGACCGCTTATGGGTCGCCGCCGGGTGGGTGGCAGGACGGCAGGCGAGCCTCCTGGCTGTCCCGCAGCCGCTGCCCAGCGCCGGATGGCGGGACATCTTCTCCCCGGCGACCCTCAAGATGGGTTTAACGGTCTGGCTTGGCATCGGGCTTCTGAACTGGTTGGGCCCGCACATCATGGACCCACCGATGCCGGTCTGGCTCGACTTGCTCAGTGCGCTGCGGCTTGGCTTCGCCGCGACCATGGCAAGTGGGCCCGGGTATCAGCTCATGGCCGGAGGCTTCATTCTCGCTGTGGGTTCCGGAAGGTGGTTCGACGGCCTGCGAAGAGGGCTGCCCCGACGCACGGTGACCGAGAGCCGGTCGATCGGCCCACGAGACGTGTGGCGGCACCACGTCGGGCTACGGCTGGTGCTGGCGCTGCTGTCCGGACTCGCCGTGGCACTGTATTCCGCCTGCCTTATGGGCTGGGCCCACGGACTGCACAACGGCGTTGCCACGGGTCTTGTGGCCGGCCTGTGGGCCGTGTTGTTCGCCGGTCCGCCGGCAACCTTGCCGTCGCCACCGCCCTCACCGCCGTACAACTGGCCGTCCGGGAGCGCACTCCTGTGCGCTGGTGGCCTTCCTGGAGGACGCCCACCAGCGCAACCTGTTGCGGGTGACCGGCCCCGTGTACCAGTTCCGGCATGCCCGGTTGCAGGAGCGTCTGACCCAGCAGGAGTGAGAGTTGTCGCGGGGGCCCTGAGCCCTTTCGTCCAAGGGCGAGTGGCTGCAGACGGGCTGTCACGTAACTCGGGACGGCATGGCCGTACGCGAAGGCGAGACGCAGCTGCGCAAGGTCCCCAGTCAGAGTCGCTCGGTGGAACTTGACAAATCTGATTCCACATAATGCGCAACTGGTGTGGTCATGCCCGTCATCCTGCCTGCCACCACTGACATTGCTACTCGTAGCGGCTCCCGGCGGCCGCGGGCACCCACCAGAGTCCGCCTGTCGACAAGCGGGAGCTGGCCCGGCCGGAGAGGACGCGCAGCGGCCTGACACCTGCCGCGCATCCTCCCCGGCCGTCGTGAACGGTGGGGCGTCACAGTCGCAGGAACAGGTACAGCGCGGCCCATGCGCCCAGGCCCAGGGATAGTGCAGGGACGAGCGCGGGCGCTTGCACGGCAACGAGGACCACAAGACCGGAGCCGAAGAGAGCGACGGCGAGGGCGGTGCGATTGTCGGGAGCAGGGGACACGGACGGCCCCCACAGCGCCGTCGCCGGCTCAACGTCAATCCTTTCCCTACAGCCGTCATTCGCTGCCGTGTACGGTGTCACCGGCGTCGGACGTGACACGGGGGAACGGTGGACCTGAAGCATCAGACAGAGAACTTCGTCAACGCTTCCTGGTCGATGGTGCAGCTACGCGATCTGATCTACGACATGGTGGGCCTGCTGTTCACTGAACTGAGTGCCCATGGCGGTATGGCTGGCGATGGTGCGGCCGGCAGGGCATTTGCCAAGGTGTACACCGAAGCCGTCAAGACGGTCTTCGACCAGTCCGGGTTCGCCCACCAGGTGATGGCCAGCGGCGCAGGCGCCCTGCTCGATGCATCCGAGGAACTCCTCAAGCGCGACGACAAAGTCGCGGCCAAGCTCCTGGAACAAAGCCCCTTTACGCCTGGGATCAGTGCTCAGCCATCCGGCCCCGATTGCAGCCCGCGCGCCAGTCATAACGCCGAGGATCTGCCGGAGGTTGTCGGCGAAACCAGTGGTGTCGATCAGTACCTCTTCAATGAACGATTCCTTGGACAGCCGCAGAAGCTGCGGGCCGTCGCCAAGTCCTGGCGGAGCGCGGCCAAGATCCTCGATGAAGCGTACTGGGACTCTCGCGACGCGTGGAAGTCGGCCACCCTCGATCAGGCTGGTCATACCGCTGACGCAGTCGAGAGCTTTTTCGAGAAGTTCGTCGGCAAGACACCGCCGCCCAGCGAGGTGGGTGATCAAGACACTCTCATGGCGAATCTCCCGGCCGCCTGCAGGATGCTCGCCAACGCTTGTGACGCCTACGCCGACCACGTGGAGACGGCCAAGCAGCGGCTTCCCCTTGAGGACAGCGGGCTCACCGGGGATTTCCTGTGGCCCTGGGAACAGCCGCAGTTCGGCGGTGACGGCCACGACGGCGGCCTGCACGACCTCATAGCCGACGACACACGCATCACCTCACTCGGCAAGATCCCACACGCCCTGGACAGCTCCAAGTCCCGAGTGAAAATGCCTCAGCCGGACCACGGCGGCTTCCTGCCCAACCTCCCGCCGCTCCTCGGCCCCCTGATCCGCGTCCCGACCCTGGTTCCGGCCGTCTACCGCCCCCTCCCGGCCAACACTCCCCACATCCAGCCGATCCTTCCGGAGAACCCGCCCGACCCGCGCTTCCCGCCGCTCACACCCGCAGCGGGGAAGAACTTCCAGACTTGGCTCGACTCTCTCAACAAGGGGGACATTTCCGGCGGCAAACCGGCCGAGCAGGCTTATCAGAGGCGCGTGGCGGGCTTCCCCGAGTTCGAGGTACCGATCCCGACAGGGATCAGTCCGTCAAACACGCTGATGGTGGACGGATTCCGCAACCTCGACGGGATGGCCGTCGACGCAAAATACGTGAACAAGCCGAACCAGCGGTGCTACCGCTCGCTGGAAGATCTCCGCAAGAACCACAAGACCGGCGATAGGGACTTCCTCTACGACAAGGACCGTCTGGAACTCCGAAAATACGCTGCCGCACTCAACGACCCACGCAACAAGGAGATACGCGGCCTCGAGACGATCACTAACAACCAGGATGCCGTCCAGTACTGGCGCATCATGATGGCCGCCTACGGCGTCAAAGGCCACGCCCGCTACGTCCCCTGATCACCGTCACCGCACGCACAGGAAGCACCGCATGGAACCGGAAGAGGTCGCGGAACTGCGCACCATGTTCGTCTTCACCCCACCGCACGGGCAGAGCTGGGGACTGACCTTCGAGGGACTGGAAGCGCGGCTGCGTGAGCGAAGTCCAGACACGTTCATCCGTGTCGATGACGGGGGAGACGGACCGGTCCGCGGGGCGTCGATGATCTTCGGGATCACTCTCGACGACGAGGACCTGGAAGGCTTGGCCCGCCTGGAACCCGAGGGCGTGTCCGTACTGGACTGCAACGCCCATTTGGCGGCTCGCTTTGCCTTGTGGCTCCGGAACAACGTGGCACCGGCTGACATCCCGATCATGTTCAACACTGAGTGGGGGATCGAGGAAGGCCTCGAGCGGACCCTCGTCCCCGACGCCACTCGCCCACGGATCGCCGCGGCCTTCGTCGCGCACATCCAGGAGACTGGAGGGCTCGACCCCGACACCGTCAACTAGACGGGCACGGGCAACGTGGCCGCGGCCGCGGGCGTGTGGAGCTGACGTGGCTGCTGAGTGGGCATCAGCGGGCACGCCAGCCCGGCGATCGCGATGAGGTCGTCACGGTACTGAGGCATCGCCCCATGTAGCCAGCGCTGGACGGACCAGAACCGAGCGGCCTCCTGCGGGGTGTGGGGGCGGGCTTGTTCCGCGACCAGGGCCAGGGCGGCGGCGGGTCGTCTCGCCCAGTGCCCCGGGCTGGTCTGGTAGTTGCGGTACAGGGGGTGAGCGTCGCGCCGCATCACCAGGACCTCGTCGACGACCGCCAGCTGCTCAGCCGCCGACGGCACCTCGGGCAGGACCGCGAAGTGGCTGTCGTGCCCGGCGGCCGTGGTGAACCGCGCGGGCATACCCAGTCGGCTCACCTCGGCGTAGCGGGAGGCCGTGCCCTGACGGGAATCGGCCGCGCGCACCGCCAGGACCACTAGCTGCACCCGGTAGCCGGCCTGCCGGTATAGGGAAGCGCCGGCGATGAAGCCGGCAGCGCTCGCCGGGGTGATCTCGATGACCACGTCCCCGCGTCACTCGCGCACGTACGCCTCGGCCTGCGCCTGCCAGGCCCGGTAGTCCGGGCGGAACCGTGCGGAGGCCGTGCGCGGTTCCTCGCGCAGCAGCTGCAGGTAGTCCGGGTGGGAGAACTTGAAGTCGTCGCTGGTGATGTGGGTCGGCCCGGCCCGCAGGCTGCGGCGGACCATCCGGGCGGCCTCGGTCTTTCCAGCACCGGGCTGGGCCATCACGTACACCACGACGGGATTCTCCTGCGGCGTGATCCGTCCGAGCAGTGGCACGATCGTGTCCTCGAAAACCCAGCGGTGTTCCTCTGTTCCCCGAGGCCGGTCGAGGGGTCGGCCCAGTGCTCGCCGTGCTCGGCGACCAGACGCTCGCGGTAGGCGAGGTAGGCGGGGACCGGGCAGATCTCCCGGTCCTCGGCGTAGCCGATCTTGGCGTTGCGCACGGAGTGCTTGGTCTTGCCGGTGAGCACGGCGACGACCAGGCCGCGCGGGTGCAGGGTGATGTCGCCGCTGAGCAGTCCGGAGGGGTCCTGGCTGCGGCTGGCGTAGTGGAAGCCGGTGAGCACCAGCGCCTTGTCCCGGTCACCGGTGAGGGTGTCGGGGCAGGCGCGGGCGACGGCGCGCAGCCCGTCGATGTCCCCGCCGGCCGCCTGGCCGCGGCCGCGCCGCTCGCCGGCCTGCAGCAGCTTGACGGTCAGGCCCTCGAGCGCGGCGCGGGCCGCGGCCTGGTCGTCGCCGGAGACCTTCACGCCGCGCTCGCGCAGCCCGACGACGGCGGCCGCCAGGTGGGTGGAGGCCGAGGCGGGGGCGTAGCCGGTGCCGTTCTGCCGGCCCTCGCGCAGCATCCAGGTCACGAACGCCACCAGCGCTCCCCGCGAACCCTCCAGGCGCGGCAGGCCGGTCGCGGCGCAGAACCGGCTCCACACCCGCCAGCTCTTGGCGTAGGTGTCGAGCGTGTTGTCCGGAGTGATCTCGGCGGCGACCGCGTCGGCCAGGTCCTCGGCCTCGGCCAGTCGGCGGGCGGCGTCGACGCCGTGCCGCTCTGCCCACCGCTCGAGGAGGGCCTGGCGCTCGGCCTGCGCGGGGACGGTCGTACTCGGTGACTCCTCGGCGGGAGGGGAAAGCACCTCTGTCACTGCTGTTCCTCGTCGAAGTCGTCGCCCCACTGCTCCGGGCCGTAGCCGTAGTCCGTAGGGTCCTCCCGCCCGTAGCGGGTCTCCTCCACCGCGTCCTCCCAGCAGCTCCCGCACAGGCTGGTGCCGCCGTCGGCTGCTTCGGTTGGAGGCCCGCACCGGTCGCACGGAACCAGAACGGGGAAGGCAACGGAGCAGGCGAAGCAGAAGCAGACTTCACCCACGGGTTCGCTGAGGATCCGCACCCCCCCACCCAAGCGTCCACTGCCCGCACTGCGGGCAGCTGTTGAGCTCACTCGGCTCGTCCTGGCCCTCTGCGCGGAAGAACGACAGCAGTTCCTCCGGCTCCCACCGGCTCGCGCAGAACCGGCACGCGGCGACCGGCTCGCCGTCCGGGCCGGCCGTCTCGCCGAGCACGAGGGCCATCTGGTCGCAGTCGGGGCACCGGATGGTCCGGTTCTCGGCGCCCTCCTTCTTCACCGCGCCGCGGATGCGGTTCGTGCGCTCCTTCACGAAGGTGTTGATGTTGACCAAGCTCCCGCGCAGCCCGCGCAGTGCTCGCTCGGCCTCCTTCCTCTCCTCCAGGCCGAGACGGGGCAGCAGCTCCTCGTCGACGAAGCGGATCAGGAAGTCGAGGACTTCGCCCGCCTTGGCCTCCACCGCGCGGGCCGGTGCGGTCAGGCCGAAGTGCTGCAGTTTGTTGCGGTGCTTGCCCAGGCCGGTGAGTGCCTTCTCCTCCTTGTCGGTGATGGGCACGGCCGCAATGTTGCGCAGGCGGGTGACGGCCTGGTCGGTGGTGACGCTGGAGAGCGTGGCCTCCTCGAGGGCCTTGCGAGTGGCGTCCTCGGGTCTGCTGAAGACGAGGCTCCAGTGCTCGGCCATCAGCCGGGCCTTGAGCAGCACCTCGACGGCGGCCTGGAGGTGGAGCACCGCGTACTTCACGTCCCGGGGGGTGACCATCGACTCGTTCTCGTCGAGGTGCTCCACGACGCTCGTCAGGTAGTCCAGCCCGTTGCGCACGAGCGGGAAGTCGAGCTGGGCGGGAGCGGAGCGCGGGGGGACCCAGGTCCGCCAGGGCCTCGGCGGCGGGCTCGTCTCGGTCGGCGCCCCGTGCTCTCCGCTCGGCGTCATCGCCCGTCCCCACCCCACATCCTGGCCCGACGTCATGTCCGGGTTTGTCGCGTCGGATAAGGCACATTATCCGAGGCGAGACGCCACCGTTCAGTAAATCCGGCACGCGTCAGGGCAAGCCTGCCCGGAGCCGCATGGGCCAGCCCGTCCTGACGCACTCGCACCGGCAAGGCAGGCCTGACGCGGGCCAGCGTCAGGCCGAACCTGCGATAGTTAACAGCAGCAGGATGAACCTGACGGGAAGGCATGTGGCAGGCCCGATCTGCCCAGTACGGGGCGAGCAAGCTCTCCACGAGAGTGACCAGGCGTCAGGAGCAGCCGTACAGCCGCTTCCCGCCCGGCGACCGGGTGCGCCGCGCCCTCGCCCTGCGCGAGCAACTGGCGAAGGTCATCAGCCAGGCCGTCGTCGCCGAGCGCGAGGAGGGTGCCAGCTGGACCGCCATCGGCCAGGCCGCCGGCGGGATCACCCGGCAGGCCGCGGCCGAGCGCTGGAGCCCGGCGGTCACCGCCTGGACCCGCAACGGGCGCCGCGCGCTCAGCGGCAGCAGCGGCCTGACCGTCTGGGACGCCGCCGCCAGCCTCGACCACGCCTACGCCCGCCTCAACCCGGACCACGCCCACGCCTTCAGCAGCACCCTGAACGCCGTCCGCTTCCCCGAGCAGGAAGCCGACCGCGTCCGCCGTGAGCAGGCCGCCGCCACCGGGGACCGGCTGCGCCGGCTGCGGGAGACGACCGACCGGCTCAGCCGCGACTTCCACGCCGCCACCGCACCAGCCGCCCGGGCCTCCCTGCTGCGCCGCCGGGCCAGCGCGCAGGACGAAGCCGCCCAGCTGCTCACCGACCTCGCCATGCTCGAACCCGACCTCGCCGACGAGCACCGCTCCGCCGCCGGGCAGTGCGAGGCCCAGGCCGCCGCTGACCGCGAGTTTGCCGACCTCCTCCAGCCGCAGGACACCCCAACCCTGACCTGACCTGCGCCGCGCAGAATTTTCAAGATTTGTTGCCGGTGGCACCGCCTCCTGGGACCGAGAGGTGAACATCCGCACCCTGTTACATCGAAAAGGAGCAGCCCGCCGTGCGCCACCCCGGTCAGCTGGTTCTCGCTCTTCCCGACCCCCTGAAGCCAACTCGCGGCAAGTCGCTCATCTTCGTGATGGCGACCGGGGACGGCGTGTGCATGGAGGACGGTCAGCTGCATCCCCACAGCCACGGGGAGAAGCCGTCAACGACAGAATCGGACCTGGTGCAGGCGCTGACCCTCCGCGCCTGGGAGATCGGCGCCTTCGACAACACGCCAGGTTGGCAACCTTTCTCCCCCGATCCGACGATCGCCGACCCTTGGGACCACTTCGCCGCCAAGGTATTGGTCGTCCCGCGCAGTAAGCGGTGGCAGGAAGCCACCTCGACGGCGCTGCTGGGGGGCTGGTGCGAGCCGCTGCTGCGCACCGGGCACCTGCCCTGCACGGCTCTCGGCGCACTGAAGGCGGAGGCCCGCACCGTGCACCGGCAGCTGGTGCCGGTCTGGCGGCGGCGCACCCGGCACGGCCGGGTGCTGTCCCTGGACGCCGACCTCGGCGGGTTGTCGCTGTACGACCTGGTCGCCGCCGACGTGGACTATCTGGCCCATACGGCGGGCGGGGTGTTCGAGGACGAGCGGCTCAACGCCGTCCTGCGTGCCCTGACCGAGGAGGAGCGGCGGGTGGTGTTCGCGTACGCCGAGGATGAGGGCACCACGTGGACAGAGGCCGCGGCCGCCGCTGGCGCCCCCGACCCGCAGGCCTTCGGCGAGCGCGTCCGGCGCAAGGCCAGGCGCCAGGCAGACGAGCAGCGCCGCCGCGCCGCACAGCGGCCGACCGGCTCAATGCCGCCGCGCTGACCCCCGCGGCTCCATACGCCAGGCCTGCGCTCCCCCTGCGCCACCGTGAAGTGCCTTACCCCGGGCGGGGTTGCGCGGCTAACCCCTGCCCGCTGTAGCAGCACGCTCGCGCCTGCCGGATCGCACCGACGTCGCAGGCCAGGGCCGTGACGCAGTGATACGGCGGTGACCGCGGACGTGCCGGACCGGCACCGCTTGCGCGGCTAACCCCCTACTGCGCCACTCTCCGGGCCCTGTCGGGTCACCTCCCCGCAACACAAGGGGTGAGACCGATCCACGATCCACGTCCGCATGCGAGACGCGCATGCCCAACAGCAAGGGGGATCCTCCGACATGACCACCCGCCCGGCCACGCGCCGCCTCCTCGTCCGGGCCGCCCCGCCCGTCGGCCTCGGTGCCCTGGCGTTGGCCGCCAAGTACTACGTCGGCATGGCTGGGTGGACAGTGGCGGTCAGCGCCCTCGCCGGTGCCTTCATCAGCGTCCTGCCAGCGCTTCTGCCGCAGGAATCCGAGCACCGCCGTGACGTGTGGCGGGACTGGCTGCGCCACCGCGAGCGTATGGCGCGCCTGCGGATCACCGCCGCGGAAGTACGTTCGGGCTCCGCACGACTGCGAACTGATCACCGCGAACCGTCCGACTGCCTGCGTGAGCTGCCGGAAGGCTTGGCCCGACACAGAATTCCGGCCAGATTCTGCGGGGTCTACACAGGGAAAGGCCCGCCGGGCCACACTCGACATGTAGAACAAGGAAAACAAGGCAAGAATTCACCGGAAGGATGATTGAGTGAACGAGCCCGTGATCGGAAACCTGCCTCCGCACTCCTGGTCCTCGGAGCAGTCCGTGGCCTACGAGGCGGCCATCGAGGCGATCAACGGTGTGGTCGGCGCCTACAGCCATCTCATCGCCGACGCCGAACACCGCCCGGGCGCGGAGGAAACGGTCGCCGAGTACCGGCGGCTGCGCGCCGCCTGCCAGCAGGAGCGGCGTGCCCTGCGGGCCGAGGACACCCAGGCCGTGGCCCGCGTCCGCGCCGACTACGCCGCCCGGCTCCGCGAGCTCACGGAGCACGACGCGTGAGCCAGGACGACGCCACCCGCTACCAGCTGCCGGCCGAGAGAACCGCCGCATCTTCGCCGCCGACATCGTCCCCGAGCAGCTGACCGGCCCCACGCCGCAGGACCCGGCCACCGCCGTCTTCCTGCTCGGGCAGCCAGGCGCGGGCAAGACCCGGGTGGCCCAGCTCGTGGCCGAACAGCTCGACGCACGGGGCGGCTTCGCCGACATCGACAGCGACCTCTACAAGCCCTATCACCCGCAGTACGCCCAGCTCATGGCCCAGGACGACCGGCTCATGGCGCTCTACACGGGCCCTGACGGACGGGCCTGGATGCGGCAAGCCCAGCAGTTCGTCCGGGGCGAGGACCCGCTCTCCGGCGGCCGCAAGCTCAACGCCCTGGTGCAGGAGATCGCCATGGACCCGCAGTTCCTGGCCGCGACCATGCGGCAGTACCGGGCCGTGGGCACCCGCACCGAGGTGCTCGCCCTGGCCGTCTCCCAGGCACTGAGCGAGCAGGGCATCCTCAACCGCTACTACGAGCAGGTCCGCGACCGCAGGCAGGGGCGGCTGACCGTGCCGGAGAAGGCGGCCGCCTCCTACACCGGCATCGCCGTCTCCTGCGAGGTCATCGCGCGCGAGGGACTCGCCGACTACGCGGCCGTCTACCGCCGGGGCGAGTCCATACCCCGCTACGCGGCCTCCGCCGCCGAACTCGCCGCCGAGCCGCTGGCGTTGCGGCAGGCCCTGGAGCGTGAGCGCAACCGGCCCTGGACGCAGGAGGAGTCTCGAGACTTCCTCGCCGTGCAGCAGAAGCTGCGCGAGGGCCTGCCCGCCGACTTCGGCCCCCAGCTCGACCGCATCGAGGAGCTGGCCCGTCCGCTGCTGGCGTCCCAGCCCTCCGACAGCCCGCGCGTCTCCACCGCGGCCGCCCGCTCGCGCAGCGCCACCACCTCCAAGCGCCCGACGAAACCCGACCAGGGCGCCGGGCCGACGGGCCGCACCGCGCCCCGGCACGGCCCGGAGGGACCCGAGCAGCGTCGGGGCCGCGCCAAGTAACGGACTGGACAGGGACCGGGCGGCGCCGACGGCGCCGTCCGCCACGACATCGGGGGCGTCCACAGGGAGACCACACGACCGTCCCGGAGGGACACATGAAGATCACCATTGAAGGCGCGTCACCGGAGTTCGAGCGCAAGCTCCTCGCCCTGTACGCGGAACATCGTCACGAACTGACCCTCGCGGTCGGCACCGAATGGGACGTCGAACGGGCCGTGCGGTACCTCGTATCCCTGCCGGCCAACGCGTTCCGGTTCGCCCGGCTCGTAGTGGAGGCCGACGGCCACAAGAAGGCAGAGGAACTGCGCGCGGAGTTCGACGGCGATCTACGCGGACCGACCATCGCACTGTCGCGTGCGCTGCCCCGGGGTGTGCGCATGGGCTGGTGGCCCGAGGGCACCAAGGCACCCATCTCCCCCCTGTACGACCCAGACCACCCGTCCTGGCAGAAGGCCATCGCCTATACGATGACCAGCGAGAACACTCCCGTCTTCCGCTCCGCCTTCGAGCATCTGGCCGACGGCAGCTCGCGCCGGTTCCTGTCGGCGGAAGTTTACGGCGGACGGACCGTGCCCCGCGCCAGCCATGAGGCCGAGGAGGGACAGTCGTGACCGGCTACAACATCACCCAGGATCCCGCGTATGTCCGGGAGTTGGAGCGGGGTACGACCGAGGGCCGCCGGGCCCGGCCCGGCGGCCCTCGACCTCGGTGCGGTCAGTCCTCGGGCTGGGTCCAGGCGCTGGGCACCAGGCCGGGCAGGCGGTGGGCGATCTGGTGTTCACCCTTTGTGCAGCCAGCGAAGGGGCCGGTGGAAGCACGCAGCTCGCGCATGCACGGATCAAGGTGGTCGCGCTGCCACACCGAGGGGCCGGTATAGCCGCAGGACACCGGATCCGTCATCTCCTGCCAGGCCAACCACAGCGCATGCAGGCGGGCGATGGCCACCGGGTGCTGCCACCACAGGTGGCACCACCTGGCGTCAGAGGACGGTTCGGCGAGGTAGCCGGGGACGAGCACGCCCTCGACCCACTCGATCAGGGCGCGCAGCTCATCGTCGTACTCCGGGGAGTCGAGCAGCAGGATGAAGGGTGGGTACTGCCACTCTTCCTCGTCCTCCGCATGGTCGGCGGCCTGCCCGCCGGCCGCCACCTCGTCGTCGTCGGTGGAGGCCTCGCCCAGTTCAGCGCCGTCGTCCCCGGTGAGGGCTTCGACCTGGGCTGACAGGCGCGCGATCTGGGCCTTGAGATCTTCGATGTCCTCGAACATGCCGACCGGCACGTCCAGCTTCGGCACCTCGTCGGGTTCATCGGCCACGGCGTGCCGCCTTCCGCTCCTCGTACACCGCGACTGCACGCTTGGTGATGGCGTACTCCTCGGCCTTCATCTGCTCGCCGATATGGGCCATGGCCCGCTCCGCGTACCAGGGCCGCAGGGAAATCTGCGCGACCGGCATGCCGGTGGACAGCAGCAACGCGGTCCCTTTGCGCATGGCGCGGATCTCGGCGGGGTCCATGACCTGCTCGCGCTGCTCGCTGACGCTGTAGGAGGAGCCGTCCTTGGACTTGGAGTAGGAGCCTCGATTGACGAAGTGCGCGCCGACGAGGGACGAGACGTCGCCGGCGAACCGTGCGTCGTCGATGCCCACACCGATGATCTTTTTGGTGGCGGCGGACCACATGGCGTCCATGCCGGCCTCGCCCCAGGACTTCACTCCCTGCCGGTAGCTCTGGAGGATGACCAATGGCGTGATGCCGCGGGACCCGAGGTGGGAGTAGAGGTCGGGCAGATCGGCAATGCGGCAGATGTTGGCGGCCTCGTCCAGCACCGCGCGCATCGGCTCGGGCAGGCGGCCGCCGTTGCGCTCGCCCGCCTCGGATGCGGCGGTGAACACGGCGTCGGCGAGCGCGGCGACGACGGCGGAAGCGGGGCCGCCCTTCTTCGACAGCAGGTAGAGGGTGTCCTTGCTGAGGGCGAAGGCTTCGGGGTCGAAGCGCGGCCACCGCTTGTCCGGGGTGACCCACGCAAGCACGGCGGCCGGTGTCATCGTGGTCCCCTCGGTCAGCGCGGCGGTGACCCGGTGAACGGCCCCCTCGACCTGCGCGTGCTCGTCCTTCTCCTCGCGGGGCCTTCACGGGATGCGTCGCGTACCTCCACCCGGCTGCCGGGGCCGCCCTGCTGGTCGGCGTAGCCGTGGTGACACCCCTCTACATGCTGCTGGGGCCGGGCAACGGCGGACCGCCGTCCCGCTGACCACCCCGGCCGGCAGAGCCCCCGTACGACAGCCAGGGGCGGAGCTTTTGCGTGTATGCGGTTGCTGAGGCGGTCGGCGGAGTCGAGCCCCCGATCGGGCCCAAATGTTGAGGGGGCTGACCCC
>NZ_JBITDA010000052.1:0-22398 GCF_044453765.1 Streptomyces sp. NPDC051636 | reverse complement strand
CGGGCCGCCGGTGGGGCTGTCCGGCCAGGTCAGCGCCTGCTCGGTGCACCACCAGTACTCCTCCAGGGTCTCGCCCTTCCAGGCGAAGACCGGGATCCCGGCGGCGGCGATGGCGGCGGCCGCGTGGTCCTGGGTGGAGTAGATGTTGCACGAGGCCCAGCGGACCCGCGCGCCGAGCGCGACCAGGGTCTCGATCAGCACCGCCGTCTGCACGGTCATGTGCAGGGAACCGGTGATCCGGGCGCCCTTCAGCGGCTGGGTCCCGGCGTACTCCCTGCGGATCGCCATCAGGCCCGGCATCTCGTGCTCGGCGAGGGTGATCTCCTTGCGGCCGAACTCGGCCAGGGACAGGTCGGCGACCTTGAAATCAGCGGTCGTGGCGGGCATGCGCGGGCCTCTCGGTGAGATTGCGGTGGATGTCGAGGGTCGCTGTGGAGCGGTTGAGGGTGATGTAGTGCAGGCCGGGCGCGCCCTCGGCGAGGAGCCGCGCGGCCAGGGCCGTGGCGTGGTCGACGCCGATGCGCTGAGCGGCCTCGGGGTCGTCGCGGGCGGCTTCGAGGCGCTCGGCGAGGTCCCGGGGGAAGCGGGCGTTGCTGAGTCCGGCGAACCGGGCGATCTGCCGTACGTCGGTGGCCGGCATGATCTCCGGGATGATCGGCGTGTCGCAGCCCGCGGCGCTGACGCGGTCACGCAGCCGCAGGTAGTCCTCGGCGTCGAAGAACATCTGCGTGATGGCGTAGTCGGCGCCGGCCCGGCACTTGGCGACGAAGTGCCGGATGTCGCTCTCCCAGTCCGGCGAGCGCGGGTGGCGCTCCGGGAACGCGGCGACGCCGATGCTGAAGTCACCGCTGGCGCGGACGAGTTCGACGAGCTGGACGGCGTGGCGCAGGCCGTCCGGGTGCGGTGTCCAGGGTCCGCGCGGGTCGCCGGGCGGGTCGCCGCGCAGGGCCAGGACGTCGCGGATCCCGGCGTCGGCGTACTGGCCGATGATGTGCCGCAGCTCTGCCACCGAGTGGCCGACGGCGGTGAGGTGGGCGACGGGGCGCAGCGTCGTCTCGGCGGCGATGCGCCGGGTGACGGCGACGGTGCGGTCCCGGGACGAGCCGCCCGCGCCGTACGTCACCGACACGAACGCGGGCGCGACGCCCTCGATGCGGCGGACGGCGTCCCACAGGGTGCGTTCCCCGGCGGCCGTCTTCGGCGGGAAGAACTCGAAGGAGTACGTCGTCACGCCGGCGGCGAGCAGAGCCCGCAGGGAGCCTACGGCCGAGGTGGCGGCAGTCGTCATGGTGTGCCCTCCTCGGCCGGGCCGCCGGTCGTCTTGAAGTAGACGGCCTCGGGGTGGTGCAGGATCAGGGCGTCTGTGGACTGCTCCGGGTGGAGCTGGAACTCCTCGGAGAGGGTGACGCCGATGCGTTCGGGGCGGAGCAGGCCGGCGATCTTGGCGCGGTCCTCCAGGTCGGGGCAGGCCGGGTAGCCGAGGGAGTAGCGGCAGCCCTGGTACTCGGTGCGCAGCATGCCGGCCAGGTCGGCGGGGTCGCGGTCCGCGAGGCCCAGTTCGGCGCGGACGCGGGCGTGCCAGAACTCGGCCAGCGCCTCGGTCAGTTGCACGGACAGGCCGTGGAGTTCCAGGTAGTCGCGGTAGGCGTCGGCGGCGAAGAGTTCGTTCGCCGCCGCGGAGACCCGGTTGCCCATGGTGACCGTCGTGAAGGCCACCACGTCCGTCTCGCCGGACTCCTCCGGGCGGAAGAAGTCGGCGAGGCACAGGTGGCGGTCGCGGTGCTGGCGCGGGAAGGTGAAGCGGGTGCGTTCGGCGCCGTTGTCGTCGAGGACGATCAGGTCGTCGCCCTTGGAGACGCAGCGGAAGTAGCCGTGGACGACGGCCGCTTCGAGGAGGTTCTCGGTGTGCAGGCGGTCCAGCCAGGCGCGCAGGCGGGGCCGGCCCTCCGTCTCGACCAGTTCCTCGTACGTCGGCCCGTTGCCGGCGCAGGCGGACTTCAGGCCCCACTGCCCCATGAAGGTGGCCCGTTCGTCGAGCCAGGAGGCGTAGTCGGCGAGCGGGATGCCCTTGGTGACGCGGGTGCCCCAGAACGGCGGGACGGGGACGGGGTTGCCGGTGGCCACGTCGGAGCGGACCGGCAGCTCCCGGGTGTTGTGGCGCGGCCGGGCGGTGGCCGTCGCGCGGACCCTGCGGCGCTTCAGCTCGGGCAGCCCGGCGCCCGGTTCGCCGCGTCCGAGGGCGGTGAGCGCGTCCATGAGGCGCAGGCCTTCGAAGGCGTCGCGGGCGTAGCGCACCTCGCCGTCGTACAGCTCGTGCAGGTCCTGTTCGACGTACGCCCTGGTCAGCGCGGCTCCGCCGAGGATGACGGGGTAACTGGTGGCGAGACCGCGGGCGTTGAGTTCCTGCAGGTTCTCCTTCATGACCATGGTGGACTTCACCAGCAGGCCGGACATGCCGATGGCGTCGGCGCCGTGCCGCTCGGCCGCTTCGACGATCGCGGACGCCGGCTGTTTGATGCCGAGGTTCACCACGTTGTAGCCGTTGTTGGTGAGGATGATGTCGACGAGGTTCTTGCCGATGTCGTGGACGTCGCCCTTGACGGTGGCCAGGACCAGGGTGCCCTTGCCGGCGGCCTGGGTGCGCTCCATGTGCGGTTCGAGGTGGCCGACGGCCGCCTTCATCACCTCGGCGGACTGCAGCACGAACGGCAGCTGCATCTGCCCGGAGCCGAACAGCTCGCCGACGGTCTTCATGCCGTCGAGGAGGATGTCGTTGACGATCTCCAGCGCGGAGTGCTCGGTCAGCGCCTCGTCCAGGTCGGCGGCCAGGCCCTGGCGTTCGCCGTCGATGATGCGGCGGCGCAGCCGTTCGGCCAGGGGCAGCGCGGCGAGTTCGGCGGCGCGCGAGGCCTTCACGGAGCGGTTGTCGACGCCGTCGAAGAGTTCCAGGTAGCGCTGCAGGGGGTCGTATCCCTCGCGGCGCCGGTCGTGAACCAGGTCGAGGGCGCACTCCAGCTGCTCCTGCGGGATACGGGAGATGGGCAGGATCTTGGAGGCGTGCACGATGGCCGAGTCCAGGCCGGCGGCGACGCACTCGTGCAGGAAGACGGAGTTGAGGACGGTGCGGGCGGCCGGGTCGAGGCCGAAGCTGATGTTGGACACGCCGAGCGTGGTCTGCACGTCCGGGTGGCGGCGCTTCAGCTCCCGGATGGCCTCGATGGTCTCGATGCCGTCGCGGCGGGTCTCCTCCTGCCCGGTGGCGATGGGGAAGGTCAGGCAGTCGACGAGGATGTCGCCCTCGGCCATCCCCCAGCGGCCGGTGAGGTCGGCGATGAGACGTTCGGCGACGCGCACCTTCCACTCGGCGGTGCGGGCCTGGCCCTCCTCGTCGATGGTGAGCGCGATGACGGCGGCGCCGTGCTCGGTCACCAGCGGCATGATCCGGGCGAACCGGGAGGCGGGTCCGTCCCCGTCCTCGTAGTTGACGGAGTTGACGACCGCGCGGCCACCGAGCCGTTCCAGACCGGCCTCCAGCACGGCGGGTTCGGTGGAGTCGAGGACGACGGGCAGGGTGGAGGCGGTGGCGAGGCGGCCGGCGAGTTCGCGCATGTCGGCGACGCCGTCGCGGCCCACGTAGTCGACGCACAGGTCGAGCAGATGGGCGCCGTCGCGGATCTGGTCGCGGGCGATCTCCACGCAGGTCTCCCAGTCCTCGCGGACCAGGGCCTCGCGGAACCTCTTGGAGCCGTTGGCGTTGGTGCGTTCGCCGATGGCCAGGTAGGAGGTGTCCTGCCGGAACGGCACGGAGGTGTACAGGGAGGCGGCGGCCGGCTCGGGGCGCGGGTCGCGGCGGGCGGGTTCGAGGTCGCGTACGGCCTCGGCGACCTGCCGCAGGTGCTCGGGGGTCGTGCCGCAGCAGCCGCCGACCAGGCTGATGCCGTGCTCGGTGACGAACCCGCGGTGCGCGGCGGCCAGTTCGGCGGGGCCGAGCGGGTAGTGGGCGCCGTCGGCGGTGAGGACGGGCAGGCCCGCGTTGGGCATCGCGGACAGGCCGGTGCGGGCGTGCCGGGACAGGTGGCGCAGGTGCTCGTTCATCTCGGCGGGGCCGGTCGCGCAGTTCAGGCCGATCAGGTCGATGCCGAGGGGTTCCAGGGCGGTGAGGGCCGCGCCGGTCTCGGAGCCGAGCAGCATGGTCCCGGTGGTCTCGACGGTGATCTGCACGAACAGCGGCAGGTCGGCGCCGGCCCCGCGCAGGGCGCGGCGGGCTCCGGTCAGGGCGGCCTTGGTCTGCAGCAGGTCCTGGGTGGTCTCCACGAGCACGGCGTGCACCCCGCCCGCGACGAGCCCTTCGGTCTGCTCCTGGTAGGCGTCACGGAGATCGGCGTACGCGGCGTGCCCGAGGGTGGGCAGTTTGGTGCCGGGGCCGACGGAGCCGAGGACCCAGCGGGGGCGGTCGGCGGTGCTGTGGCCGTCGGCGACCTCGCGGGCGATGCGGGCGCCGGCCTCGGCGAGTTCGCGGATGCGGGAGGCGATGCCGTACTCACCGAGGTTGGCGAGGTTCGCGCCGAAGGTGTTGGTCTCGACGCAGTCGACGCCCGCGCGGAAGTACGCGTCGTGGACGGAGGCCACGAGGTCGGGCCGGGAGACGTTGAGGATCTCGTTGCAGCCCTCGTGGCCCTGGAAGTCGTCGAGGGTGGGCTCGTGTTCTTGGAGCATGGTGCCCATGGCTCCGTCGGCGACCACCACCCGGGTGGCCAGGGCGTGCCGCAGCTGCCGTGGGGTGGCCGCTCGTTGACTGCTCACAGGGCGGCCTCCAGGAAGGGTGCGAGTGCGGCGGCGGCCTCGTCGCCGTAGCCCTCGGTCAGCCGCGCCGTCACGGTCGTACGGTCGAGGACGTACTCCTGCGGCCCCGGGGCTTCGAGGGCGAGGGCGGCGAGAACGCAGCCGAGGCGGGCCGCGGCCGGCTCGGGCAGGCCGGCGGCGAGCGCGGCGAGGAAGCCCGCGCGGAAGGCGTCGCCGACGCCGGTGGGGTCGGCGGCCTGGCGGACCGGGGCGGCCGGCACGACCACGGCCCGCTCTCCGGCGCGTTCGATGCGGACGCCGTCCGCGCCGAGCGTGGTGACCCAGCAGCCGACCCGGTCCAGGATCCGCCGCCCCGGCCAGCCGGTGCGCTCCTTGACGAGGGCGGCTTCGTAGGCATTGGTGAACAGGCGCCGGGCGCCGTCGACGAGGCCGCGCACCTGGTCCGGGGCGAGCCGGGCGAGCTGCTGGGAGGGGTCGGCGGCGAACGGGATGCCGAGTGCCCGGCACTCCTCGGTGTGCCGGACCATCGCCTCCGGGTCGTCCGGCGAGATCAGGACGAGGTCCAGGCCGCCGACCCGGTCGGCGACCGGGGCGAGGCTCAGCGTGCGGGCCTCGGCCATGGCGCCGGGGTAGAAGGTGGCGATCTGGTTCTGCGCCCGGTCGGTCGTGCACACGAAGCGCGCGGTCTGTGCCGTGGGCGAGACGTGCACGGAGTCGGTGTCGACGCCGTGCTCCTTCAGGTGGACCCGGTAGTCGGCGAAGTCCGGGCCCACGGCGCCCACCAGCACCGGGGACAGCCCCAGCCGGCCGAGTCCGTAGGCGATGTTGGCGGCGGCGCCGCCGCGCCGTACCTCCAGGCTGTCGGCGAGGAAGGACAGGGAGACGTGGGACAGCTCACCGGGCACCAGGTGGTCGGTGAAGCGCCCGGGGAACGTCATCAGATGGTCGGTGGCGATGGAACCGGTGACGGCAATCCGCATGGCCCGGCCCCGCTCAACCCGTCGCGGCCTGGCGGAGCTTGTCCGCCCGGTCGGTGGCCTCCCAGGTGAAGTCGGCGCCGGTGCGCCCGAAGTGGCCGTACGCGGCGGTCTGCGCGTAACGGGGCCGCAGCAGGTCCAGGTCGCGGACGATGGCGGCCGGGCGCAGGTCGAAGACATCGCTGACGGCCTGCTGGATCCGCGCCACGGGCACGGTCTCGGTGCCGAAGGTCTCGATGAACAGGCCGACCGGAGCCGCCTTGCCGATGGCGTAGGCGACCTGGGCCTCGCAACGCCGGGCGAGACCGGCGGCGACGACGTTCTTGGCGACCCAGCGCATCGCGTACGCGCCGCTGCGGTCCACTTTGGAGGGGTCCTTGCCGGAGAACGCGCCGCCGCCGTGGCGGGCCATGCCGCCGTAGGTATCGACGATGATCTTGCGGCCGGTCAGGCCGGCGTCGCCCATGGGACCGCCGATCTCGAACCGGCCGGTGGGGTTCACCAGCAGCCGGTGCCCGGACGTGTCGAGGTCGAGGCCGGCCAGCGCGGGTTCGATGACGTGGTCGCGCAGGTCGGGTACGAGCAGCGCCTCCAGGCTGATGTCGGGGGCGTGCTGCGAGGAGACCACGACGGTGTCCAGGCGGACCGGGCGGTCGCCCTCATACTCGATGGTGACCTGCGTCTTGCCGTCCGGGCGCAGATACGGCAGCGGGCCCTCCTTGCGGACCTCGGCCAGGCGGCGGGCGAGACGGTGCGCGAGGGCGATCGGCAGCGGCATCAGCTCGGGGGTGTCGTCGCAGGCGTAGCCGAACATCAGGCCCTGGTCGCCGGCGCCCTGCCGGTCGAGTGCGTCGCCCTCGCCGGCGCCCTCGACCCGGGTCTCGTAGGCGTCGTCGACGCCCTGGGCGATGTCGGGCGACTGGGCGCCGATGGAGACGGAGACGCCGCAGGAGGCGCCGTCGAAGCCCTTGGCCGAGGAGTCGTAACCGATGCCGAGAATGGTCTCGCGCACCAGCGCCGGAATATCGACGTAGGCGGAGGTGGTGACTTCGCCCGCGATATGCACCTGGCCGGTCGTGATCAGGGTTTCCACCGCGACGCGGGCCGCCGGGTCCTGGGCGAGAAGTGCGTCGAGAATGGTGTCGCTGATTTGGTCGGCGATTTTGTCGGGATGGCCCTCGGTCACCGACTCCGAGGTGAACAGTCGACGGGACACGCTTTCCTCCAGCCGTTCCTGAAGCCGGAACTGGCCTAGGTCCGGGAATTGTTGTCGCAAGAGCGTGCGCCGGAATGCTTGGGGACGGCTAAAGCAGTCCGTTCTGCCACGGTCTTTTCCGCTTTAGCGCGCTACAAGGAGCGGCTGACTCAATGGCGGTTTAGAAAGGAGCTTTCCATGACCCGCTACCTCATCAGCTTCCTACCTTGGATCGCCTACGCCGCGATCGCGACGAGCGACGAGTGGCGCAGCGGCGCGGAGTGGGGACTGGGGATCGCCGCGTTCGTGATCTTCCAGGGACGCCGGTCGGGCAAGCACTTGGACGAGATGGTGATCGAAGTGAGTGCCCTCGTGTTCTTCGCGGGCATCACCTGGCTCTCGTACAAGCAGCCCGACTCCGGCCTCATCCCCTACGGCCCTGCCCTGGTCGACGCGTGGCTCGCGCTCACGGCGTTCGGTTCGCTGTTCATCGGGCGGCCGTTCACGCTGGGCCTGGCCCGCAAGATCGCGCCCGAGCACGTGTGGAAGACGAAGGCGTTCTTCCGTACGAACGCGACGATCACCTCAGTATGGGGGGTGTCCTTCGTCGTGGCGGCCGGTGCGCTGGCGCTGCTGATCAAGGCCGATCCGCATGCCACGACCGCCGCGATCGTCATCAAGGTCGTCACCTTCGTCGTCCCCGTCCTGTTCACGATGCGGTATCCGGCGATCGCCGCGCAGCGAGCCCGCCAGACCGCCATGCAGTGACATGTCGTGCGCACCGGCCGGCGCCGCGCCCGTTACCCCCGGGGTGCGGCGCTCGTTGGCGTGCGGCGCCGCGCGCCGGGGGGCTCCCCGCCCCGGACCGCCGGCCTCTGCCCACCCGCCAGCCGGCTCGGGGGGATCGAGAAGCGGGCGTCATGAAGCGCCGCTGCCCGGTGGTGCGGCAGCGGCGCTTTCGCTGTCGGCGGGCTCAGGGGCCGGGGCTCTACGCCGTCGCCCACGATCCCGGCAGCCGGTGGGCGCCCGGGATCCAGCCCGCGGCCGGTGGGGTCGGGGGCTCGGGCGGTTCGGTGCCGCGCAGGACCGCCAGCAGGACGACGGTCACCGCGGCCAGCTGCTCCGGGTCGGGGGCGCCCCGTACGACCCGGATCCGTGTGTCCTCCGCGCCGCTCATACCGGCTGGTTCCCGTGCTTGCGGGCCGGCATCGCGGCGTGCTTGGCACGCAGCACGGCCAGCGAGCGGATGAGCACGGAGCGGGTCCCGGCGGGGTCGATGACGTCGTCGACGAGACCGCGCTCGGCCGCGTAGTAGGGGTGCATCAGCTCCTCCTGGTACTGCCGGATCCGCTCGGCGCGGGCGCGCTCGGGGTCGTCGGCGGCGGCGATCTCCCGGCGGAAGACGACGTTCGCCGCGCCCTCGGCGCCCATCACCGCGATCTCGTTGGTGGGCCAGGCGAAGGTGAGGTCGGCGCCGATGGACTGGGAGTCCATGACGATGTACGCGCCGCCGTACGCCTTGCGCAGGATCACCGAGATGCGGGGGACGCTGGCGTTGCAGTACGAGTACAGCAGCTTGGCGCCGTGCCGGATGATGCCGCCGTGCTCCTGCTCGCGGCCCGGCAGGAAGCCGGGTACGTCGACGAGCGTGACCAGCGGGATGCTGAACGCGTCGCAGGACTGCACGAACCGGGCCGCCTTCTCACTGGCATGGATGTCGAGCACGCCGGCGAAGGAGGCCGGCTGGTTCGCCACGATGCCGACGACGTGGCCGTCGAGGCGGGCCAGGGCGCAGATGATGTTGGTGGCCCAGCCGGCGTGCACCTCGAAGATCTCGCCGTCGTCGACGATCTCCTCGACGACGGGACGCATGTCGTACGAGCGTCCGGGGTCGCCCGGCACCAGGTCGAGCAGGGCCTCGCAACGCCGGTCCGGAGAGTCCTCGGGGCGGACGGCGGGCGGCAGTTCGCGGTTGTTCTGCGGCAGCATCGACAGCAGGTAGCGCACCTCGGCGAGGCACTCGGCCTCGTCCTCGTAGGCGAAGTGCGCGGCGCCCGAGACGGTGGCGTGCACGTCGGCGCCGCCGAGCCCGTCGTGGCTGATCTGCTCGCCGGTGACGGCCTGCACGACGTCCGGGCCGGTGATGTACATCTGCGAGGTGCCGCGCACCATGAACACGTAGTCGGTCAGGGCGGGGCTGTAGGCGGCGCCGCCGGCGCACGGGCCGAGCATCACGCTGATCTGCGGGATGACTCCGGAGGCGGCCACGTTGCGGCGGAAGATGCCGCCGTACCCGGCGAGCGCGGTGACGCCCTCCTGGATGCGGGCACCGGCGCCGTCGCTGAGCGCGACCAGCGGGGCGCCGGCGGCCAGCGCCAGGTCCATCACCTTGTGGATCTTCGCGGCGTGGGCCTCGCCGAGGGAGCCGCCGAAGATGCGGAAGTCATGGGCGTAGACGAAGACCGTACGGCCCTCCACCGTGCCCCAGCCGGTTATCACGCCGTCGGTGTACGGCCGCTTGTTCTCCAGGCCGAAGCCGGTGGCCCGGTGCCGGCGCAGCGGCTCGATCTCCTGGAAGCTGCCCTTGTCGAAGAGGAGTTCGAGACGCTCGTGGACGGTCAGCTTGCCCTTGGCCCACTGCGCCTCGGTGGCGCGCGGGCCGGGTCCCTCCCGTACCGTCTGCTTCACCAGGTCCAGCAGAGCCACCCGGGAGCGCGGGTCGGGGCGCGGTGGCGGCTGGGTCATGGGGGCGAGTGAGGTGGTGTCCTCGGTCACGGTCATGGGTCACCCATCCATGTGGCTGAAGGATATGCGGACCGTCCATTCAAGCCACCTTGTTCGCAAAGAGGCCACAGCGAGCACCCCCTATGGTCGGCGGGCGCCCCCTAGTAAGGGTGGCGGGCGGGGTCCGATAGGGGTTGGTGGGGCCTCGCGCGGCATCTAGAACTGTCCGAACGAGGCCAGTTCGCGAAAAGACGGGTGCTGCGATGACAACGGCGATGGTATTCCCGGGAATGGGGCCCACCCGCTTCCGGGAACTCGGGCGCTTCCTGCTTCTCGATTCCCGTGCCAAGAAGCTTCTTCCGGTCGCGGACGAGGTCCTCGGCCATTCCCTTTTCGACGCGTTCCGGCAGAGCGAGGACGAGTACGCCCCGGCGGCGCAGGTCGCCTTCATGGTGGTGTGCACGGCGCTCGCTGAGCGGGCCCGCGAGGAGCTGGGCGCCGAGCCGGTGGTGTGCACCGGCGCCAGCTTCGGCGAGAAGCCCGCGGTCGGCTTCAGCGGGGCGCTGGACTTCCCCGAAGCGGTGCGGATGACGGCCGGGCTGGCCCGCTGCACCGCCGAGCACTTCGCGCGGGAGCACCGGGACGTGGTGACGCAGTCCTTCGTCCGGGCACCGGACGGGCCGCTGCGCGAGCTGTTCGCGGACATGGACGCCCGGGGTGCCTGGCACGAGGTGGCCTGCCGGCTCGACGAGGGCTTCCTGATGGTGTCCGTGCGCGAGGGCGAACTGGAACGCTTCCAGAAGGAGTTGCGGTCCATCGGCGCACTCCCGTTGTACGTGATGCGGCCGCCGATGCACTCCTCGCTGTTCACCGGGCTGCGTGAGCTGGCCGCCCGCGAGGTCATCGACGCGCTCCCGCTGCGCGACCCGGTGCTGCCCGTGCTCGCCGACCAGGACGGCGCCGAACTGACCACCGCCGACGGGCTGCGGCACATGCTGCTGGACCACTTCGTACGGCCGGTCGACTGGCCCGCGACCCTCGACGCGCTGCACGCCCGGGGCGTCGAGCGTCTGGTGATCGCCGGCCCGGACGCCCTGTTCGGCCGCGTGGAGTCGGCGACCTCCCGCTTCGAGGTGGTCCCCGTCTCCCCGGACCGGGCGGCCCGGCCCGCGACGGCCGCGGCGGGGGTGTGACATGACGGCCCAGGTTTCGGAGACCACCGCTGTGCCCGTCGAGCCGGAGGGCAGCCTGCACGGGCTGTTCCTGCGCGGCCTCGCCCTGTCGGCCGACCGGGAGTGCTTCCGGGTCGACGGGCGCGGCACCACGTACGCCGAGGCGCACCGGGCCGCGCTCGCGCTCGCCGGGGCCGTGACGGAGGTCTGCGGGGGGATCCCGCGGACGGTCGCGGTACTCGGCAGCAAGAGCGGGGAGGCGTACACCGGCCTGCTGGCCGCGCTGTACCTGGGGGCGCGGGCCGTGCCGCTGCACCCGGACTTCCCGGCCGCCCGCAACCGTGCCGTGCTGCAGGCCGCCGAGGCCGACGCCGTCATCGCCGATGCCCGTGGCGCGGCGGCGTACGAGGCACTCGGCATGCCGGGCATCCCCCTGGTCGCGGCCGGCGGGCAGCCGCTTGCGGGTACGCCGTGGGAGGCGCCCCGGGCGGTCGACCCGGAGGACACCGCGTACATCCTGTTCACGTCCGGCTCGACGGGCCGTCCCAAGGGTGTGCCGACCACGCACCGCGCCGCCGACAGCTACTTCCGTACGCTGCGCGGCCGTTACGACTTCCGCCCCGGCGACACCTTCACGCAGACCTTTGACCTCACCTTCGACTGCGCGATGTTCGACCTGTTCTGCGCGTGGGGCGCGGGCGCCCGGGTCGTGCCGCTGCCGATGCGGGCGTACCGGGCGCTGCCGGAGTTCCTCGCCGAGGAGCGGATCACGGTGTGGTTCTCCACTCCGGGCGCCATCGCGCTCGCCCGGCGTTCGGGGGCGCTGGCGCCGGGGGCCCTGGAGGGCCTGCGCTGGTCGCTGTTCGCGGGTGAGCCGCTGCACCGGCACGACGCCGAGGACTGGCAGGCGGCGGCGCCGCACAGCACCGTGGAGAACCTGTACGGCCCGACCGAGCTGACCATCACCGTCACCGCGCACCGCCTGTCGCCGGCCACGCCCGACGAGCGGTACGTCAACGGGGTCGTCCCCATCGGGCCCGTGCACGCCTCCCTCAGCCACGTCCTGCTCGGCCCCGACGGCTCCACCGGCGGCGACGAGGGCGAACTGTGCATCACCGGGCCGCAGATGTTCGACGGCTATCTCGACCCGGCCGAGAACGAGGGCCGGTTCCTCGACCACGCCGGCCGCCGCTGGTACCGCACCGGCGACCGGGTGCGCCGCTGGCCGGACGGTGAGATCGGCTATCTGGGCCGCGCCGACGACCAGGTGCAGGTGCAGGGCTGGCGCGTGGAGCTGTCCGAGGTCAGCCACGCCGTGCGGGCCCTGGACGGGGTGGAGGACGCCGTCACGGTCGCCGTGCCGCGCGCCGGCAGCCACGAACTGGTCGCCTTCTACACCGGCCGCCCCACGACAAGCGCCCTGCTCGCCAAGGAGCTGACCGCCGGCCTGCCCAAGGCGATGGTGCCGCGGCTGCTGGTCCACCTTGCCGAGTTCCCGATGAACGCCAACCGCAAGATCGACCGCTCCGCCCTCCGGTCCCGCGCGCTGACCCTGCTGGACAGCGGCCGGGCCCGGAGCTGACCGGACGCCGAAAAGCCACGGACGACAAGGAGACCCTCCCGTGGACGAGAAGTTCCCCAAGGACGCCCGCCTGCTGCACCACCTCCTCGACGCGCAGGCCGCCGCCCGCCCCCAGGACGTCGCCGTGCGCGACGCCCGGGACTCCTGGACGTGGCAGCAGCTCCAGGCGCAGACCCGGGCCGCCGCCGACTGGCTGCGCCGGGCCGGGGTGACGCCGGGCGACCGGATCGTCGTGCGCCTGCCGAACGTGCGCGAGACGACGGCGCTGCTGTACGCGGCCTCCCGGGTCGGTGCGGCACTGGTACCGATCAGCGCCGAGATGAAGGAGTTCCATCTGCGCGCGGTCATCGCCGACTGCGCGCCGCGGCTCGTCGTCGTCACCGACGGCGCGGGCGAGTGGGCGGGGGGGCTGACCGACCGGCCCGTGCACGAGGTGGGCGCGCTGTGGGCCGAGCTGACGGCCGACGGGGAAGGCGCCGAGGCCGGGCAGGGTCCGGACACGCCGGCCGTGCTCGTCTACACCTCCGGCTCGACCTCCACGCCGAAGGGCATCATCTGCCCGCACGCACAGATGCTGTTCGCGGCGCACTCCATCAACGAGGTGCTCGGCTACCGCGCCGACGACACCGTCTTCGTCCGGGTGCCGCTCTCCTTCGACTACGGCCTGTTCCAGGTGCTGCTGTGCGCCGTGGCGGGCGCGACGCTGGTCCTCGCCGACTCCGAGGCCGACTCCAAGCTGCACATCCTGATCCGGGAGAGCGGCGCGACCGTGCTGCCGCTGGTGCCCTCGCTTGGCGGCCCGCTGATCCGGCTCGCCCAGCGCGACCCGCGGCCGACCCGGCTGCGGATGTTCACCAGCACCGGGGCCGCGCTGGAGCAGCGGATCATCGACGGCCTGTGGAAGTGCTTCCCGGGCGCCCGGGTGGTGCGCATGTACGGCATCTCCGAGTGCAAGCGCATCACGATCATGCCGCCGGACCAGGACCACGAGCGTCCCGGCTCCTCCGGGCTGCCGATCCCGGGCACCGAGGTGGCGATCCTCGACCCGGACGGCAACGAGGTCCCGGCCGGGGAGAGCGGTGAGATCACGGTGACCGGGCCGCACGTCATGGCCGGGTACTGGAACCTGCCGGAGATCACCGCCCGCACCTACCGGCCCGATCCGGCGACCGGCACAACCCGCTTGTTCACCGGCGACTACGGGCGCGTCGACGAGGACGGCTACCTGTACTTCGAAGGCCGTCGCGACGACATGTTCAAGCGCAAGGGCATGCGGGTGTCCACGATCGAGATCGAGGGCGCCGCGATGGACATCCCGGGCGTGCGCAACGCGGCCGCCCTGAAGCCGACCGCCGACCGAGACCTGATGATCTTCGTGGAGTCGGACGAGCTGGCCCCGCAGGCGGTGCTGCGCGAGCTGGCCGCCCGGCTGGAGGCCGTGAAGGTGCCGGCGCTGTGCAAGGTGCTCGGCTCCTTCCCGCTGACCTCCAACGGCAAGAACGCCAAGCAGCAGCTGGAGGCAATGCTGGACGCCGAGGCCGCGAAGTGACCACGGCGATCGAGCGGCATGCGGAGCTGGACCGCGAACTGGTCGCCCGGTACGGCTCACCGCTGTACGTGTACGACCTGGACCGGGTGGCCCGGGCCCGGGCCGACCTGCGGGCGGCCCTGCCCGACGGGGTCACCCTCTACTACTCGCTGAAGGCCAACCCGCATCCGGGTCTGGTGCGGGCGCTCAGGCAGGGCCCCGGCGGCTGCCGGGCCGAGGTGTGCTCCACCGGGGAACTGTTCTCGGCGCTTCAGGCCGGGCACCCGGCGGAGTCCGTCCTGTACTCGGGGCCGGGCAAGACGGCCGGGGAGCTGGCCGTGGCGCTCGCCGAGGGCGTGCGCACGTTCTCCGTGGAGTCGGCGGGCGACCTGCGCCGGCTGGGCGAGCAGGCCGTGCGGCACCAGGTGGTGGCGCAGGTGCTGCTGCGCGTCAACAGCGCGGCGGCCGCGGCGACCACCAGCATCCGGATGACCGGTACGCCGTCGCAGTTCGGCCTCGACGCCGAGACCCTGCCGGAGCTGTTGCCCGCCCTGCTCGAGGTGCCCGGCACCGAGGTGGTCGGGGCGCACTTCTTCCCGTTGTCCAACTCAAAGGACGAGGACAGCCTGATCGCCGAGTTCACGGCGACGATCGAGCAGGCGGCGAAGCTGGAGAGCGAACTGGGCCTGCCGCTCAGGATGCTGGACATCGGCGGCGGCTTCGCGGCGCCGTACTCGGTGCCCGGCGAACGGCCGGTGTACCCGAATCTGCGGGCGGCCCTGGAGAAGGCCCTGGACGACCGGCTGCCGCGCTGGCGCGAGGGCGGGGTGGAGATCGCCTGCGAGTCGGGCCGGCACCTGGTCGGCGACAGCGGGCGGCTGCTCACGTCCGTGACCAACGTCAAGGAGAGCCGGGGCCGTACCTTCGCGATCCTCGACGCGGGCATCAACACCCTCGGGGGCATGGCCGGTCTCGGCCGGCTGCTGCCGCTGTCGGTGGATCCGGCCTGCCACCGTACGGGCGAGCCGGTGCCCGTGAGTCTCGCGGGCCCGCTGTGCACGCCCGGCGACCTGCTGTCCCGCTCGGTGCGGATGCCGCCGCCGCAGCCGGGTGACGTGCTCGCGGTGCCGAACATGGGCGCCTACGGGCCCACCGCGAGCCTGCTGCTGTTCCTGGGCCGGCCGGCCCCGGTGGAGCTGCTGCTCAGTGGCGGCGAGGTGGTCTCGGCCTCGCGCCTCGTCTCCTCCCGTACCGACGTCGCATAACCCAGCCTGGAGTTCACTGACCATGACCGAGTCCGCCGCCCAGCCCCCCCACGACACATCCGAACCGCTCCTGTCGGCAGCCGAGTTGACCGGACTGCCCAGGTCCGCGCAGGAGCGGCGGCTGCTCCGGCTCGTCGTCGAGCAGGCCGGAGCCGCGCTGCGCGAGGCGGGCCGGGAGCCGGGCGGGGAACTCGATCCGGGTCGGCCGTTCCGGCAGTCGGGGCTCGACTCGCTGGCCATCGTCGACCTGCAGCGGCGGCTGTCCGCCGCGATCGGCGTCGAGCTGCCGGTGTCGATCGCCTTCGACCACCCGACCCCTCGGGCGCTCGCCGAGCAGCTGGTGCGCGAGATGCTGGGCGAGTCCCCGGACGACGTCGGGGAAGCCGGGTACGGCGTCGCGGACCCGGGCGAGGCGGTGGCGATCGTCGGCATGGCCTGCCGCTATCCGGGCGGTATCGCCTCCCCCGGGGAACTGTGGGACCTGGTCGCGGCGGGGCGCGACGCGATCGGTCCGCTGCCCGAGGACCGCGGCTGGGACGTGGCGGGCCTGTACGACCCGGACCCGGACGCGCCCGGCAAGACGTACGCGCGCGAGGGCGGATTCCTCTACGGCGCGGCCGAGTTCGACGCCGACTTCTTCGGGATCAGTCCGCGCGAGGCCGCCGCGATGGAGCCGCAGCAGCGACTGGCGCTGGAGGCGTCGTGGGAGGCCCTGGAGCACGCGGGCGTCGACCCGGTGGCGCTGCGCGGCAGCAGCACCGGGGTGTTCGTGGGCGCGGAGCCTCAGGAGTACGGGCCCCGGCTGCACCAGGCGCCCGACGGCTACGAGGGTCATCTGCTGACCGGCGCCGCCACCAGCGTGATCTCCGGCCGGGTCGCCTACACGCTGGGCCTGCAGGGCCCGACGCTGACGGTCGACACGGCCTGCTCCTCTTCGCTGGTCGCGGTGCACCTGGCGGCGCACGCGCTGCGCTCGGGCGAGTGCTCGCTGGCGCTCGCGGGCGGGGTCGCGGTGATGTCGAGCCCGGGCACCTTCACCGCGTTCAGCCGGCAGCGCGGGCTGGCCCCGGACGGCCGCTGCAAGCCGTTCGCGGAGGCCGCCGACGGCACCGGATGGGGCGAGGGCGCCGGCTTCCTGGTCCTGGAGCGGCTGTCCGACGCCCGCCGCAACGGCCACCGTGTCCTCGCGGTCGTCCGGGGGTCGGCCGTCAACCAGGACGGCGCGAGCAACGGCCTCACCGCCCCCAACGGCAGCGCGCAGCGCCGTCTCGTCCAGCGGGCGCTGGCCTCGGCGGGCCTGACCGGCGCCGACGTCGACGCCGTCGAGGCACACGGCACCGGCACCCGGCTCGGCGACCCCATCGAGGCGGGCGCGCTGCTGGCGACCTACGGCCAGGACCGCGCCGAGCCGCTGTGGCTGGGCTCGGTCAAGTCGAACCTGGGACACACCCAGGCCGCCGCGGGCGTCGCCGGGGTCATCAAGATGGTGCTGGCGCTGCGCCACGAGCTGCTGCCGCGCACCCTGCACGTGGACACGCCGTCGTCCCGGGTGGACTGGTCGGCCGGCTCGGTCGAGCTGCTGACCGAGGCCCGGCCGTGGCCGGCCGGGGGGCGGACGCGCCGCGCGGGTGTGTCCTCGTTCGGCATCAGCGGCACCAACGCGCACGTGATCGTGGAGGAGGCACCGGCCGAGGAGCCCGCCGCCCCCGCGGAACCGGACGGACTGCCGGTGGTGCCGTGGCTCGTTTCCGGTACGACCGAGGAGGCGCTGCGCGACCAGGCCGCCCGGCTCGCCGAGCACCTGCGCACCCGCCCCGGGCTCACCGCCGGTTCGGTGGCGTCGGCGCTCGCGGGCCGCACGGCGTTCGCGCACCGGGCCGCCGTGGTCGCGGGCGGCCGGGAGGCGCTGCTGGCCGGGGTCGAGGCCATCGCCCGGGGCGAGGCCCCGTTGCGCGGCGAACCGGCCGGCGGCCCGCTGGCGTTCCTGTTCACCGGGCAGGGCAGCCAGCGCCTCGGCATGGGCCGCGGCCTGTACGAGGCGTACCCCGTCTACGCGCGCGCCTTCGACGAGGTGTGCGCGGCACTCGACCTCTACCTCGACCGTCCGCTGCGGGACGTCGTGTTCGGCGAGGCCGGCCCGTACGGCGAGGCCGGCGGCGAACTCGATTCCACGCACTACACGCAGCCCGCCTTGTTCGCCCTGGAAGTCGCGCTGTTCCGGCTGCTCGAGGCGTGGGGTGTACGGCCGGACGTGCTGGCCGGGCACTCCATCGGTGAGCTGGCCGCCGCGCATGTGGCCGGGCTGTGGTCCCTGGAGGACGCGGCGCTGATCGTGTCCGCGCGCGGCCGGCTGATGCAGCAGCTCCCGGCGGGCGGCGCCATGGCCGCCGTCCAGGCCACCGAGGACGAGGTGCGCGCGGTGCTGCCGGAGGGCACCGGTATCGCCGCCGTCAACGGGCCGGTGTCGGTTGTCGTCTCCGGTCCGCAGGCGGGCGTGGACGAGGTCGTCGCGCACTTCTCGGCGGCCGGACGCAAGACGAAGAAGCTCACCGTCAGCCACGCGTTCCACTCGCCGCTGATGGAGCCGATGCTCGCCGAGTTCCGCCAGTTCGCGCAGGTGCTCGACCCGATGCGGCCGAGCCTGCCGATCGTCTCGGCGCTGACCGGCCGCGAGGTGTCGTACGACGAGCTGGCCGACCCCGAGTACTGGGTGCGTCACGTCCGTGACGCGGTGCGGTTCGCCGACGCGGTCCGCACCCTGGAGGGGCAGGGTGTCCGCACCTTCCTGGAGCTGGGCCCGGACGCCGTGCTCACCGCGATGGGCGCGGAGTCCGTGACCGACGGAGTGCTGCTGCCCGCCCTGCGCCGGGGCCATGACGAGCCCGGCTCACTGGTCGGCGCGGTCACCGCGCTGCACCTGCGCGGAGTGGAGGTCGCCTGGCCGGCGTTCCTGGGTGCGGGCCACGAGCCCGCCGAACTGCCCACCTACGCCTTCCAGCGCAAGCGCTACTGGCTCGACGCCCTGGCCGACGGCCCGGCCGACCCGGCCGCCCTCGGCGTCCTGGACGCCGGACACCCGCTGCTCGGAGCCGCGTTGACCGTGGCGGGCTCCGAACGCCTGGTGCTCACCGGCCGGCTGTCCGTGCGCACCCACCCCTGGCTGGCCGACCACGCGGTGGGCGGCACGGTGCTGCTGCCCGGCACGGGCTTCGTCGAACTCGCCGTGCGCGCCGCCGACCTGGCGGGCTGCGCGACGGTGGAGGAGCTGACCCTCCAGGCCCCCCTCGCCCTGGACGACCCGGAGGCGGGCGTCGACATCCAGCTCGTGGTCGAGGAGCCCGGACCGGACGGCCGCCGCCCGCTGACCGTGCACTCCCGTACCGGTGACACGGACTGGACCGTGCACGCCCAGGGCCTGCTGGCCCCGGCCGCGACCGCCGCCGTCCCCGATCCCGGGCTCTGGCCGCCGCGGGGCGCCGACCCGATCGACGTGACGGACGCCTACGCCCGCATGGAGGCCCAGGGCTACGGCTACGGCCCCGCGTTCCAGGGGCTGCGCGCGGCCTGGCGGCGGGGCGAGGAGCTGTACGCCGAGGTCGCTCTGCCGGACGGGGTGGACGCGACGGGCTACACCGTGCACCCGGCCCTGCTGGACGCGGCGCTGCACGTCATCGGCATCGACGAGGACGCCGAGGGCGCCGAGCTGCCCTTCGCCTGGACCGGCGTGAGCGTACGGGCCGCCGGCGCGACCGCGCTGCGCGTCCACATCGTCCCGGCCGCCTCCGGTGTCGCGCTGCACCTGATGGACCCGACCGGAGCCACGGTGGCGTCCGTCGGCTCCCTGGTGCTGCGGCCTGCCGGGGACACGCGCCGGGTGGTGCCGCTGTACCGGGTCGCGTGGTCCCCGGCGCAGGGCGCCCCGGTGGACGCCGCCGGGTTCGAGGTGGTGTCGGGCGGGACCGTGTCCGAGGTGCTCACGGCGCTGCAGTCCTCGCTCGCGGGCGAGGCGCGGCTGCTGGTGCTGACCCGGGGCGCAGTGCCGGTGTCCGGTGACAGCGATGCCGGTGACCCGGAGCAGGCGGCGGTGTGGGGCCTGGTGCGCGCCGCGCAGGCGGAACACCCGGGGCGGATCGTGCTCGTCGACGCGGACGGCGCGCTTCCCTCCGTACTGCCGGACGGCGAACCGGAGTTGGCGGTGCGCGGCGGACGGTGGTTCGTGCCGCGCCTGGTGCGGGAGACCGTGCCGGCGGGCGGTGGCTCGTGGTCGACGCCGGGCACGGTGCTGGTGACCGGCGGCACCGGCGGGCTCGGCGCGCTGACGGCACGGCACCTGGTGGCCGAGCACGGGGTGCGCAGTGTGCTGCTGGTGGGACGGCGCGGGGCGGACGCCCCGGGTGCCGGCGAACTCGCCGAAGCTCTGCGCGCGTTGGGTGCCGAAGTGGCCGTCGAGGCCTGTGACGTCTCCGATCGGGCGGCGCTGACGGGGCTGTTCGAGGCCCACCCGGACATCACGGCGGTCGTACACGCGGCCGGTGTGCTCGACGACGCCACCTTCGGCACGCTCACCCCCGAGCGTCTGGAGTCGGTGTGGGCGCCGAAGGCCCGCGCGGCCCGCTATCTGCACGAGCTGACGGCCGACCGGCACCTCGACGCGTTCGTCCTCTACTCCTCGGCCGCCGCCACCTTCGACGCTCTCGGACAAGCCAACTACGCTGCCGCCAACGCCTACTTGGACGCCCTCGCGACGTACCGCCGGGCCCAGGGTCTTCCGGCGCTGTCCCTGGCCTGGGGCCTGTGGGACCCGGAGGCCGGCGGTATGGCGGCGGGGCTCGCACCGGCCGACGTCTCCCGAGCGGCCCGGGCCGGCACGCCCGCGCACGGCGTGGCGGCGGGCCTGGCGATGCTGGACGCGGCGGCCGCCCTGCCGGACGCCCCCCATCTTCTCGCCCTGCGCCTCGATCCGGAGGCCCTGACCCGCCGCGCCCGCTCGGAGGACCTGCCGGCGGTGCTGCGCGGACTGGTCCGCACCCCGACCCGCCGCACGGCGGGCGCCACCCCGGCGGACAGCGGCACCCTGGCGGACGAGCTGGCACCGCTGGACCCGGCCGACCGCGAACGCCGGCTGCTTGCCCTGGTCCGCACCCATGTCGCGACGGCCCTCGGCCACGAGGGCCTCCAGGCCGTCGACCCGGAGCGCGGCTTCGGCACCCTCGGCTTCGACTCGCTGGCGGCGGTCGAGCTGCGCAACAAGCTGGGCGCGGCGACCGGCCTGCGCCTGCCCGCGACGCTGACCTTCGACTACCCGAACGCCGCGGCCGTGGCCCGCTACCTGGACGAGCAACTCGTGGGCACGGCCACCGAGTCGGCGGCGGCGACGAGCGGGCCGTCGGGCGGGCCGTCCGTCGGGGACGACGATCCGGTCGTCATCGTGGGCCTGGCGTGCCGCTACCCGGGCGGGGTGAGCTCGCCGGAGGAGCTGTGGGCACTGCTCGCGGCGGGCGGCGACGCGGTCTCCGAGTTTCCCGCCGACCGCGGTCCGCTGTGGCAGGAGTCGTACGACCCCGACCCGGAGGCCGTCGGCAAGACCTACGTCAATCAGGGCGCCTTCCTGGAGCGGGCGGCGGAGTTCGACGCGGACTTCTTCGGCATCAGCCCGCGCGAGGCCCTGGCGACGGATCCGCAGCAGCGGCTGCTGCTGGAGACGTCCTGGGAGGCGTTCGAGCGGGCCGGGATCGACCCGGCCGCCCTGCGGGGCAGCGCCACCGGTGTCTTCGCCGGCGTCATGTACCACGACTTCGCCCCACGCCTGCACGACGTCCCGGAGGAGCTTGCCGGATACCTCGGCAACGGCGGTCTCGGCAGTGTGGTGTCCGGCCGGGTGTCGTACGCGCTGGGCCTGGAGGGTCCGGCGGTGACGGTGGACACGGCGTGCTCGTCGTCGCTGGTCGCCGTGCACCTGGCGGCGCAGGCGCTGCGGGGCGGCGAGTGCTCGCTGGCGCTGGCCGGCGGGGTGACGGTGATGTCGACCCCGGACACGTTCGTGGACTTCAGCCGGCAGCGGGGCCTCGCGGCGGACGGCCGCTGCAAGCCGTTCGCCCAGGCCGCGGACGGTACGGGGTGGGGCGAGGGTGTCGGTGTCCTGGTCCTGGAGCGGCTGTCGGACGCCCGCCGCAACGGGCACCGCGTGCTCGCGGTCGTGCGCGGCTCCGCGGTCAACCAGGACGGCGCCAGCAGCCAGCTGACCGCGCCGAACGGGCCGTCCCAGCAGCGGGTCATCCGGCAGGCCCTCGCCTCCGCGAACCTGGGTCCCGCCGATGTCGACGCGGTCGAGGGGCACGGGACCGGTACCCGGCTCGGCGACCCGATCGAGGCGCAGGCCCTGCTCGCCACCTACGGCCAGGACCGGGAGCAGCCGCTGTTGCTCGGGTCGGTCAAGTCCAACCTGGGGCACACGCAGGCCGCCGCGGGTGTCGCCGGGATCATCAAGATGGTCCTCTCCCTGCGCAACGAGGAGCTTCCCCGGACGCTGCATGTCGACGCTCCGTCCTCGCACGTGGACTGGTCGGCGGGCGCGGTGGAGCTGCTGACGGAGGCCCGGCCGTGGCGGGCGGGGGACCGGACCCGGCGCGCCGGTGTCTCCTCCTTCGGCATCAGCGGCACCAACGCCCACGTCATCGTGGAGGAGGCACCGGCCGAGGAGCCCGCGGAGGCCGTGGAGCGGGTGGCTCTGCCGGTGGTGCCGTGGGTCGTGTCCGGCAAGACGGCGGCGGCGGTACGGGCACAGGCGGCCCGGCTGCTGGAGTTCGTCACCGAGCGCCCGGGCCTGGACCCGGCGGACGTCGGCTTCTCGCTGGTGACCCGGCGCTCGGCGTTCGCCTGCCGGGCGGGTGTGGTGGCCGGTGACCGGGAGGGGCTGCTGGCAGGTCTGGAGGCCGTCGCCGGGGGTGGCGCGCTGCCGGTGAGCGGGCGGGGGCCGTTGGCGTTCCTGTTCACGGGTCAGGGCAGCCAGCGGCCCGGGATGGGCCGGGAGCTGTACGAGGCGTTCCCGGTGTTCGCGGCCGCGCTGGATGAGGTGTGCGCCGCGCTGGACGTGTATCTGGAGCGTCCGCTGAGGGATGTGATGTTCGGCGGGGAGGGGCTGGACGAGACCGG
>NZ_JBITDA010000051.1:0-22751 GCF_044453765.1 Streptomyces sp. NPDC051636 | reverse complement strand
TCGCCGCGTCGCTTAGCAACCCGATACCCAAGAGGCGTGAGCATCTCCTTGTGGCCACTGAAGCGATGCAAATCAGGTGAAAACGACCTCTAAGAACGAGGCCCCGGCCAGCGTGCTGGCCGGGGCTGAACCCGCGGAAGCGTGTGATCGTGAAGGGCGGTCGCCTACGCGGCGAAAGGCTCTGCAGGGCTTCAGCCGAACGATCGTCCCTGCAGGCAATAGATGAGGCCCGGGGACACTGAGGGTTTTCAGGCGGGTCACCATTCGGGTGACCAGGCCGAGGGCAGTAACGGGCAGGGCTCCGGAGCCACCTGACAGCCGCCCGCAGGCACAAGATCATCCGGATCTGTGAACGCCAGGGCGTGCCGATCCTCGCCGACATGGCCGACATCGGCGCCGGCGACTGGGTCACCACCCCGAAACGCCGCCCGCCGAACGGCGACCACACACCCACCGAGCGGACGGTCAACCGAGCCCTGTCCGCCGTCCGCGCACCCGTCGAACGCGGAGTCGCCCGCCTGAAAACCTGGCGAATCTTCCGGCGAGCCCGCTGCAGCCCGAACCGACTCACGTCAATCGTCCAGGCCGTCCTCACCCTGGAGCGGCACCGCTGAAGAAGCTCACTGAGTGCGGCAGTCGCTTCCGGCGGCGGGCTGCCGAGCGCACGAACGGTGAAGGCGAGCCGTCCGTCCTGCTTGCGGGTGCTCACCGCCTGAAGGCGGGTTGGCCGATGTGAGAGGCGATGGAGTCGAGGTGCGGCGCCCGGGGTGCGCCGTAGCGCTGGGGGAGGCGTCGGTCACGGTCCCGGACACCCGGGAAGCGACGAGTGGAACAGTCCACTTCAGCGAGGCAGGCTTGTACCCATGCGGACGCTCTTCCACCTGGCTCCCCCGCCCGGAGCGGGCGGTCATAGCCGGGCTCGTTTCCGAGTCGCGCAGTGTGTGCCGTTCGTGATCATACTATTCGGGCTGGGGATCGAGTTCTCGCCTGTGCACGAGATCTACACCGGCCCTCTCCTCGTAGCGATGCCGGCCTTGGCTTCGCTGACGATGGGCCCGAAAGGCACCCTCGCGGCAGCGGCTGGAGCCCTGGCCGTCAGCCTGACCACCACCACCCTGCACGAGGCATGGGGTGGCCTGCTGATCTACAGCAACCTCCTGGGCCTCCTCGTGGTGTCCGTGGCCAGTGTCATCACGAGCGAAGCGGTGCGCACGCGCAGGCAGAGCGAACTCAACCAGGTTCGCCGGGTCGCCATGGCAGCACAAAGAGTGCTGCTGCGGCCCATACCGGCCCGGCTGGGGCCGGTACGGGCGGCCAGCATGTATCTCGCGGCCGAGACGGGAGCGCAGATCGGCGGCGATCTGTACGAGGCCGTAGAGACCCGGTACGGGGTCCGGATGATCATGGGCGACGTCCGCGGCAAAGGGCTGCCTGCTGTGGGTTTGGCCGCAGCCGTGCTGAACGCCTTCCGGGAGGCTGCGCACTATGAGCACGACCTGGTGGACGTGATGAACCACTGCGCGGCTGCGCTGCACCGGGAGCGAGACGCGCCGGGCGCGGCCGACCAGGACGAGAGGGAAGACCCGGCGGAGGATTTCGTCACCGCACTCGTGGCTCAGGTGCCCGACGGCTTCGAGGTCCAGGTGTTCAATCGCGGCCATCCGCCTCCGCTGCTACTGCGCCAGGGCAAGGTTCACGCCCTGATGCCCAGCTCACCACTGCCACCCCTGGGCCTGGACGACTTCGTCACCGGTCCTCCCGCCAAGGCAGAGAGCTATCCGCTCGCACCCGGTGACCGTCTGCTGCTGCACACCGACGGCGTGATCGAAGCCCGCAATCCCGACAGCGATTTCTTCGCCCTCACCGAGGCCATGGAAGCCGTGCCCACCTGCACTCCGTCGCAGTTCCTGGAACAACTGCACCAGGCATTGATCCGTCACACCGGAGGCCACCTGGCGGACGATGCAGCGATGATCGTCGTTGACCGGCCCGACGAAGAAGCGGGCGAACCAGCAGTCGGCGCAGCTGCTAGACCGCATTGATCTTCCGGTGACCTCCTGAGCGCGATGCTTGGCGAAACCCGCCGACTGAAGCGCTCAGTCACACTCGTGTGAGTACCCCCATTCCCCGCTCCCGCCGCCGTCTGCGCGTCCCGGCACCCGGCGCCGGCCGCGCCCCGCCAGCCGATCGACTGGGCGAAGGTCGGCCGCCGCTCGGTCCGCCAGCGCGCCACTGGCATGACCGCCACCGAGGCCGCGCTCGAGGAAGCCCGGCTGCAGCAGCACCTCGAACGTGACCGCGAGGACCTGGCCGACGACGAACGAGGCCCCGCCGAAGTCGGCGAGTGGGAGCGCATCGCGCAGATGCTCGCCACCACCGGCGGCGTCTACGACCCGGAGGCCGACGCCGTCGTCCAGGACCAGCTCGCCGCCGACGCCGAAGCCGAACGCGCGCAGCAGCTGCAGGACGAGCAGCACCGCCAGGAGCAGGAAGCCGAAGCCGCCCGCCGCTCCGCCCTCGCCCCGGACGTCCTGCGCCACGCCCTGCTGGGCACGCTGGCCCGTACCGGCCTGCTGGACTCGCTCAGCAAGGACGAGCAGGCGGCCGTGGGCCGACTGCCCGAGTCCGACCCGGCGGCCGCGCTCGCCTTCAACGCGCTGCTCGACCGCGCGTACGAGGCCGACACCGCAGCTCGCGCGGGGACCGCGTCATGACGGGCCGCCCGGAGGAACTGGTGGTCGCCACGCGGGTCGAGCCGACGGCCTGCGGCACCCGCCACGAGACGCTCACCGCCGACGGCCAGGTCCACGTCGACTACACGCCTCCGCTCGGCGAGTCGTACTTCGAGGGCGACGACGACCCCGACTACAACCCCATCTGCGACTGCCCGCGCGTCCCGAAGCAGTTCTGCATGGAGTGCGCCGGCTGCGCCGCGTGCGGGCATGCCGCGGGCCCCACGTCTGGCCACCACTCCTGGGCTGATCACCGACGGCAACCTCCCAGGCTCCCAGCTCCCCGACGCGAAGCTGGGAGCCTGGGAGCCCAGATGCCCGGATCGCAGCAATGCCTGCGAGGTAGCAGGCCCGAATCCCCAGGTGAACGACCCGCGTTGATATGGAAGGGGCGCCAACTCTGTCCTCTGACACCGAAGTTGGATTGTTTGCCATCGAAGTTGGACCGGGTGTTGGTGGCCAGGTGGGGTTCCCCGCTGACGGCCATTGACGGGGATTAGATTTGACTGGCCGTCATTCGTCGCTGACGGTAATCGAGGTGTCGCGAGATCGGGGGGCTGGGTAGCGTGAATCGGGTGGCCAGTGAGGAAGTGATGCAGGACGGTGTCCATCGTCGGGTCGTGCGGATCGGTGACACGGTCCGTAGGCCCGTCCAGCCGTGGACGCCCAGCGTCCACGCGCTGCTGCGGCACCTGGAGGAGGTCGGCTTCGCCTACGCGCCCCGGCCCCTGGGATTCGACGAGGAAGGGCGTGAAATCCTGACCTTCATCGACGGTGACTCCGGGTCTGCGGGCTGGGCCAAGGTGGTGGATGACCAGGGCCTGAGGAACTTCGCCCGGCTGCTGCGTGACTACCACGACGCCTGCGCTGGCTTCTCGCCCCCGCCGGGCGCGACCTGGTCCGTAGACGCGGGCGACTCTAGCCACGACGAGACCGTCTGCCATGGGGACTTCGGCCCCTGGAACGTCGTGTGGCAAGGCAACCAACCGGTGGGAATCATCGACTGGGACTTCGCCCGCCCGGCACCCCGGCTGCACGACGTGGCCTACGCACTGGAATACGTCGCCCCGTTCCGTGACGACGCCGAGTGCCTGCGCTGGCTGCGCTACCCTACGCCGCCTGACCGCCGTCGGCGGCTGGAGATCTTCTGTACGGCGTACGGCTTTGACTCGACCGCCGGGATCGTCAGCGCCGTTATCGGCAGACAGCAGGACAACGCCGACCTCGTGCGTCGGCTGGCCAATCAGGGTCATGAGCCCCAAGCCACCTGGGTAGCCGACGGGCTTCTGGCTGAACTCGACAACAGGATCGCCTGGAGCAGCGCACACCGGCATCTGTTCGAGTAGCTAGTTCGCTCGTCGCCGACCGTACTTCTGGCCGCCTACGGGAACGCAACTGGGCATCTGCGGGGCGCCATATCCGCCCGTCCCTGGGGAATTCCTGCTGGCGGCTGTCAGACCGGTCAGACGGTGGTGACGAGCTTCTCCTTCTTGCGCCAGTAGGAGCGCTTTGCTCGGCAGGAGCCTGAGCAGGTCAGCCGGACCTGTCCATAAGCACCCCGGGTGAGTGGCGTCCCGCAGACGACGCAGCCGTCCGGTTGGATGCCCGGAGGGATGTCCGCGGCCGGCTGGGGCAGGGGTGGGAGGCCGCGGTCGAGGCGTCGGTTGATGTAGGCCCAGCGGCTGCAGCGCTTCGAGCAGTAGATCTTGTTGGTGGGGCCGGAGACGAGGGGGCCTCGCATGCCTGACAGTGCTTGGCCCGGATCTGCGGCGGGAACGCTGCGTTCATGCGCGTGCGATAGGCGGCTTGCCGGCAAGGCGGTGAACAGTACTGACGCGGCTGCCGATGGTAGGAGAGCCCCTTGCCGCATCCCTGGCAGTTGGTGATCCGTATGGTTTTCAGCGGCTTCGGATGGCGCTTGCGGTAGCTCTTTTGGCGGCAAGCCTGGGAGCACCGCCGTCGGGACGTGAGGTGGTCCCCGATCGGCAAGGGCCTGCCGCATTCGACGCACTGTTTCCGTTCGAGGATCTCCCGCAAGAGGACTGGGTCGCGGCCGGTGACCGCGGCCAGGCGCTTCCAGGACGGGGCCGCTTTCGGGGAGTCGGGGGCGCGGAGGTAGGCGCGCAGGTAGCTGGGCTTCAGGAAGTTCGCGGAGGCCAGGCGCTCGATGAACGCTGTGCGTCCCTCGCCTGCTCGAGGGCGGGGTTGAATGGGGAGCTGTCTGATCGGTGTGGTGCCGAGGGGTGTCTCGGTCACCACTTGTCCCTCGCGTCGGCCAGCAGCCGGGGGGACTCCGCGGCGACGTCGAGCGGGACGGCCTCCAGGCTCTCCTGGGTGATCTGCTCGGTGCCGGTGAGGATCGCGTCGATCGCGGCTCCGCGGATCTGGTGGGAGAGCGCGCCGATCATGCCACCGGTCCGTTTGTGCAGGAAGCGATCGAGCTTGACCAGGTCCCGGGAGCGTGGCGGTGCAGCAGCAGTGTCTTCTCCATGGTGCTGACTAGCCCTTTCCACTCCTGGCCGTAGGGGAAGGGATGGGTGGGGATCAGCGTGAAGCGTCCGGCGATCTGGGCTCCGCGGGTGCCGGAGAGCAGGCTGCTGTGCTCGATGTCGATGCCGGCGTAGATGAACGTGGCGGCGATGCGTTCGGAGAAGTACTTGAGGGTGTCGGCGACTTCGGCGCCGTGGCGGGTGGTCAGCGAGATGTTGTGCAGCTCGTCGACCAGGACGAGGCCGGTGCGCGCCTTGGCGCGGACTCCGACGACGGAGTCGATGATGTCGGTGATGTTGAACCGGTGGGTCGTGGGCAGGCCCAGGAAGCGGGCGAACTCGGCCGCGATCATGCGAGGGGTCGCAGCCGGCGGGACGGTGACATAGACGACGGGGATGCGGTCGTCGACGTTCGGGTGCCGGGCCCGGTCCTGCAGTTCGTGGGCGAGGCCGAGCTGGGTGATCGCGATGGTCTTCCCGGTGCCGGCCTGGCCGGAGACGATCAGGCCGCGGCGGGCGCTGACCGCGTGCCGGTTGAGCAGGATGAGCCGGCGGCCGGTGGTCACCGTGTGCCGGACCGTCGAGGTGGCGACCACCAGCAGGCGGGCGTGATGGTCGAGACGGTCTTCGTTGTAGCGGTCCAGCTCGGCGCCGGACAGGGCCGCGTACTCGTCCTCGCTCAGCAGGGAGACGGGCAGCAGTTGCTGGGACGCGAACGTGCGCCAGCCTTCCCTGGTGGTCAGATGCCGGGCGGCGTCCGTGTCCACGGTGTCCGGCATCGTCATGAACGCCTCCAGGGGTTTTCCAACGGGTCGAAGAGGCCGAGCGGGATCACCTCGGCCAGCTCCTCCGGCTCGGCCGGTTCCGCGGCGGGCTCGTCGACTGGCTCCGGTGCCGCAGCCGGTAGGGGCAGAGGTGTGGAGGGGCGGGCGGCCCTGGAGCGGGCCGCGACCCGGTGGTCCTTCTTCGCGGCTATGCCCGCCCCCGGTCGGCCGGGGCCAGCGTGGGCCCGGGTGAGCAGGGCGGCGACGGCGTCGGCGATCTCGGCCTCGGTGGCTCCGGGCAGCTTGCGGGCCTCGTGGTCCCAGGCCAGCTCGCCGAAGGGCACCGGGCCCCGTTTCAGGTGCTTCCAGAAGGCCGGCACCCACTCGCCGCGGCCGCGGTGGTTGCGTACCCAGATCCGGGAAACGTCGTAGGGGTCGCGGTGGATCTCCCAGAGGCCGCGCTTGGCCGTGACGCCGGAGTGCTGGCGCCGCATCGGGCCGAGGTCGGCGCTGTTGTACGTGCGGTTCTTGATCTTGATGCCGTAGTCGTTGACCGCCCGCCACTCGGCCGGCAGCAGTTCGATGTAGTCGTCGCCGTCCAGGGCGACCGGGACGTAGCCGCAGGCCTCGACGAGGGCGGCGTACTTCTCGTTCGGGGTGAACAGCCGGCCCGGGTGGGATGGGTCGCGCAGTCCGTCGTGCGGGCGGTTCTGCCACTTCGCGACGATCCATTCGTCCAGCAGGTCCTGGAGTTCGAGCAGGGACCATGCCCGGCCCTGGTCGAGGTTCCGGCCGCGGTGTTCAGGGCTGCGGCCGGTGTAGGTGGGCAGGAACTGGGTGAACAGCGAGGCCACCGAGCCGAGCATCCGCTCGATGTGCCCCTTTCGAACGGCGAGCCCTTGTGGGTGGGCAGGAAGTCGATCTCCAAGAAGCGGCAGGACGACTTGAAGTTCCGCGAGATGAAGACCTTGCCGTGGTCGCAGACGATCGTCTCTGGGACGATCACCGGGCGGGCGGCGGCGTGCTCGAGGCGATCGTCAAGCGTCAGCAGGCGGCGGTGCGGCAGCACCGACCGGGACATCCTCAGCGCGTCCACCCAGCCGGGCTTGCATCGGCTCCGGGGTGACCGTGCGGGCCAGCAGCACGCTGGCGTCGACCGACTTCGTGGTGGGCCGCAGCACCGCCGCGGTCAGCGACCGGGTCGCGACATCGATCATGGCCGTGAGCTCGACCTTGCCGACCATCCCGTTGTCCAGGAGGACCAGGACGTCGAGCGGTGTGGAGTCGATCTGCATCACCTCGCCCGGCGCGAACACCGGCAGCTCGCCGAACTCGCCGCTGGCTCCGTGGGCCCGTGACCTGCGGGTCGTGGCCGAGCTGAAGGTGTGCGTGTTCCGGGTGAGCTTGTCCAGCAGCCGGTAGAGGGTCCGCTCGGACGGCAGCCTGACCGTCTGGCCGGCGGACGTCTGGCGGAGGATCTCACCGGTCCGCCAGAGCAGGAACGTTCCCCGCCGGGTCGAGGCGTCCGTCGCCTCGGCGATGGCCTGTCGCATGGCCGCGACCACGGCGTCGTCCACGGACCCGAACTCACGCTTCTTGCGGATCGGCCGGTGGTCCGCGAGCCCGACGACCCCGTCGGCCTGGTAGCGGCGCCGGTAGTTGGCGACCGTCTGAGCAGCCACTTTGTGCCCGGCAGCGGTCAGCTCGGCGGCCTTGGCCTGCTGCCGGGCCGTCAGCGAGCGGTCCGGCCCGTACTCGGGCCTCGGTGACATCCCCGGCTCGGCGCCGGGCGGCAGCCCGTGCAGCACCTCCAGGATGTGCCCCTCCCACCACAGGGCCTTTTCCCTGACCTGCTTCGGGAACGTCTCCAGCAGCGAGGCCGCCGGCAGCGGCTGGCGCACCGGGATATCGACGACCGAGAAGTCCTCCCCGCGCAGAAGCGCGTCGAGCTCGACGACCGCCGCCGGCCCGTCCGTCTCGGTCAGCGTCACCGTCGTCGTGGTCACCGCGGTCACCGCGCGGACCTGGCCGTCCAAGCGGACCCAGGACCCGACCTCGATTCCCTCTGGCCGCCGCATCGGCTTCACCGGCCCCGCCCCTTCCAGACGATGCTGTGGTCGTGCAGCAACTCGCCCCGCAGATCGGCGGCCAGGACGCCAGACCAATCAGGTGGAACAGCACCGGCAGCACCACCAGCTGGTCGCCCGCCGCCACCACCCCCTCCAGCAGCGGCGCGGGCTCCTCGAAGGCATCCAGCAACCGGGCCGCGATCAACCACCGCAGACACCGGCGCCGCCGGTAGCGAGCCAGCCACCGCACGTTCGCCATGAAGACAGGATCAGGCATCCCGGCCCGCACGAACTCCCAGCCCACCGCCCGGCAGGCCAGCTCCATCGCCTCGAACGACTCGGCAGCCGCGTCATCGACCCGGTCGTCGGCCCGCACGTCCACGACACGGCCGCGGCCGTCGGCGAGCCGCACGAAGTAGTCCGGCGCGTGCCGCCGCCTTCGGGCGCCGTCATGCCAGTGCAGCCAGAACGGCTGCGAAGCAATCCCCAGCACCTGCGGATCGCGGTCCAACAGGATCAGATGATCGCGCTCCAGCCACGACTCGTTGGCGTCGGTGAGCACGCGGATGTGGTCGGCCACCGTGTTCGCTCCGGAATTCCCCGGCCGCAGGAGCATCACCAGCGATTCGGTGGTGCGCACCACGCGGCCAGCGGATGGAACCCGAACGTCTTTTTGAACGTGACCGCAGCCCCGGCCTTATTCGACGCCGAGGTGATGATGGTGGCGTCGAGGTCGATGACGATCCAGCCGGTCAGCCGCCTGCCCGCCACCGTCAGCCACGGGAAGCCGCCCGGCCGCAGACGCAGCAGACTCCACATATGCCGGCGTACCCTCGCCCGCGCCTCTGCGATCTTCGCCAGGGTGGCCTCGTCGAGCCCGGCCAGCGTCCGGCGAGCGGTGGAGTCCGAGGCCGCGAGCCCGAACAACGGCCGGTGATGCAACTGGAGTTGCTCAGCCTCCGAGAAGTTCGCCGCCCCCAGCACGATCGCGATCGCGAGGTGCACCAGTACCCCGGCGCGTTCCCGCCAGCCGGTTGCTGTGCTGGATGGCAGCACCCCGGCCAGCGGACCCGTCAGTCCCGAGCGGTCCGCGCACCGCCGCAGCAGCACCGCCCCGGCATGCCCGACCAGCCTCTTCCCGTCAGCCACGGCGGACAGCCGACGGTCCCACCCTGTACTCTCGACCACCAGAAAGGTGCCTTGCTCTCTGCAGCGGATACGACCTAGACACTCGCATCCTCGCAAGTCAACGGCACCTTTCTGCTATCGGGGCGTCAGACCACCCAATTCCGGTGGATATCCAGGGTCAACTGTCCTCGATCGAGGTCTTCTCCACTGAGCAGTCCGGTCGTGATCCCGCCCCGGGACCCGCCTGCCGACTGGGCCCGTCCGCGTCCCGCCGCCGGGCTGCGCCCGGGTACCGCGCCGCGGCCCTCGGCGTCGGGCGATGCAACCGGCACCGCACCTGCTTCGCACACCGAGGAGTGACACCAGATGGTTACCGCCGAACGCAAGGGGCGTCTGCCCGGGGAGCGTGCAGGCTGCGTCGTTCCGGACTACACCCCCACCTTCGTGATCGACACAAGTACAACCTCGCTCGCCAATTCATCGGCATGGCCCAGGCCAGCATGTCCAGTCACCCTGGCTGGGAAGGACACGGGCAGCCGCTGAGGCGGGAGGCGGACGCCACGATCGAGCAGAAAAGTCGCGGAATAATCTGCGACAAAACATTCACAGCCGACCCGACTACACCAAGGCCGGCACAGTGCGACGAGTACCCCTTCGCCAAGTCCAAGAACAGCGGTGCGCAGCAAGGTGTCACTTCGGGGTCCCAGTGCCAGCAGTACATGGTCGTCTCGGAGACGATCGAAGGCCAGCAGTATCTGTCCCTCACATGGCCTGGGTATAAGCAAGGCAAAATGCCTCCAGCTACTGCCAAGTGCGCCCGAGCCAGCATGACGAAGGTCGACAATGAAGGTTGGCGGCGACCTCGGCAGGGCAGCAGTAAAGTTCCGCCTGATCAACAATGACCCGTACTGGGTGGACGCTGGCAACAAGTAGCTCCATGCCCGAGCCGGGCGGTCTCGCCGCAGCGATCGGCGAGACCGCCCGGCGCAGCAATCGAGGAACCTCGTGAACAGCAGGCTTTTCCCCAACTCTCAACTCTACGACGCCGGCTACTGCGTGATCTTCGCCAGGCACATCCTCCCTGCTGACCTCCTGTCAAGGGTGGCAGGCAGAGCGGTCATCCCGCTCTCTCTGAACCGCCTGGAAGCGGAGATCATTCAAGCGCAGGGAGAGGAAATCGAAGAGGAGGACGTACCCGAATTCGATCTTGATGCGCTTCGGCGCGGCGGTTTTCTCGACCTCAGTGGCCCCCTGGTTCGCTCTGGTACACACAATGACTGGTCATTCGTTGTCGAGCCCTACGGCTCTTATCTTGCACGGGATGAAGTGATCTCGACGGTTTCCCAGGGGACCACCGCGCTTTCCTTGAGAGAAATCGGATCTACGTGGATCGCGTACGCGGAGAACGGAACACTTCTGTCCTCCTTTGATCCCCTTTTCCCTGAGCAGGATTACGGTAAGAGGCCCGAAGTGCTCGCAAACCTCAGCGGTTTCCGGGCAGCCGTCGATGCAGGCGACCGCTCAGACGCGTACGAGATCGCCAGGCGGAGTATTCAGGAAGGACTGGGATGCGCTATGCCGCAAGAAGTGGATGACGCCCGCCTCCTCACCGCCCGCATCCCAGGCGTGTATTGACCCGGCCTCCAGTGTCAGACGTCGCGGAGCGACGTTTGCGGCTCGGGGAGTGGAACGAATCCCGACGGCCTCTCCTCTCCGTCCTGCGGTGGGATAGCTCCGTCGTTGGCGATGAACTCAGCCGCTCGCGTGTCCGCTTCCTGGCGGCCCGGCCTCGATCACGGCCGCGTATTCCTCGGCGGTGACCTCGCGGAAGCGTTCGGGAACGACGGCTTCACCGAGGGGGCCGCTGCCGCCCATGAGAGCCGAGGTGTTGTCGGGGCTGAGGAAGTGGCGCTTGCTCATGGTGTCCTCGGCTCAGTTGTTCTGGGTGGTCGTGTGGTACGCGGCGTCTGTGATCCACGAGTTGATCGTGACGCTGCCTGCCTGCACGCGGATGGCCGGCCAGCCGACGAGGCTGTGAGGAGCGAGTGGATCATGTTGAAGCCGTACTCGTGGAGGGTGCCGCCGTCCCGCTCGTGGCGGGCCGTGCCCGGCGCTGTGAGCAGGCCCCACAGTCGGCGAGGTGTAGTTGATGTCCCACGTGGCGGCGATGCAGGCGTCGTACGTCCACTGTCGGCAGTCGTTGCCGAGAAAGCTCGCGGGGTAAGGGCTGTCCCGTAAATGCTCTTTGCTGTGCTGGATGACCTGTACGTTCCTCGCTATCCGGCGAGGGTGAGGTTGTGCAGTCGGGCGATGCCGAGCATGGCGTGGTGGACGCCGTCGCCCTTCAGCCGGCAGTCGCGGAGGATCTTCCAGGTCTTCATGCGGGCGAAGGCGTGTTCGACGCGGGCGCGGACCTTGCGGTGGGAGGTGTTGTGTTCCTCTTTCCAGGCCGGGAGTTCAGCCTGGCAGCGCTCGCGGCGATGCGGGATGACCAGGTCGGTTGCTCGGTAGCCGCCGTCGGCGATGACCGTTGCCCGGCCGACGGCGGCCTTCGCGCCGGACAGCTCCCATGCCTTGCAGTCGTTGCGGTTGCCGGGCAGCGGCTGGCCGACGGCGACGACGAGCCTGGTGTCGGTGTCGATGACGACCTGGTGGTTGGTGGAGTACCGGTAATTCTTCGACTGCTCGGCGACCGTATGGGCCCGGGTCGGCACGAGGGTGCCGTCCACGATCAGGACGGTGTCCTTGCGGAACCGCTTGGGCTGCTGGAGCGCCAGCGACGGCCCGAGGTGGTCGATGATGCGGTCAGCAGCCGACTTCGACACCCCGAACAGCGGAGCGAGCTGGCGCAGGGTGAGGTTGGTGCGCCAGTACGCGGCGACCAGCAGCACCCGGTCATCCAGCGACAGGCTCCATGGCCGGCCCTTGCGGACCCGGTCCGCTCACTCACGCCGCAACGCGGTGACCAGCTCGCCGAACTGACGCGTGCTCAGCCCAGTGAACTGGGCTATCCAAGACGGCTCCGACGCCGTGATCACACCAGCCACACCAAGATCATGTCACCGGTGGCTTCCTGCCTCCGCTGGCGAGCTGGTCAACCGCGCTTCTCACGACAGGGTGCGGAGTTGGGGGGTGGGGACACGGCAAGATACATCCAGTCCCGAGCTGGGTGCCGGGGCCTGTACGACCCATCCCCCATGGCCGCGAGTCCCTCACGATCTCCGTCCGGCCCATCACCTCGCATCGTATCCCGAGCCACTGACAACACGGTCGGGCCGAAGCCGAACGGTACGGGGCACCTGCATGGCAACCCGCCCAGGTCGTCCAGCCGCACCACCCGACGAGCAAATACGAGACAGCCCTTAGCCTCGCCGTTTCGGTTGGGACGATGAGGTGTCGCTGAGGGACAACTGTCGGGTGACCGACGCGATTTCGGTGTTCGGACATGGCGGAGTCCCGGCGCGGTGGTCGGATCCTCCGGGGCCTTCGGGTCGTGGGCGGTCAGGGTGGTTGCCGGTCAGCCTGCGGGTCGGGGCAGTGCGGCGAGGCGGTGGAAGGCCGTGGCCAGTTCGTCTCTCCAGGGCCAGGTCGCCGATATCCGCAAGCGCAGGCGGCGGCCGCCGCGGGTGAGGCGGGCGGCGACGTGCAGCAGCCGGTAGCGGAGCTTCTTCGGCTCGGCGGTGGCCAGTTCTCCGTCCAGGAGGAGGATGCGGGTCCAGGCGAGCAGGTCGATCGCCGTGAGGCTGAGTTCTACGCCTGCGCTGAAGCGGACTCCGACGCCGCGCAACGCCTCCTCCGACGAGTACGACCGAGCCATGCTCCGCTGCACCTGGTCGACGTCACTGCGGACACTCAGGCCAAGACGATCACAGGGGAAGAAGTGACGCGGGTCTCTCTCGGCACAGCTCTCTGACTTGGCTCGGATCGGGGCGGACTCCTTCGAGTCGTGGGCCGGGCAGTGCAAAAGGACAAGATCGTGAGACAGAAGTGCCGTGTCCCTCGAATGAGACGGTGAATAAAGCCCAGTTCGTCCCGACGGAACGGGACATTCCAATTGCGGGCCTACAGGGTCGATCCACACCCTGGCCCTGCATGAGAACACCGTGGCCGCCTCCGCGCTCTACAACGAGCTCGTGGCCGCTGAGGTCTGGGAGGCGCTGGGGCTGGCGACCGAGCCGCGCACCGTCACCCCGGGGCGCCGGCCGGTGATGGAGATTGCCGGGGTGCCGCACGAGCTGATCCGCTGGACCGACCGGCGCAGCGACCAGATCGCCGCCTGCCTCGAGGACCTGGAGCACGAGTACGTCACCGCCGTCGACGACAAGGGCGAGCTGAAGTTCCTGCCCGTGGTCTCCGAGCGGGCCCGCGCCAAGCTGAACGGGATGGCCGCCCGCAAGACTCGACTGCCCAAGCAGAAGACCCGGCCCCTTGCGCAGCTGCGCAAGGAGTGGAAGGACAGCGCGATCCGCACCTCCAAGGTGGCCGTCGACGTCATCAACTCCCTGCAGTACTGGTGGAACCAGCCCAACGTGACCTGGAAGGCCCTGTGCGCCACCACCTGCGGGCACGAGAACATCAAGTACCAGACGCTGATCTCGGAACCGGGACAGGGGCACCGCCTGAAGGACGGCACCCCGGTCTGCACCGGAGCCCCCTCCGGGGCCAAAGTCGTGGCCTCAGTACCGAACGGCACACGGACATGGTCCGACTGCGGCAACACCAGTTCGGCGGGAACCTTCGGCTTCCGCTTCTTCCCTGACTCCGACGGCAACTACGAGGGCAAGGAGGACCTCCACCAGGTCGGCGGCGGCTACGGCGGCCACTACTGGTATGCCCACACCCACAACGCCGACCACCTCGGCGGCGACGGCGGCCGGATGGCCATCAACGGCCTCTGGACCCTCGGACAGGATCTCGGCTGGGCACGTGTCCTGGTACATCTGCCCGACACCGGCGCACAGACGAGGCAGGCGAAGTACCACGTCATCAACACCGACAGCAAGAGCCCCGCTCGGTCCGTGCAGCAGCGTGCAGGACGCTGGGTGAGCCTGGGCGCGTTCCACTTCACGGGGCGGCGGGCGGTCATGCTGTCGAACGTCACTGATGACGGTACGGCCGACGAGGACATCGCCTGGGGCTCGGTCGCTTTCCAGCCGCTGCCGGGCAAGCCGAAGAACGTGGTCGTCGCGATGGGTGACTCGTACTCCTCCGGCGAGGGCGCCTCCGAGGGCGACCGGGACTACTACCCGGAGACCAACTACCGCAGCAAGCTGGACGACAACGCCCGCAACGCCTGCCACCGATCCACCCAGGCGTGGTCGCGTCAGGCCACGATGCCCGGTGCATCGAAGTCGATCGGTCAGCTGGACGACTCGCTGGACCCGAGCATGGACTACCACCTGATTGCCTGCTCGGGAGCGCGCACCTACAACGTTCTGCCCGAGGACGTGGACGACAGCGATCTGTCGAAGGGCGAGAGCCACTACGGCGAGGAGCCCCAGATGGACAAGGGTTATCTGGACCAGAACACCACCTTGGTCACGATCTCCATCGGCGGCAATGACTCCCGCTTCTCCAAAATCATCCAGCAGTGCCTGAAGTCCATCGGCAACGGTAGTTGCCAGGGCGGAACGTTCGACGACAAGGACAGCAGCATCAACCTTCGGGACCAGCCGTTCACCGGACGGCCGCTGGAGACGGCGGTTCCGGGCCTTATGAACCAGGTCGTCCGGACGGACATCACACCGGTCCTGAGAGAGATCCACAAGCGGGTACAGAACGCGAAGATCGTCCTGATGGGGTATCCGCCCCTGATCTCCGAGAAGGGATCGTGCCTGAACACCGGCTTCAGCGGCATGGCCATCGGCCTGTCCGAGGCATCCGCAGCCTGGCTCGACGACACCGCCGACACCCTGTCGGCGGAGATGCAGGGCGCGGCCGACGACGCCAAGGCCTCGGGCATCAACGTGTGGTTCTCCAACCCGAAGAAGGACTTCGCGGGCAAGGGCGTATGCGGTGACCCGGAGCAGATCCACGGCCTCGTCAAGACGTTGGTGAAGTCCGACGACCCGCTCAAGGACTGGCCGCTCATCAACCAGTACGGCCTGTCGGCACAGTCGTTCCATCCGAAGATCGGGGGCGCGCGCCTATACGCGAACGCTCTCGAACGCACGATGACAGGCATGGGTCTGTATCCGTCTGAGTACGGGTACTCATGCCCGGCCCGGCCGTCTGGTGGACGATGACGGCCGGGCCGGGCGTCATATGGGAGAGGCGCCTGCCGATGAGAGGCAGGCAAGCATGAGAACCTTCGCGCGGCGGGCCGCCGGCTCGAAAACTGCACTGGGATCGTTAGCGACAGTCGTCCTGTTCGCCGTCTCGGCCTGTTCCACACCCCCCGACCGTGCCGTCAGCGACAAGCAGCTGCGCAAACTCGGGGAGAGCAGCCAGGCCGGGCGGGTCCGGGAGCAGGCGGAGCAACGGCTTCGGGACGTGGCGCAGGCGTACGCCGACCGCACGCCGCTGTCACTCGGCCTGGTCGTGGTACACGACACGTGCTCTCCGGGATCGGGACCTGGCTGGTACTTCCAGCAGGATACGGACGACTACAAGGTCGTCTGCTCGATGAAGGTCACCGCCTACTTTGGCGCCGACACCAGGCACATGGGCGCCACCCTCGACGGGATCCTGACTGCGGGCGATCGCGCCCGTTCCGGGCTGGCCGGATCCGGAAGCCCCATCCCGTTCACGCACGACGATTACGGAAAGCGGCTCGTCGCCTATTATCGGGGGGACGGCCCGACCCCCCAGGGCTCGCAGGCCACGGAACCGCCCCGGCTGTTCACTTCTACACAGACACTGACCTGGGACACAACACGCGACGACGCCCCGCGTCGGCTGGTCGAAGAGCCCGACCCCGGCCTCGTCGACGATCCACCGGTGTCCCGCGTGGTCCGTGACCCAAAGACCGCCACGGTTGCCGCCATCCGGAAACGGTACGGCCTGGTGTTCAAGCTGGAACTCCGCAACAGCGGCTATTACACGGTGCTCAAGAATGGACGGACGCGCACAGAGTGAGGTCGGTGCTGGCCGGGCACGGCTCCTTCAGCTCCCGCACACGACCCTGCACGGCTTCAGCGCCTCCCCAAGCAGCCTCCTCCCGCTCGTGCCGCTTGGCATGGCCGCGCACGCGTACCGGGACCCTGGGCTGGATGCCGGCCCTCCACACCGGCTCCGGTGTGCGGAAGCCCGTCCCAGTAGAACGACCGGCATGAGACTCGCGCAGACGGGCTGCGCCGCCCACCTGCCCGCTCCTCCGCCGCTCGATTGAGGCAGGGCCTCTTCGCCTTCAGACGGAGAGGCCCTGCCTCAATCGGGGAATAGCACCTCCGCTACTCAATTCCTGCGCAGGCGATGCAGGCGTCGGAGTTCAGCCAGTGCGTCCAGTGCGGGCGACCGGCGCCATCCGGGTACTTCACCGAGATCTGGTGCTGTGTCCCCCGAGTGCCGTCCCTCTTGCCCTTCCAGTAAGAGCTCATCTTGCCAGCCTGGGTGTACTTGAAGATCCTCGGCTTCTCACAGTGCGTGTATCAGCCACCGATAGAGATGGGGCCTGCAGATACGCTGAGGCTCTTAGTGCGGCAGTCGCCCGACGAGTCCGCGTTAGGCGCCCAGTCGTCCCATTGTGGATAGCCGCGGTTCTTAGCCATATTCGGCTTGACCCCGTGACCGCAGGATGTCAGCCTACTGGCCTGGTTGTTCCTGCAGGTGCTCATGTTCTTGACGGTGTAGTAGTTCCACGACCTGTTGCCATCGTTCCTGACGACATAGTCGGAGTAGCATATTCGGGCATGAACTAGGCTGGCAGTGAATGAGGGTGTCTAAATTTCTGCTTCTCGGCTAAAAAGAGTATGACGGCTTACAGAATGGCAAACCTCAATTTCCCCTCAAATTTAGAGCTCCGGACCGTGCGGGCGCTTCCGGTCTGCCATCATCTGTCATCCTGAAGCGTTAGTGACCAGGCGCGACCATTCCGGTCAACAGGCAGCAAGTGGGCCACTTCGGAAACGGGATGGCGTGCTCATAAGGGGACATGGCCATGCGAACCAAACTCACGCTGGCAGCTATCGCTGCCGCGGCGACAGTCACGGCAGGCTGCGGAAGCTCTGCCAGTCACAGCGCCGGCGCTGCCGCACCACCCGTGAGCGAAAAGCAGGCGATCGCGGTCCTCGACCAGCTTGCTGGGCGGCCCCGGGAAAGAGTGGCGCTTCTTTCTGTAAGAAGCTTGCATACCAGGTCGAATCGTGCAAACGGATCTGGAAGGAAGCGGCAGCAGACTGCCTCAAGCCGACGAGTGCACCGCATGTGCGCCGTTCCGCAATCGTCCGGAACACGCGAGACTCGGAGGGTGGCCGCGTCCTTGAGGTGGAAGGCAGGACAGCTGCCGGGCACCGCTACGTTTCGGAAGTCTTCGTCACCGCCCCGAATGGGAAGGCATCCGTCGGGGTGTACTGGTCCGGCAGCGGACTGGCGAACTCGCCCCTTGGCGAGGGGAACAAGGTCGTCCCCAAGTCTGAGTGCAACGGCACTGAGAACTCATAACGCGACCACGCGCGGGCCTTCGTAAGGCGTCTCCAGCAGATGAAGCCGCAGGCCAGGGAAACGAGGGGGTGCAGGTGCAGGCGCCTTTCCCAGCGAACGGCCAGCCGCTTGAAGGGGTGCAGGAGCGAGAAGGTCTGCTCGACGACATAGCGGAGCTTGCCAAGGCCTTTGACGATCTGGGCGTCGTAAGAACTCGTAACACGATCTTGCTGAGGCCGCGGTGTGGTCGGCCGACCACTTCAGTTGGCACTCGATCAGAGGTCGGTGACGTGCGGATGTCGCGGCCGGTCCTCGTGAGGGAGGACTGGTTGGAGTCGGAGTACTACCGCGATCGCCTACCTTTGGAAGGCGTTCCGGCCACCGATGAGTCGTCCGGGCCGTCGTAGATGCGCGCGCCGCTGCCGCAATAGGGTTGAGTAAGTGAGCAGCGGGCTAGTAGGACTCCGTTAGGTCTGTGTGTCGTCCTTGTTCAGGGGCACGGTGAATGTGTGGACGCACATGAACTGAACCGTGTTCGGGCGAAGTTGGCGTTATTCGTGGCGGATGTGTTCGCCTCGGTGCCACGCAAGGACCAGCGGGCCAAGGTCGACTGCTATCTGCGGGGACTGATGATGGACGGTCGCCGCAAGTCCATCCAGGCCATGGCCTCACGGCTGCCGGACGGCAATGAACAAAACCTGCAGCAGTTCGTGAACCAGTCCACCTGGGATCCGGTGCCGGTGCGGCGGCGGATCGCCGAGCGGCTGGTGCCACAGGTCGGCCCGGACGCCTGGGCGGTCGACGACATGTCGTTCCCCAAGGACGGCAGGATGACGGTCGGGGTCGCCCACCAGTACTGCGGTGCGCTGGGCAAGCAGGCGAACTGCCAGGTCGCCGTCAGCGTGCACGCGGTCTCCGACACGGCCTCATGTCCGCTGAACTGGCGGCTGTTCCTGCCGAAGGAATGGGCCGAGGACACCGTCCGGCGCCGGCGGACCGGCGTGCCGGAAGACGTCGGGCACCGGGAGAAGTGGCGCCTGGCACTGGACGCCCTGGACGAACTGACCGGATGGGGACTGGTGCCGCCGGTCGTGGTGGCCGATGCCGGCTACGGCCAGAACGCCGACTTCCGCACCGGCCTGGCCGAGCGGGGACACGCCTACGTGGTCGGCATCCGCGGCGATCTGACCGTCCAGCCTCATGAAGCGGTCCCCGCTTCTCCCGCCTGGTCCGGCACCGGCCACCGGCCGGTTCCCCGCTACCGGCAGCCATCAGTGCCGGTGGCGGAACTGGCAGCAGCTGCCGGACGGGAAGCCTTCACGGAGGTGACCTGGCGGGAAGGCTCCCGCGGCCCGATGACCGCCCGCTTCCTCACCATGCAGGTCCGTCCCGCAGGGGTGCGCCCGCGCCGGCTGGCCCAGGCAGCCGCAGTGGCCGGGCACGGCCGGTGGGACGGCGTCCTGCCCGAGGTACGGCTGCTGGCCGAATGGCCCGACGGCGACGACGAACCGACCCGGTTCTGGCTGTCCGACCTGCCCGACGACACAACGATCCTGGTCCGCCTGGCCAAGATCCGCTGGCGCATCGAGCATGACTACCGCGAACTCAAGCACGGCCTGGGCCTGGACCACTTCGAAGGCCGCTCCTGGCCGGGCTGGCACCACCATGCCACCCTGGTCACCGCCGCCCATGCCTTCCTCACCGAGCAGCGTCTGGCCCCAAAAGCCGACACCGCAGACTCACCCTCTACCAGATCCTCGACGCCATCCAGGACCTGCTGAACTGCTGGACCGGCACCTGCACCACCTGCCACCAGCCCCTGCCCAGCAGGACCACACCAAGATCAAGACAGACCTAACGGAGTCCTACTGGTGGAGTTCACCCTTTCTGGTCGGAGCGCCGGTGAGAGCCCTGAATGCTCGTCAGGGCTTTACGGCGTGCAGGATCCGCATACCCCTTGCGTCCGGGGCGTCGTGGCGAACGTCCAGTCCCGCCGCTCGGCACTCTTCGACCAGCCATGAGGACGCGATCCGTAGCTTGGGGTAGCTGGCCCGCTGCTGCCAGGAGCCGTTCGTCCGGGTGTGGAGCAGGTCGTGGACGATCACCGTGTCCTCGTCGCGGTATTCCAGGAAGCAGGTGAGCAACCGGTCGTCGCTGCTGCGTACCGGAATGAAACGGTCGGTACCGCGCAGCTCCACCGTGAGGTCACGGTAGGTGACGACGAGGTGGCCGCCCGAGGCGAGGGCACGGCTGATGTGGCCGAGCAGCACGGGGACGTCCGCCTTGGACGGGAGGTGGGGAAGCGTGTCCCCCATGCAGACGACGGCCGCGACCGCGCCCGGCTCGGCCGCCTCGGGCAGCACGGTGCGGAGGTCGCCGTGCACCGGCCGGACGACTGCGGTGTCCTGGGCGTACGTGACGAGCTCGTCGAGCAGGCGGCGGCTGGTGTCCACGGCGATCACCGAGGAGAAACCGAGGCGTACCAGGGCCAGGGTCTGCGCGCCGGAGCCGCAGCCCAGGTCGATGGCAGGCCCGCCGTCCACGGTTCCCGTCAGGCCGAGTTCCGCGAGCATCGCTGCCTGCCGGTCCGCGGCCTCGTGGACGTCGCCGCCAAGCATCCAGGTGTAGTGCTCGGCCAGCAGCCGGTCGTAGTGGTCGACGGCGCTACCCGCGGCGGGGGTCATGGCGTGGTCCTCCGGGTCGTCGGTACGCCTCGCCGTCCGTCGGTCTGCGCGAGCAACGAGGCGTCGGGCCAGGTGAAGCGGAGCTTGGCAGGGGAACCGGCGAGCCGGGACGGTACACCGCCGGGTGGCGACACCGGCGCCTTTTCGACGCAGGTTCCGCTCAGGGCCCGGTAAAACTGCTGGGCCGCTGTGTTCTGTTCGAGCACCCACAGGTACATCGCTCTGCCACTCGCGCGCTCGGCGACGGCCTGCGCGGCACGGGAGAGCAGCGCGGTGCCGAGGCCCATGCGTCGGCGGTGCTCGACGACGTGCAGGTTGTCGATGAGGCTGCCCCAGCGGCCGTCCTCGTCGAAGACGACGTGGACGAATCCCGCTAGTCCGGTGTCGTCCTCGGCCACGACCGTCGCACTGCCGCTCGGGTCGGAGAGGCGCGAGGACCAGACGGAACGCCGGTCGGCCACCACGTCCCCGTCCAGGAACGCGTCGGAGTACGCACCGCGGTAGTGCCGACGCCAGCTGTCGGCGTGCAGCAGTGCCAGGTTCTCGGCGTCGCAGGGTCCCGCTGCCCGGAAGGGCTACGAGGTCGTGGGTGAGCTGGTGGGGCCGGTGGCGGCATGTAGGCGTCGCCGGGCCAGTTCGCTCGCCGCCTGCGCCGGGGTCTGGCCACGGCGCTGCGCGGTGTCCAGCAGGTCGGAGACGGTGTCCTCGATGGCGTCGACCCGTGCACGGGCGTCGTCCGCACCGACGTGGTGGAGTTCGGTGCTGATGGCGTGGATGACTCCGCCCGCGCCGGCGACGAAGTCCGGTACCCAGACGATGTCGCGCTGGTGCAGCAGATCGGCGACATCCGGCGTGGCGAGCTGGTTGTTCGCCGGTCCGACCACGGCACGGCAGCGCAGCTCCGCCACGGTCTGGCGGGTCAGGACGGAGCCGAGGGCCGCGGGGACCACGATGTCCACGTCTGCAGCGATGATCTCCTCGGGCGACTGCCAGACAGCGCCGAGCTCGTCGCCAACCTTCCGCTTGTCGGGTTTGATGTCGGTCACCGTCAGACTGGCTCCGTCGGCCGCGAGAAGGCGGGCGAGGTCGGCGCCGACGCGCCCCAGGCCGATCACGGCGAGACTGCGGCCGTCCAGGCTGGAGGTGCCGTACAGCCGTCGGCTGACGGCCCGTAGTGCGGCGAGCGTCCCCTGCGCGGTGTGCGGGGACGAGTCGCCGCTTCCGCCCAGATCCGTGGGCTTGCAGAACACGTGGGGGGTGGATTCCCCGATGACTGCCATGTCGGCGGGGCTGGTCCCGACATCCGGTCCGGTGGCGTACGCACCGCCCAGCGATGCGATGACCTCCGCTACGTCACGCAGCACGTCGCGCCGCCGGCCGGCACCGAGGTCCATCCCTTCGGGCAGGGCTACGACGGCCTTCCCACCGCCGCTCGACAGCCCGGCCACGGCGAACTTCGAGGTCATCGCGGCCGACAGGCGAAGGGCGTCGGAGAGACCGTCCCGCCAGTCGGCGTAGCGCCAGAGCCGGAGACCGCCGGCCGCCGGACCAAGTGCCGTGGAGTGCACGGCCACGATCACCGGCAGACGGGAGCGCCGACCGGTGTGGATCACGACCTGCTCGTGATCAAGCATGGTACCTCCGCTCTTTCATTCATCCGGTTCGATGACGCCATGGTGCACAAATGTCTCCTCTTCAGGCTGCTTGACCAAACAGATGGCTGATACTCGGGTATGGTCGTCGACCATGGACGAACTTGATTCGGAGATTGTCCGGCTCCTCCAGACAGATGCACGGCAGTCCAACCGCGAACTAGCCCGGCAGTTGGGCATCGCTCCCTCGACCTGCCTGGAGCGGGTCCGGGCACTCCACCGCCGGGGCGTCATCCGCGGCTACCACGCCGACATCGACCCTGCCGCCCTCAATCGCGGCGTTCAGGCACTCGTCTCTGTTCAGGTGCGCCCCCTCAGTCGCGCCGTCATCGACGCTTTCAAGGGCTTCGCCAGTGGTCTGCCGGAAGTCCTGCACATCTTTGTGCTCTCCGGAGGCGACGACTTCCTGCTTCACGTCGCCGTACAGGACCTCGACCACCTGCACGCCTTCCTCACGGACCGGCTCAGCAAGCGCGGCGAAATCACCGGCTTCCGCACCTCGGTCATTTTCCAGCAGGTGAGCAACACCGTCCCCACCCGGCTTCCCGCACCCGACCTAGCTTGACTCTGTCGGGGATCTTGGGGATCCCCGGCGGGACAGCATGATCAACGGGCATGCTCGGCTCTGTTCAAGGACCGATGCAGTTGTCGAG
>NZ_JBITDA010000050.1:0-30152 GCF_044453765.1 Streptomyces sp. NPDC051636 | reverse complement strand
GTTACGAGCGAAAGGCCGAGCACTTCCTGGCCTTCGTCGGCATCGCCGCAGCCCTCATCAGCTACCGCAGGCTCACCAACTGAAACGACGTCTAAAGAGGCACCGGGCCGTGGCTACGAGGTACGACAAGCTCGCGGTCCGCTACGAGGCGACCGTCCTCGTCGCGGCCATCAACGAGTGGCTGTGACCAGCACATTCGATACACGCCTTAGCCGGACGGCAGACCGCCCTGACGTAACGGAGTCCTACTACGTGGCTGTTCGGCGCTACTGCCCGGGAGTGTGGCGATCCGTTCCGTCGCCGATGGCGTCGGGAGCTTTGACAGTTCTACTCGCTGACTCAACTTCCGTCACATGCAGGTGAGTTGCCGAGCGCACGCTGTCAGCAAGGGCTGCGCGTGTAAGGCAGGATGCTTCCCGGACGGGCGCGATAAGGGGCGTTCAGGGAAGGGGGCACACGGTGGATTCCGGGAGGACACAATCAAGTGTCTGGAGAACCATCTTACTTCGGCTCCGCAGCCCACCCAGCGGGCAAGCCAGGGCTGTCCACGGCAACGGTGAGTATCGGCTCAGGCAAGGACCACGTCATGCGGCATGCCTTTCACGTTGACCAGCCATCGCAGCCGGGCTCCCGGCCCGGCCCCGTCCCACCTCCGCGTCCGCGCTCCCTGGGCCGGCGAATCGTCTGCAGGGCCGCCGGTACGAGCCCCCCGGAGGCGGGACCAGCAGCGCCTGTCACCCGGCGTGCGGAGGACTGACGGGCGGCCGGTTGCAGGTGCCGGTCGTGTCCGGACAGGTGTACTCGGGATCTGCGATGTGCAGGACCAACTGGTCTAGACTATGGGCGGCCCTGAGGTACCGCACGCCCTCGATACTGTCTCCGACCACGTTGGCCGTCCTGGCCGCCATGCCCGCGTAGCGCGCCATGTCGCCTGCCAGGACCGCTTTCCTGGCCAGTTTGCGCGTATCACCTGCCAGCTGCGGAAGTTCCTTCCGCAGAGCCTCGGCCGAGTTCTTCACGTGCTCCAAGGTCTTGCCGTCGATATGGCCCATGAGCGCCTTGCGGACGAAGGGAATCAGCCCGTCGGTGTCGGCTGCCTTGACCAGCCTTTCGGTCAGGATCACCGCGTGCTTCTGCACCTCGGGGCACTGGCTGGGCAGGACGCCGGGAGCCGGCACGGTGCTCGCCGGGCAGGAGTATGCGGGAATTTCCTTGGTGTGCGCCGCCCCGAACGCCCGCAGGGTCCTGGAGAAGCACCGCCGTACGGACTCTGTTCCGGCCTGCGGCCCGGGGCATGTACTTAGCCTGTCGTACACGTCGAGCAGGCCGGCAACGGCCTGCGGGTCCATGGGTGCAATGCCGGGAGTCGTGGGGAACAGCGCCCGCTCGACGCCGTTCATCGCACGGTTGAGCCGGTCCAGCCCGATCATGGACACCGGCCACAGAGTCGGAACGATATTCGTGATGCTGGTCTTGAGGCCCACTTCCAGCGCATAGGCCGCGTTGTAGTACGACTTGTGTAGAGCAGGGCAGGACTTCACACATTCCTGGGACACGCTGCGGAGGCTAGTACTGGTTCAACCATCCGTCGAGTGAGGCGAGTTGGAGTGGTGCTCCGGTGGCGTGACCGGAGAAGCGGTCCGTGACTCCGGTGAGGAATTCTGCCGCGGCACTCACCACACCCGGCACGGGAGCGCGGGGCGGGGCGCCTCGTTTCCGCAGGACGAACCGCTGGCGCCAAGGGACCGTTGAGAGTTACGCTCTGTACACGTTTCGTTGCAGGGGCCGGGGAGGGTCCGTGGAACCGGTTTCGCTGATCATCGCTGCCCTTGCTGCCGGTACGGCGGCGGGATTGACGGATGTCGCCCAGGAATCCGTCAGGAACGCGGTGCGGTCCGCCCACCGCGACCTGCGGGAGCGGGTACGGGCCCGGCTCGCCGGCCGGGAGGACGGGAACCTGGTCCTGGACCGGTTCGATCGGGAACCCGACACCTGGGAGCGGCCGTTGCAGTCCGAGCTCGTCGCCGCAGGCGCCGCGGAGGACGCCGAGCTGATCGCGGCGGCCCAGCGGGTGCTCACAGAGGCGGGCAGGGCGCCGGAGACCGGGCCGAAGTACCGGACGAACTTCCACGGAGAGGTAGGCAGCGCCGTCATCGGTGACGCCGCGCGCGTGAACGTGACCGTCAACCGGCCCGATCTGCCGTCCTCGGCGCGTGCGTCCGGTACCTCCGAGTCCGGTTCCCCCGCGCCAATGGAGTGACCTTGTGGACCAGCCGGGGGAGCCCACGCCCGTGGAGTTCCACGGGGACATCGACGTCGCACTGGTGGGTGACCATGCCACCGTCCACATCCACCCCCGGCCCGAGCCCGCCCCGGCCCCGTTCCTCGCCCCTCCCCGCCCCTCTGAGCTCCTGGTCGGGCGGGACGAGCTCCGCGCCCGGATCAGACAGGCGCTCCCGTCCGGCTCGGTCGCCCTGTACGGACTGCCTGGCGTCGGCAAGACCGCGCTCGCCTTGGACCTCGCCTACGACGACGATGTACGCGCCACCTTCCCGGATGGCGTGCTGTGGGCAGGCCTGGGCTCACGAGCCGGAACCACCGATGTCGTACGGCACTTGGCACTGTGGGGGGAACATGTCGGACTCGGCCCCCAGGAGCTAACCGCCCCAGACCTGGTCGGCTGGTCTGAGGCGCTGCACCGCCGGATCGGCGGCAGACGGCTGCTTCTCGTCATCGACGACGCCTGGAACTCGGACGACGCGCTCGCCCTCCAGGTCGGCGGCCCCGGCTGCGCCCAGCTGATGACGACCCGCTTTCCCGCGGTAGCACTGGAGTTCGGCGGAGCGGCGCTGCGTGTCGGGGAACTCGTGCCCGTCGAAGGGCTGAGGCTCCTGCAGGCGCTGGCGCCGGAAGCGGTCGGCGCCGACCCCACGGCCGCGGCCAGGCTGGTGGAACTGGTAGGCGGGCTGCCGTTGGCCCTGAACCTGATCGGACATCACCTGCGCCGAGCGGCCATCGACGGCGAAGCCTCGGTCGCTGACGCCCTGGACCAGCTCGGCCGGGCCGGGGAACGCCTGCGCCTCGCCCGCCGACAGGCCCCGGCCGCCGCCCACCCCAGCATCCCCGGAAGTCTGTCCCTCTCACTGCTCGCCGCACTGGACGTCAGCCACGACCGGCTGACACCCGAGGCACGCCGGGCACTGCTCGCCCTCACCGCGTTCCCTGCGAAGCCCAACAGCTTCCCGGCAGCAGCCGCGCAGGCTGTAGCCCGGGCTGCGCCGGAGCTCATACGCGCCCTCACCGGCACCGGTCTGGTGGAGTCCGCCGGACACAACCGCTACACGATGCACCAAGTCGTGCACGACTTCGTACGCTCCAAAGACACCGCATCCACGGGTGTCGCGGCCTTGCAGGGCGACTCGTTGGGAGCGGCGGAGCGGCGCATGGTCGTGGTGTACGTGGGCATGGCCGGAGGGAAGGGCCCCTTCGGCGCCGATTCCGCCGAGGCGGGGCCCCCCGACGGAGCCGAGGAGGTCGGCATGACCAGCGAGGAATTCCAGCGCGAATTCGGCAATGTCCTGCAGGCGCTCGACCACGCCCACCACCACGGCATGCACGAGGAACTCCTCACCGGCGTTGACGCCGCCTATCCCCGGCTGGTGCACCGCGGGCTCTACACCGTGGCCGAGCCCCACCTCCGGCACGCCCTGCACGCGGCCCGGGTACTGGGCGACGCCCGGGCCGAGGCCCGCACGCTGCTGCGGCTGGGCAGCGTCATCCTGGAGCGCGGCGACCTGCGGGAGGGCGGACGGTACCTCGACGAGGGCATGCACCGCGCCCAGGAGACTGACTCGGTCGGCGAGATCGTCGGCCTGCTGCTGAAACTGGGCTGGAGCGTCGGGATGCGCGGCGACCTGGAACGGGCACGGCGCCACTTCTCCGACGCTCTCGTTGGGTCCCAGGGCGTCGAAGCGGTGCCGGCATTGCAGGGGCTCGGCTGGGTCGCCGGACTGCAGGGACGGCACGACGAGTCGGCCGCGCACCTGCGGCGCGGCCTGGAACTGGCCCGCGAGTACGGTGATCCTCCGCAGATCGCCGGGCTGCTCCAGATCAGCGGCTGGATGCGGGCGCTAGCCGGAGCGTATGCCCAGGCGCGGGAACTCTTCCAGGAATGCCTGGGACTCGCCCGCGCAGAGCGGCTGAGCACGGACGAGGTGGACGCCCTGCACGGTCTGGGATGGCTGGCCGTCCGCCGCGGCCACCACGCCCAGGCGCGCATGCTGCTGACCGAGGGCCTGGAACTCGCCTGGGAACTGGACTACCACGAGCAGGTACCGCTGCTGGTCAACCTGGGCCGGGTACTGACCGCTCAAGGCGAGTATGACGAGGCGGGCAGGCTGCTGCGGCAGGCGGTGGAGGGGGCCCGGGCGCAGGCACGCCCGGAGAAGCTGAGCGACGCACTGAGCGCGCTCGCCCGGCAGGAACTGGCCGACGGGCAGTACGAGGCGGCCGACGCCCACGTACGCGAGAGCCTGGACGTGGCGGAGCGGATCGCGGTGCGCGAGGTGCTGGTGGAGGCGCTGGAGGCAGCCGCGGATCTCGAGTTGGCCCGAGGCCATGCGCGGGGCGCCCAGGAGCCGTTGCTGCGTGCCATGCGGCTGGAACGCGGCAACGCAGCAGTGATCGCCCGGCTCCGGATGCGGTTGGGCGAGTCGCACGAGGCGGAAGGCGGCCACGCCACGGCCGCGGAAACCTTCCGTGCGGCCCTCGCGGGCGCCGAGCGGAGCGGCCAGGAGGAGATCGCCGCGCTCTGCCTGTACGGGGCAGCCCGCGCACAAGCCGCCCTCGGCGACAGGGAGGGCGCGCGGCGGCTCGGCACCGAGGCCGTGCAGCGGCTGGCCGGGCTGAGGGCTGCCCGGGCCACGGAAGCCCGGATCTGGCTGGCCGACCTCGCCTGACACGGCTCGCCTGAGCTGATGCGCCTGCCACCGCATGAGCCAGCGCGAACACCCCACCCACGGGCGGCGACCAGGCCTTCCTCCCAGGCGACGTCGAAGTGGCTCCACACCATGCCCAGCTTCTCCAGCTGCGCGGCGCGGTCGGCGTCTATGTCACCCTCGCCGCCGAAAACGACTCACCTTCGTCGGGCGCCGAAGGTTAAACGACAAGCGTACGTCCAGCAGTCCGGACGTCACCGCAGCTCAGAAGGGATGTGAACGATGTAACCGGACGACAAGATCAGGATAGCCAGCCGGTGGAAGTCCGGTCCGGGGAGACGCCAGGGTCCCCGGTAGCTGACTCCCGGCGTCGCTCGAAAGGATGGCGCCGAAGTGGAGTGACAAGCGCTCCTCGGGGGCGTGCAACCGGCCAGTCCGCAACATGAAGTGAAGCCTGCAATGCCGTCACTTAATCCCGCCCGTGGGCGGGCCAAGGAGGAGCCGAGCCTTGCTTGAAAGGCTGAGGCCATAGAAGGCGATCTTGGACCTGGAGCAGTCGCTGAAGAACCTCCCGACGTAAGGGGCGTGGAATGGCTGGAAGGTTGTCCTGGGAACTGGAGAGAGCCTCCTCGGCCCCGCGCATGCCGCGTGGGAAGCGTGGCCTGCCTATAACCGGCGGAACCGGGAAGTGGCGGGCTGCCGAGAGGCAGTCGGAGGGGGTCGTAGTAGTGCCGATCGGCGGGACAACACAACCCGCTGGGAGCGAAGGGCCTCTGCTTCATCGATGCGATTCGCGAACAGGGAGGGGCACGGATGAGTGCCGTTTCGGCTGGTTCCATCCGTCGGGAGGAAGGCGCCGCGAGACCGGGTGTCCGCCTTCTTGGACAAGGTCCGAGCCTTGCAGCGGACGCTCTACCGCTGTGCCAAGCAAGAACCCGAACGCCGGTTTCATGCCCTGTATAGCCATGTCCACCGCATGGACGTTCTCCGGCGGGCGTGGGCCGGTGTGTGTGCGAACCGGGGAGCCCCCCGGCGTCGACGGTGTGACCGTCGACGCGGTGGTGGCCTCGGGGGTGGATGCGTTCCTCCAGGATCTGGCCGAGCGGCTACGGACGTATACGTATCGTCCGTCGGTGCTGCGGCGGGTCCAGATTCCCAAACCGGGGGCGGCCGGGGGAGTTCCGGCCGCTGTCGATTCCCACCGTGGCGGACCGGGTGGTGATGATGGCCGCCAAACTGGTCCTGGAACCGTTCTTCGAGGCCTAGCTTGATCTTTAACCTCCGGTGTCGAATGGTGCGTCGAACGTGATCACTCGGTCCGGTAACTGCCGTACGCAGAAGCGGCCTTCGTCTGAACATGTGCTCCGACCAAGGAACACACACGTCCAGTACGAAGGCCGTGATGATGAGTCTGCTGCATCGCGATGCCCGGCAGGATGCGTTGGCGGAGCTGTCACGCTTCCGGGGCGAGTTCTACTCCTGCCTGACCAGGCGTTCGGATGCGCTGTTCGAGCTGGCCGACGCCGTGCTGTGCGCGGACGGCCCGGTCCGCTCGCTGGTGGAGCTATCGCTGGTGGGCGAGCATCGCCGGGGACACGGCGGGCTGTATGACGCCCTGGCCGCGGGTCGGGTGGACATCGCCAGGCTGCGGCGGGCCCTGGCTGCGGTGCCGCTGCCGCGGGCGGCGGACGGCCGGCTGGTGCTGGCCGCCGACATCACCTGCTGGCTGCGCCCCGACGCCCACACCTCACCGCAGCGGATTCCGTGTCACACCTACGGACGCGGCAAGGACCAGCACATCCCCATCCCCGGCTGGCCGTATTCGGTGATCTGCGCGCTGGAAACAGGCCGCAGCTCCTGGACCGCGCCGCTGGACGCGCTACGTCTGGCGCCGGGTGACGACGCCGCCACCGTCACCGCCCGGCAGATGCGCGGCTTATCGAGCGGTTGATGGAGGCCGGGCAGTGGAATGACGACGACCCGGACATCCTCATCGTGGTGGACGCCGGATACGACGTTCCCCGCCTGGCCCACCTGCTCAAGGACTTGCCGGTGCAGGTGCTGGGCCGGATGCGCTCGGACCGTGTCCTGCGCCGGGCAGCCCCGCCCCGCGAGCCAGGCACCCGGGGCCGTCCGCCCCGCCACGGCGGCGAGTTCGCCTTCGGCGATCCGGCCACCTGGAACACTCCAGATGCGACGACGGTGACCAAGACCCGTCTGTACGGCACGGCCACCGCCAGGGCCTGGGACCGACTCCACCCCAGGCTCACTCACCACTCTGCATGGGTCTCCCAGCTGGGCGCTTTGCCGGTCATCGAGGGCACTGTGATCCGTCTGCAGGTCGAGTACCTGCCCAGCGGCGCGAGGCCGAAGCCGGTGTCGTTGTGGTGGTCGGGCACCGATGCCACCGACACCCAAGTCGACCTGCTCTGGCAGTTCTTCCTGCGGCGCTTCGACATCGAGCACACGTTCCGGCTGTTCAAGCAGACGCTGGGCTGGACCTGCCCGAAGATCCGCACTCCCCAGGCTGCTGACCGGTGGACCTGGCTGATCCTCGCCGTCTACACACAGATGCGGCTGGTCCGCCCGCTGGCGGCCGACCTGCGCCGGCCGTGGGAGAAACCGAGCCCGCCAAACAAACTCACCCCGGCCCGCGTCCGCCGCCACTTTCGGCACCTGCGCCCGCAGGCCGCCTGCCCCGCCAGAGCACCGAAATCCTCCCGCCCCGGCCCAGGACGACCACCCGGCCGCAAGAACACCCGGCCCACCCCGCGCTACGACGTGCACACCGTCCGCAAACCAGGCGCTACGAAACAGCGAACGAAGAAGTCAACGTCCCCACGACCCCGCCGCACAGGTTAAAGATCAAGCTATGCCGACGACTGGCTGCTCGGCTTTGCTGGGCCGAAGCGAGAAGCCCTGGAGATCAAGAACCGGATGAGGGAGTTCCTGCATGACGAACTCAAGCTGGAACTGTCGGAATCCAAGACTCTGATCACGCACGCCGCCAGCCAAGCGGCGCGCTTCCTCGGTTACGAGCTGAGAACCCAGCTGGCGGACACGAAGATCACTCGCGGGCGTCGAGCGGTCAATGGCTGCATTGGGCTGTACGTGCCACGGGACGTGATCCGGAAACGGTGCGCGTTGTATATGAAGCGCGGGAAACCGGCGTTTCGCGGGGCGCTGATACACGATCAGGACTTCTCGATCGTGGCGAAGTACCAAGCGGAATATCGGGGACTCGTCCAGTACTACCTTCTGGCCCAAGACGTAGGACGTCTGGGCATGCTGCACTGGGTCATGGAATCGTCCATGCTCAAGACCCTGGCCAGGAAACATCAGTCCACCGTCACTCGGATGGCTCGCCGCCACAGGGCGACCGTCCAAACGCCCGACGGGCCACGGACGTGCATGCAGGTCATAGTCAAGCGCAGTGACGGAAGAAAGCCACTGGTAGCTCGCTTCGGCGGAATCCCGTTGAAGCGGCAATGCTTTGCTGACCTGGTCGACAAGGCCCCGTCAACGAGATACACCGGCAGTAATGAACTGATCCACCGGCTCTTGGCGGGACAGTGTGAGATGTGCGAGTCGCGGAGTGGTCTGCAAGCTCACCACATCCGCAAAATGGCAGATCTCAATCGGCCTGGTCGGCCCGAACCCTCTCCCTGGGTAAGGCTCATGGCACAGCGTCGACGCAAGACCCTTGTCGTCTGCCACGACTGCCATTGGGAAATCCACAGAGGACGGGCCACGGTCTCAACCCGGAGATGACGTCACTGGAGAGCGGTATGCGTTGAAAGGCGCCCGTACCGTTCGGGAAGGGGCCGTCGGAACAGGACCCCAGCCAGGGGCACCTCGTCGGCGGCCTACTTCACCTCCGAACGATTCGTTCGAGGCGATCGCGACGCTGTTCTTTTCCTCCCGCTCGGTCAAAACCTGGAACAGCATCTCGGCTCCGCGGCGGTCGAGTTCGAGGTAGCCCAGTTCGTCGATGCAGAGCAGGTCGACGCGCCCGTAGCGGGCGATGGTCTTGGTCAGCTGTTTCTCGTCGGCGGCTTCGACGAGTTCGTTGACGAGCTTTGCGGCGAGCGCGTAGCGGACCCGGAAGCCGGCCATCGCTGCGGCAGAACCGAGGCCGATCAGCAGATGGGACTTGCCGGTGCCGGAGTCACCGATCAAGCAGAGCGGCTCGCCCTTCTTGACCCATTCCCAGGTGGCGAGGTTGTTGATCAGGGCCGGGGTGACGTTCCGGTTGGCCGTGTAGTCGAAGTCCGAGAGCCACTTCGGGCGTGGGAAGCCGGCCGCGCGGATCCGGCGTAGCCGCGGCCGCGGAGGTGGGCCGGGGCGTAGACGGGATCCACCCGGACCATGCCGCCGACGACCGGGGTCGAGGCCGCCATCGAGACGGGGATGCCCTCCAGGGCGGCGAGGGCTGCTGTAACGGTGGCGGCGAGGGTGATGACCGCGGCGAAGGTGGCGGCAGCGCGAGTGAGGGCGGCGTAGGTGGCGCCGTCCATGCGGGCGAGCCTGCCCGCGCCGAGCGCGGCGAGCAACGCGACGACGAGTGCGGTGGTCAGCAGGACGACGGCCACGACGGACTCCCTGTACACGGTGGGGTGTTGACGTGGTCGAAGGTCGCGGAAACGGCGTGCGCCGTGGTACGCCCGGACGAAGATGGACAGCGGCGAACACATCAGCTCCGGGGGCGAGCACGTGCAGGACGAGTAAAACGGCCACAATCCGGCACTCACCGAACTGCGCAGGAGACTGACCGACGGGCTGGCGCAGGCCCGGCTGAACCAGACGCAGCTCGCCGCCCGTGCGGAGTTGGCGCGCACCACGCCGGTCACAGCGGGCTGTCCTACCTCTCATCGCTGGAGTTCGAACAGCAACACCACAAGGAAGCGAGACTTTCACTCGCAGCATGAACCCCCGGTCCATACTCCGGGGGTCACCACAAACCCCAGTAGTTGAGCGAGCTACCGGTTTTCGGGTTCCCAGTGGAGGGCGAGATCTTCCGTGACGCGGGGCAGGTATCCGGTGGCTTTGAAACCGTGTACACGCGCTTCGGCGATGTGGTCGTGCATGGTCATGGTGCGGTGCTCCAGGCCGTTAGCCACATCCGCAAGCATGGCGGCGGTGTTCGGCCAGCAAAGTCCGGAAAGGGCGCCCTGCTCATGGTCGTATTCAGTGACGCATCCTCGCCGTGGTCCGGACCGGAGATCGACGAACAGGTCAGCGCCGCTGCCATTTCTGGCGATGGGGAGGAAGGCGGGCAAGAACCCCAGAGTCGCTGAACCGGCGGGCCTGCGCAGGTCCTCCTCGGTGTTGCGCGGATCGCCGGTTTCGGCCGCGATCTGCAGCCACAGTCGGCGGCTGCCCAGCATCTCTTCGATGGTGTAGGGCAGATAGGAAGGTGGCAGGAGCTTGCCGCTGTCCGGGCGGCTTCGCATGCCGTTGGCTCGGCGCCACCAGGCCACCAGATCCGGCGGAAGCTGTTTTCCGACCGCCTGTTCTGCGGCGGCGATTTCCTCCGCGGTGGCCGGAGGGTTGATGCACAGTGCTGTGGCGGGGGCGTTTACCTCCAGCCAGGCGAGGATTCTGTCCCATGCCTCATGGACAGAAGATGTTGTGGTCATGACTGCTCTTTCGGTCCTGTTCCGGCCCTCGTGGCCGCGGGGGTGTTCTTGACCGGGGCTGTGGGGCGCGCGATGGCGCCCCACAGCCTGGTCAGGCGTCAGCCTGTGATCTGTACGAAGAAGTAGTCCGGTGCAACACCGTCCAGCATGCGGTTGAAGGAGTAGAAGGCTCCGAGCTGGGCGCCGCCGGAGCGGTTGTCGCTGTAAGAGATGGGCCGGGCGGACTAGTTCGTGCCGGCGTTGAAGGCTCCTTGGTGAGTGGATTTGAAGGGGTACTCGTCGCAGTCGAGTGTGCTGCCGGCGCTGTAGTTGGGGCCGTAGTACTTGTAGCAAGTGGCTACCGCCGCGTCGGTGTTCTTCTGTTGCAGTGCCTCATCGACGGTTCGGCTGAGCGGTATGCCGGAGTCGACTGAGCCGGGGATCTGCTTGTTGGGATCGGTCGGCGTGGTCGTTTCGGGGTAGTACTGGGCCTGGTAGACGTGCAGGGCCTCTTGAGTGGCGTTGGAGTTCACGCTGAGCGAGAAGGTCGAGGTCACGTCCGGAAAGACGCAGCCGGATCCGGCCTGTGTGCCCACGATGTACGGGGCCGAGTCGCAGCGGAAGGTGTTGGATCCGAAGGAGGCCGAGGTGCCGCCGGTGAGGCTGACCGTCGTCTGGAAGTCGTACTGGCCGATCACCTCGTTGCCGAAACTGCCCGCAGCTGGGAGTCGAATCGGAAGTAGGTTGTCGACGGCGGCGTAGCCCATTGGTCGATGGTCTGTGTGAGCCCGTTGAGGGAGTCGGCGACGCAGCTGGAGCCCACCTGCATCAGGCAGCTCATGGTGATGGTCATGGAATGCGTCCCTGCATCGCCGGTGAGCTTCCACTCATCGAGCAGGTCAACGAAATCGGCGTAGCGGGTGACCTTGTCGGAGTTGTTGTAGCCCCGGCCGACGACGACCTGCCGCCACTGCGCGGTCCCGGTGGTCTCGCACGAAGTGCCCCACCAGTAGGTGGTGCACACCTGAAAGGTGGCGAGGAAGTAGCTCGCTGCACAGTAGTCGAAGTGGTCAATGACGTGCCCGGAGCTCCCGTACGCCCGCGAGTCGTCCTGGCAGTCCACAGCACTGATACTGGCCCCGTATGTGGCTGAGGCCGTCGGCCGCGGCCCAGAGGTGAGGGCGTCCACGGTCGCCCGGGAAGGGCCGTTGTCCGTCCCGTCGCTGTAGACACTCTGCCCGGCGGGAAGAGTCGCCACGTCTGCGGACTTGCTGTCCACGGCCAGCGCCTCGGGACCTGTCCGGGTGGGCTCGGTCAGCGTGGCGGTACTGACGGGCTTACCACCGTCCTGTGGTGGCCCGTTGTAGCGGGTGATGGTTGCCGTCTCCTTGCCGGAGGTGGCTGAAGGCTCCGCCGCGACTGCGGGGGATGCGGTCGCCAGCAACAGGGCTGCCGCGGTGATGAGGAACAGCGCTCGTCTGCGCATGGTCTCCTGCCGGAAGTGATGGAAGACAAGACGTGCGTCGTGTCCTCTCGTTCACGCAGCCGCAGGGCGCATCCGCCGGTACCAGCTCAACTTTTTTCCAGGCACCCCATCACTCCAGGTGCCGCGCCAGGCTCCAGCGTGTCCGCGTCCGGCAGACAGAAACGTCCAACGGGCCAGGACGCTGGCGCAGCAGGCACGTTGCCGGTCATCTTCAAAGAAGGGGCGGGCGGAATCTCCACCCCTGTCGTGGGCAGCGGCGGAGCGATCCGTGGCGCCGCCTCCGTCGTGTCACTGTCCCTCGGACCGGGGGCCGACTCACCACTGGCGGGGCTGTCTCGCCCAGGGGCCGGCATGGCTCGGGGCGACGCTGCGTTCGCTGATCCAGCAGACATGAGCCCAGTCGGGGAGGGAGACGGTACGGTACGCACCACCCTGGGCAGCCTCACGCGCTGCACATCGGGACGTGACATGTGATGCTGGTCAGCGTTGGATGGCGGAGGGGCAGCGGTCCCCTGGGCAGGGATGACGACCGCTGCCACCGTCAAAGCGGCTGCGGCAACCAGCCCGGGGTAGGCGGGGTGGAGCCGGATCACTTCTGCAGCCCATCTCCGCAGGAACACGGCCAATCCGAGCGAGGAAGCCAGCGCTGCCCTCAACGCGCTCCTTGCCCGGGCTAGCAGCGATTCAGCCGTTCGATAGCTGACGCCCAGTCGCTCGGCCACCTCAGCCACGGAGAGTCCCTCCGCCCGCAGTTGCAAAGCTCTGGCCTGCCGCCCCGGCAAACGAGAGAGCTTCCCCGCAGACCACACAGCCTCTGCCTGATCACAGATCCGCTCGTCGAACGGCACCGCCTCGGCGGGGGCAGGCAGGCGAACCCACCGGCGCTGCTCCCGACCACGCTCCCGATGCGTGTCCACACACAGACGGACCGTGACGCGCATCAGCCAGGGAGCAATTCCCTCGTTGTCAGCCTGACAAGACTCGATTGCTCTCGTCATCGCTTCCTGGACAACGTCTTCAGCGTCTTCCACAGTGGCGGTACGCCGAAGCGCCACGCGCATCAAGGCATGGCGATGCTTCCATACCACATTCCAACGCCCCGCGTCCTCAACCACCGTCACACGCTCTCCATTCGGAGTGAACAGCTGCGCGAAAAGACTAACGGTCAAGATCATCACATCCCAGAGGCCGAACAGACACGGCCGCCCGCCCTGAAGAGGCACGCCTTCGAGCGCACGCTGCTGTGATGTGGTGCGGTTACGCGGCGGTGCCGTCCGGGACGGACGTGCAGCCGTACATCTTCAACGCCACCTCCGGCGCATGAACTTGAGCGTGCGTGCTGGCTCTCCCCTCCCTCGTGCCCTTCGTGACCTGCTGCGCGACGTCTCGCACGACGGGCGGGTCCGTACGGTCTTCGGTGTAACTCCCGATCATGGAAGCAGCACCTGATGAGCGACGTGACTGTCTCTGCTGAGGCGGTTGAAGAGGTCCGGCCGGCCGAGTTCCGACGGACCTGCTGGATGACCAGTTGATCGGGCAGTTGGTCGACCGGGCCCGCGCGAGCGGCCTGCAGCTGACCGGCGACGGCGGGCTGCTGCAGCAGCTGACCAAGCGCGTGCTGGAGTCCACCCCGGAAGGTGAGATCACCGACCACCTCGGCTACGAGAAGCACGACCCGGCCGGTGCTGGCAGTGGCAACAGCCGCAACGGGGCCCGGTCCAGGACTGTTCTGACCGACGTGGGTCCGGTGGAAATCACGGTGCCGCGTGACCGCGACGGCAGCTTCGAGCCGCAGATCGTCAAGAAGCGGCAGAAGCGGCCTGACCGGGGTCGTCGAGATGGTCCTGTCGCTGTCCGCACGTGGTCTGACGCATGGTGACATCTCCGCCCACCTGGCCGAGGTCCATGGCGCGAGCGTGTCCGAGCAGACCATCTCGGCCATCACCGACAAGGTCATGGACGGGATGGCCGACTGGCAGAACCGGCCGCTGGACCCGGTCCATCCGGTGATCTTCATCGGCTGCGTGCACGTCAAGGTGCGAGACGGGCAGGTGGCGAACCGGCCCCTCTACGTCGCACTCGCGGTCACGGTGGACGGCACGCGCGACATTCTCGGCCTGTGGGCCGGCGACGGCGGCGAAGGCGCCACGTACTGGCTACAGGTGCTGACCGAGATCAACAACCGCGGCGTCGAGGACGTGTGCATGGTCGTCTGCGACGGGCTCCAGGGCCCAGGGTCCCGTCGTTCTCGTGATCGGTCCGGGTGCGGCGTGATGCCGGTCCTACCTGGCTGACGGGCCTGTGTCAGGCGATGTTGTCGATGTCGCCGAACGCCAGGTCGGATTCCCGCCAGCTTCCGTTAGTGGGGCCCGCGATGCTCGACGGCATGAAACGACTCGAAGGAAACGTCGCCTTGATCACGGGCGGAAGCCGGGGCATCGGCGCCGCCGCGGCGCTCCGGCTGGCGGAGGAAGGCGCCGACATCGTCGTCACCTATGAGAACAGCTCGGAGCGCGCCGCCGAGGTCGTGGAGCAGGTCAAGGCCCGGGGGCGTCGAGGTCTGGCTATCCAGGCCGACAGCGCGGTCCCGCAGGCAGTGACCGCCGCGGTGGACGAGGCCGCCGCGACATTCGGCAGACTGGACATCCTGGTCAACAACGCTGGCGTCTTTCTCGTCGGCCCGCTCGACGATCTGGGGCCGGCGCAGATCGACCGCACCCTGGCCGTGAATGTCCGGGCACCGTTCGTGGCGTCACAGGCGGCGGCGCGTCACATGGGCGATGGCGGCCGCATCATCAGCATCGGCAGCAATGTCGCCGAACGCGCGGCCTTCCCGGGCCTGGCGCTGTACTCGATGAGCAAGACGGCCCTCGTCGGCATGGCCAAGGGCCTGGCCCGAGAACTCGGCCCTCGCGGCATCACGGTCAATGTGGTCCACCCCGGCCCCACCGACACAGACGCCAACCCGGCGGATGGCCCGAACGCCGAGACGATCGCCGGCTTGACCGCTGTGGGCCGTTATGCGGAAGCGGCCGAGATCGCGGCCACCGTCGCCCACCTCGCAAGTGGGGACGGCAGGTACATCACCGGAGCCTCGATCCACGTGGACGGCGGCTTCACCGCCTGACGAGGAGAGGTCGGGACGAGCAGATCGGTGCTAGACGGTCTGTTCGTTCCCGGCCTCAGTGTCAGGAGATGCCCAGGGCTTCGAGCGGCCGGTCGGGGCGGCGGCTGTGATGGCGGAGGCCTTGGGCGATGTTGGTCCAGCCGTCGAGACGGAGGGTGCCGAGGGCGAGGTTACGCAGGCCAGCCATGGCGCGGGGTGCCGTGCCGGTGCGGACGCGGGAGGCGTCCTCTTCGAACGTCACGTCGCGGACATGGTGTTCCTTGCTCTCGATCCACCAGTGCCGTCTCACGTATTCCGCGAGTTGTCCGGCCTGTTCATGGAGGGTGTCCAGGCTGGTGAGGGCATAGGCGCGGTCGATTGTGGTCTTCCCGTTCCGGACGGTGTGGCGGACGATCTGGAGGGCCTGCGCCGCGTGCGAGAAAGGCAGCCGGGTCATCGCTGCGGTCTTCAGCCGGCGGATCTCGTTACGGCCCCGGGAGGTGTCCCGGCTGCGGTGGCCGAGCGGGACGTCCCGCCAGGGCAGTTCCTTGACGAGTTGGTGCAGGCGGGGGTGGTTCGCCTTCAGCACGGCGATGTAGTGCGCCTTCTTGTCCTCGACGAGGAAGCGGGCCAGATCGGTCTGGGTGAGCAGGGCGTCGAAGGTGATCACATGGTTTTCCAGGTCGAGTGGGGTGAGGAGGGGCTTGAACGCGGTGATTTCGTTGGTCTTCGACGGCACTTCGCGCTGGGCGAGGACCACCCCGTCCATCCGCAGCGCGGAGATGAGACGGACTTGGCTGCCGTCGGGGCGGACCGCGCCGCGCAGAGTCTTGCCGTCCACGGCGACCTGGACCAGCTCCTTCTTCTCTGGCTGATCATGGGCGCGTTCGCGCAGGTAGGAGCTGATGGCGGTGTCGAAGGCGTCGCCGTCGAGGCGTTGGAGGACCCGGCGGAAGGTGGCCTCGGACGGCGGTCGGCAGGCAAGGCCGGGTTCGGGGTCGAGGACGCGCGCTCCCGTGCGGGCGAGCCGGCCGCGCGGCAGATCGGCGGCCCACTCGCCAATCGCGGTCAGGGAACGGGCCCCGGCCAGGACCGCGCAGGCTGCCAGGGCGAGGACATAGGCCAGCGGGTAACGACGTCCCCGCCGGATCCTCGGGTCGGGAACCCGCTCGAGGTGCCGGAGCAAGCAAGGTATGTCCGCTTCCGTGACGGCGTCGGCAGAGCCGAGCTGGACCACAGACGCGGGGATCAGTGAAGATGCGGGAGCAACCACGGCCTTCTCGGTGATCAGGGAACTCGACGCTCCGATGATCGCTGGAGGCCGTGCCTGCACTGCTTGCGGGGACGTCCAGGGGCTCCTGGCGAACTATCTGGCTTCCAGGGTGAGTTACCCACAATCCGACGCAACCGTCAGACCACCCTCACCGCGAGAACGACGCCGCCCTGCCTCCTTCCGCCGCTGCGGTAACGCCCCCGGCACCGTCTCCCCCGAAGACCAGGCCGTCGTCGACCAGTTCCGCGCGATGCTCACCGCCCTGCGCAACCCACAGCCCTGGACGCCACCGTGCGGGTCGGTCCGTTCATCGAGCGCGCGCATCCCCGACCCGGCGACGACCACGGCATCAACCAGATCGCCTACCCGACGAAGGCCCTCACCGGCTACTGTTCGCCTGAACTGCGCGACGGTGCGGACGACTTCTGAGACCAGCCGAAGGGGACGGCGTCCCCGGACGGTGAGAGGACACGGTCGCACCGGCATCGCGGCCACGGCTCAGTCTCACGCCAGTGCGACCACAGCGCCGCCCGGGCAGCAACTGGCTGACCGCCGACAGGCAGCAGCGCCTCTTGCAGACCAGTGACGCACATGACTCGGCATGATCCGTCGCCTCTGTCCGCGCACCGCCCCGAGGGTCAAGGCCATGCCCTGCTCCAAGTCGGCGGGGTGCTTGAGGAGGGAACCGGCGTTCGGTGATCTCACACCGGAGGGCAGGCCGATGAGGACTATGCTCAATCGAAGAAGTCGAGGTTCTGGCGCACGAAATCGGCAAAACCGACGGCTGCACGGCCCGTGATGTCGGCCACCGTCGAAGTGACGGTTTCGGCACCGCCGTCCCGGTATGCGCGGGCAACTCCTATCAGGGCATCGACGTGGAACTCCGGCATCCCGCGACCCAGCATGGCCACGCGCGCTTCGTCGTCCGGCAGGCCCACGTAGCGCACCGGCTTGCCGAGGACGTCGGAGAACTCCTCGGCGGCTTCGGCATAGGTCAACGCCTTCGGTCCGGTGAGGTCATAGACGCGGCCGTCGTGGCCGTCAGTGGTGAGAACCCGCGCTGCAACACGGGCGATGTCGTCGACGTCGACGAAGCTTATGGGGGCGGTGATCAGTGGGAGGCTGAACTCCCCAGCCTCACGGATGGACGGCTGGCGCAGGAAGTTCTGCAGATAGAAGTTGGGTCGCAGGATCGTCCACGGCAAACCGGACGTAACCAGCGACTGTTCGACAGGCTGATGCAGCCGCGCGAACGGTGTGAGTCCTTCGTCGGCCCGCCAGATCGACAGCTTGACCACCCGAACACCCACCGCACGGGCGGCTTCCAGCATGTTGAGTTCGAGGGTCGTTTGGGCAGGGCCCGTCGCGCCGAGAAGGAATACGGCCATTATGCCGTCGAGTGCAGGACCGATCGTGTCCGGCATGGCCAGATCGAGCGTCACCGCCTGGCCGCCCGACTCGATCACCTGAGCAGTGATGCGCGGATCACGGTAGGCCGCCCGCGCGGCCACGCCGTCGGCATGAAGACGAGTGAGGAGAGCCCTTCCGACGTTGCCGCTCGCACCGGTAACCAGAATCATCGTCACATCCTCCATGCGAAAGCAGTTAGACGCCATTCATTACGAGCGCATCATCCTGGGACGGACGCGAGGCAGGCCGGTAGTGATCTCCGGCTACGGCGTTCGGCGGACGTCCACCCCAGCGCATGCCCTTCCCCCTACGGATGCGGGCGCGCTCGCCCCGTTGGACGGCCGGCATGTGGGGACGGGGAGTCTCAGCGAACTCCTTGCCCGCGAACTGCGCGCCCGCGGCCGCCAGGTCGACGTCGAACACCTCCACGTCCCGTGCGTCCTCAAGGCGGCCGACACCAGCACCGGAGCGAGCGCATGACCACCACGGTCCTGTAGGAGATCGTGACCAGTGGAGGCGCCCCATCCCGGGCAGGGGACGAATTCACCGCCTTCACTGGGGCGTGTGGGACGATGCCTGGCGCGCGGTATGGGCGCCTGTCACCGAGCACGGTGCCGTCTCTGTTACCGCTATTCGACACCCGGCCGCATCAACAGCCCCTGTCGGTATCACCAATGTCGACTGGGATGCAGCCGTCACTTGGGTATCCAGGGACACAGCGAAGGCCCCTATCTCTTAGGGGGGTACGGGCCTTTCTGCGTCCCAGGGGCTTCTAGCTGGTTGAGGGGCGACAACCGTCGTCAGCTTGCGTTGGTCGCTCGCTTCTCTCGGTCACGGAGCAGCAGGTCGCACACCTTGTCGCGCTCTTCTGGCGGCACAGTCGCCCGGTCCCTCGTGGCGGGGGCACAGCGTACGCTGTGCGGACCACTTCTCCTGCCGCCGCCAGGATTCGATCTTCTCGGTCACCTATGCCGGTGTCGCGCGTGGGCTGTGGTGTGGGGTCGAGGGGCGGTCGAGCAGGCCGAGGTCGCCGTGACGGCGCCATCGGTTGACCCACTTGGATGCGCATGCCCGCGAGATGTTCATCTCGGCGGCGACGTGCGAGATCGGGCGGGTGCGGCAGCGCTCGATGAGCCGCCGTCGGCCCTCGACCGTAAGAGACACCTCACGTTGCTATGCCGTCAAGTCGGTCGGCCTTGAGGGCCGGGTTCTTCGAACAGTTCTGACCAGGCAGGGGAGAATTCCGGCATGGTGATGGCACGGCATTGGTACTCCTCGTCGCCCGTTGTGGACGGGCAATCGCTCCTGGATGAGCCGGGCTTCTGGCCGGCGCACTTGGCGGATCTGTCCGAGGGCTTCGCGCCGGAGGCCTTCGGCTCGGACGCGGGTGACGCGGACGCCATGCTGGACAAGCTCCACGACCCATCAGCGTGGCCAGTGTTCACGGTGCCTCTGACCGGCGGCTTCACGATCGTCGTGCACTACAACAGCGGCGAGGAGTTCACGACTACGGACTACTTCCTCACGCACCCCGACTGGAACCAGGACCTTGTGCTGGCCAGCGACGATCAGGACCGCATCGGCCCCGGGCTATGCTGGCCCGAGCTCGCCGCCCTGCTGGAGGCACCACCGGGTGCCGCAGGCGTTGCCGACCCGCACGCTCGTCTCCTCCTTCTCTTGCCTATTCTCGGCGACGCGGCGGTTCCGGAGGAGGCCGTGGCGGCGGTGGTCGAGGCTCTGATCTCTCAGGGTGCGCCCGAGGCGAGCGAGGCGTTGGCCAGACACCTGCTTCAGGGGCACCCCATGTGGGGTGTCGAGGACTGGTGGTTCGACGAGGACGAGCAGAGCTGGCTCTGCGAGGGCGATCACAGCCCGCGCAAGACCCCTCTCGGCGACCACCTGCCCCCGCAACAGCGAGCCGCCCTCGAAGCCTGTCTCACCCCCCGCTGACCGTCTCAAGCGGCGTTGACAACGGCCTCGGCGAGAGGGGCCCCGAAGGGGAGCGACTCGTCGTAGGCCGTGCCCTGCTTCAGGCAGTGGTAGAGCTGGCCGATCATGCGGTTGAAGAGGTTGCGCTGGGCGGCCGCGTGCCAGTCGCCTTGTTCGCGGCGGCGCCGATAGTGGGCGTTGGCCCCGGTGGATGCCCGTAGGGAGGCGAAGGCCCAGAGGTAGCCGACGTGATTGAGCCTGTCGTTCTTCACCCACCGCCGTGTGATGGCGGACTTCTTGCCGGAGGCACGGGTGATGGGCGAGGAGCCGGCGTATGCCTTCAGGCCGCGGGCGTCGGTGAAGCGGGTGCGGTCGTCGCCGATCTCGGCCAGGACGCGGGCTGCGAGCCGGATGCCGAGACCGGGGAAACTCAACAGGATCTCGGCGTCCGGGTGCTGAGGAAATGCCTCTTCCACCGCTTCAGCAAGGTTGTCGGCGGCGGTGCAGGCCGCGTCCAGCTGGGTGAGGAGAGCGAGCATCTGCTTGCCGAGCGTGTCCTCGACCAGCGGAGGCGGTGAGCCCACTCCGCACGGAAGACATCGCGGAGGCGCTCGACCTCGGCTTCGATGCCGCGCTGACGGCCGGCTCGCTTGAGCGCGGCCTGGATCTGGGTGCTAGTCAGACGCGCGGCCCTGGCCCGGGTCGGCGCCGTCTTGAGGAGCTCGCGGGCCTCGGGACGGCACAGGCCGTTGGTCCAGGCGGCGAAGGCGGCCAGGGCGGCCGGGTAGTACTCGCGCAGCAGAGAGCGGAGCTGGTTGGCGAGCTGCTGCCGGTTCCACAGCGAGTCCTGCTGGGCGCGAGCCAGGACGGTGACCGCGCGGCCGAGGTCACTGTCGTCGGGCAGGGGCCGGTGGGCGTGCATGTCGGTGCGCAGGATGTTGGCCAAGAACAGGGCGTCGCCGGGGTCGGACTTCTTAGTGGGCATTTAGAGATGGTCTACGTCGGTAAGTAACTTTCATGGACGTCAGGCTTGAGGTGTTTGCCCTATACCTGCACCCTTGCGTCCATCAGGCTGCGAACTTGGCCGCCCGTTTGCTCCGGTTCTCGTGCACGAAGTCCGTCTGGTTTGAAGATCAGACAGAAACGCCCAGCGGTAGCGGAACAGCACCGTCCGCCGCATCCATGATCACGCTACGGCGTGAGCCAGCGGAAGCCGTACCCCAGCGACCTGTCCGACGCCCGATGGGCCTTAATCGAGCCGACGTTGACAGCCTGGAGAAAGGCCCGGCTCGACCGCAGACCAACCGGGCAGCCGGCCAAGGTCGACCTGCGCGACGTATTCGACGCACTCCTCTACATCAACCGCACTGGAATCCCCTGGAAATACCTCCCGCACGACTTCCCCAACCATGGCACCGCCTACGCCTACTACGCCGCCTGGCGCGACGAGGGAATCCTCGCCCAGCTCAACTACGACCTGACCGGCCTGGCCCGCGTGAAGGAAGGAGGCAAGCCCGAACCCACCGCTTCCGTGATCGACACCCAGAGCGTGAAGACCTCTGAGCTGCCCCCGGTTTCGTGGAGTGCCTGAAGCCAGGCTTATGATCCTGGCTCGAAGGAGAACCACGAGCAGTGCCAGCACCACGTAAGTACCCCGACGAGCTCCGCGAGCGGGCCGTCCGCGAGGTCCGCACCTCCGGCCGTCCGATCGCGCATGTCGCGAAGGACCTGGGCATCCACAAGGAGGCTCTGCGCGGCTGGGTCCGCCAAGCCGAGGCGGACACCGGCGAGCGCGAGGACCGGCTGACCACCGCCGAGCGGGAAGAGCTGAGGCAACTCCGACGCAAGAAAGCGGAGTTGAGGTGGGCCAACGAGATTCTGAAGGCCGCGAGCGCGTTTTTTGCGGCGGAACTCGACCGTCCCCGGACGAGGCCGACCAGGTGATCGAGCACCTCAGAGACAAGGGCCTCGGGGTCGGGTTCGCCTGCCGGGTGCTGGGACTGTCCGAGTCGGCGTACTACGCCCGCAAGAAGCGGCCGAAATCGGCCCGCCGGCTGCGTGACGAGCAGCTCATGCCGCTGATCGAACAGGTCCATGCCGAATCCGGCGGCACCTATGGCGTCCGCCGGATCACCCGCGCGCTGCGGCGCAAGGGTGTGCACGTGGCCCGCTGCACGGTCGAGCGGCTGATGGCCGAGCTGGACCTGGAGGGCGTCATCCGCGGCCAGCGGCGCCGAACCACCGTGCCGGAGCCGTCGGCACCCAGGCCGCCGGACCTGGTCGACCGTGATTTCACCGCGAGCCGACCCGACCAGCTCTGGGTGGCCGATGTGACCTATGTCCGCACCTGGACGGGCTGGGTGTATGTGGCGTTCGTCCTAAACGTCTTCTCCCGGACGATCGTCGGCTGGCAGGTCGCGAACCACATGCGGCCCGAACTTCCGCTGGATGCGCTGGAGATGGCGCTGTGGAGACGGAGGATCAAGAAGGACTCCGGCCTGATCCATCACAGCGACCGCGGCTCGCAATACGTATCCATTCGGTACACCGACCGGCTCGCTGAGATCGGCGCCGCGGCCTCGGTCGGTTCCGTCGCGGACAGCTACGACAATGCGATGGCCGAGGCCCTCAACGGCACTTTCAAGGCCGAGCTGATCGAGATGCAGGGGCCATGGCGGGACTTCAACCAGGTCGAACGAGCGATCTTCCAGTGGGTCGCTTGGTACAACGAGGAACGGCTCCACTCCGCACTCGACTACGTACCGCCCGCCGAGTACGAACGCGGCTGGTGGCGACAGCAGGAGGCCACCGCGCAGTCCGCCTGAAACAAGATCACCGGACTCCACGAAACTCGGGACAGCTCACAAATCTCGTAAGCCTTGGCAGTAGGGTCCTCCATCGGCATGAGATGATCAGGAGGAAGGCAACGGGGATGAGTCGTGGCGGCGTGCGGAACATACGCTTCATACGGGGGGCCTCGGTCGCGGCAGTCGTCGTATCGCTGTTCGCGGGAACCACAGCTTGCGGAGGTGGCATGCGGCCGCACCCGCAGGATTCCGCCAGCAGCCAGAACCAGCAGCAGCACAAGGCATACGATCCGGCGACGAAGTTCGCGTCGAATGGGGCGCCGCTGCCCGAGGCAGTACTGCTGGACGTGCAGGACAGCACCACGAAAGCCATCGCTCCTCCGCACGTCTCACTGCTGGGGAACGTGGCATGGGCCGCGACGTCGCAGGGGCTTCTGGCCATCGACCCCGAGACGGGAAACACGCGGGCGACATTCAAGCCCCAGGGGCAGTCGACTGAGTATTACAACGGGATTGGCAACACTCGTGTCGACATAGTGGCGCCGCAGGTCGTCAAGGTGAGCGGCCACAACCTGGTCGCGCAGAGCTTCGGGGTCACCGTCCCCGGTAAGGGAACCACGCCCGCCCACAGCGCAATTGAAGTCGTGGCTGCCGACGCGGACGCTGTACGGCTGGCTTGACGGCATGTGGTGGAGCTGCCCAAGGAATTCGCGGACTCCGCACACTCGTCGTTCAAGACAGCCATGATCGGCGTCCACGGCACGACCGCCGTGGTGAGCGTGAAAGACGGAGACCAGGTGGGTGTCGTGACGATCGACCTCGCCTCGGGCCAGGCAGTCTGGGGGGACCCGCACCTCAAACCAGTGGAGGTCGCCGCCGGTCGGGTCATCGGCCTGAGGTTGACGGGCTCCTGGTCCCCTGAGAGTCTCCAAGCGCGGGGCGTACGGGACGGCTCTACGGCTTGGTCGAAGGCGACAGAATCCGGGACCGCTGTGGCCGCCGGGCCCGGACTGCTCCTGATGCAGGGGCTGAAGGCAAAGCCGTTCGGTAACGTCACCGCCGTCGTGCCCGCCTCCGGCAAAGAGCTGAGCTTCACGGTCCCGTCGTGCCACGGCGTTCCCGGCCAGTGCCAGTTCGACCAGCAGTCTGTTGTGGTCTGCGCGAGCGGTGACTCGGAGGCCTTCGGTATGGACGCGCATACCGGGAAGGTGCTGTGGGCGCTGCCGGACAGTTCGGGGCGGGTGGCGCCCCAGGTGACCGGTGCCTGGCACGGGATGGTCTACGGCCAGACGGAGGAAAACGGTCCTGTGGTCCTGGACGCCCGTACCGGCAAGGACAAGGTGACCTCACCTGGCGCGGCACCGTACTGGACCGACGGCCGTTACGCCGTCACCGACAAGGCGATCGTCCCGGTCCAGGGCTGATCTCCGCTTCATTCCCGGTCACGTCGATCACCACCGACCCCACCGGCCTGACGCTGCGCGTGGAACACACCGCTCCGCTCCTGGACCTTTCCGTGCTGGACATCTGGCAGGTGCAGATACAAGCCGAAGGGAGCCCTGTAGGCAGCCTCAGAGCTGTCCGCGGCCTGTACGGGGATGGCCCGCAGGACCGGGCGGAACGTGGAACGTGGGGTGCTCCATCATCGATGGAATACCTTCCATCGACCTGGCGGCAGCCGCCGAGCAGGACTTGTTCCCCGAGGAGGACAAGCAACTGGCCGACCTCCGCTCCCGGCTCTCCGCATGGGGAGGCATCTGCGCCTTGGTGGCCGAGCAGATGCTGACCGACGAAGCCGTGGGGCTGAGGGAATGGGGATCCCGCAATGTGCTCGTCTTCGACCAGTTCTCCCTGTCGGCGCCCTGGAACGACCCCGCCACGGCGGCTTGTGTGATCTCTGCAGTGGCCGACCAAGCGGCCTCAGGCGACTTCCTGCTCGTCTTCCCCGCAAGGACGGTCACAGGAGGAGGGGACACCGCCCTTGTGGAAGCGGGAGGAAGCCTGCTGTGGGCGGAGCCGTGGTACACCGACGACCTGTACTACCTTGACACCAAATTCGATTACGGAGAGGGCGCCGCCGAGGCGTGGGAGCTGCTGCACTCCCGGGTCAGACGCTGACCCGCCGAGCTCATTGGTCGCTGCAGGACGTCTCCGGCTGCCGATGGCACGGCAGCCGGAGACGTCAGGCAGGCGAAGGTATCGCCGACGAGGGCCCGTACGGCATTGCGATGGGCAGTCACCAGTTCGCGCCGGTGGAGGACGTCGATGTTGACGCGGTAGGCCGTGGTGGTGTCGATGCCGGCAAAGGGCGGCGGGCACATGGGAGGCGTCCGCCTGATCGGCTACCTCGACAGCGGGCTGCTGGGCGCGGACTCCCCCTGCGGGACCGGATGCGCCGGCTCTCCGACACGCTGCACCGGGACCTCATCGTCCGCACGGTGCTCGGTTCCGCGCCGGAGGGAGCAGCGGTGCTGGCCTCGCTCGCCGAGGAGGTCAGGTCGCTGGGCCTGGCGCTGACTCAGCGCTTCGCCTGGCATCGCGACGACCCGGCGTTCGACTTCTCGACGTACTTCGGGGAGCGGAGCGTCGTCGAGGGGCCGGTCGATCTGGACTCGCCTCTCGTCGCCTCGTCCGGCAGCAGCGTCGCCGTGCGGGCCGAGGCGGTGGCCGGCCGGTCGGGAACGGTGAACCTGGGCATCGTGCCCTTTCACACGATCCGCGCACAGGTGCGGCCCGTGCTGCGGCGGGTGGAGGTGGCCGCGGGGGAGTCGGCGCGGGCCGAGTTCACCGTCGACGTCGAACCGGACGCCGTGCCCCAGTTGTACAGCCTGCTGCCGTACGCCGTTCACGATCTGGGCATAGCCGTTGGCCGGGTGTACTTCACCGTCGTCCGCCCGGACGACACGAGCGGCCCGGATGGCGAGGTGTCCGCTCGATGACGGTGGCCAGAAGCGAGCTCGTCGCCCCGCTCCGGCAGGCCGGATTCCGCCGTCTGGCCACAGGTCGCCTGCTGATGTACTTCGCGAACGCCATGGCCCCGTCGTACTGGCGTTCACCGTGCTCGACCTGACCGACTCCCCGACCGACCTGGGCCTCGTCGTGAGCGCGCGCTCGATCGCCAACGTCGTGCTGCTGCTCCGGTGTCATCGCCGACCGTGTGTCACGAGCCTTGGCTCTTCAAGGTGCAGCCCTGGCAGCGTGTGCCGTACAGGGGGCGATCGCCGTCTGCGCGCTCCTGCACCTCTTGTCGATCCCCCTGGTCGTGGTGCTGAGCGTGGGCAACGGCGCGGTGTCCGCGGTGTCCCTGCCGGCCTCGGCCGCCCTGACGCCGCAGACGGTGCCGGCCGAGCAGCTGCGCCCGGCCAACGCGCTGATGCGGATGGCGACCAATCTCGGTCTGGTTGTCGGTGCCTCGATGGGCGGTGTGGTGGTCGCCTCGGTTGGGGCCGGGTGGGCACTGGCCTGCAACGCGGTCGCCTTCCTGGGCGCCTCAATGTGCTTCTTCCGGCTCGCGCTCCCCGCCCGTTCCCGCCGGGACGGGGAGGACTCCCGTGCCTGGCAGGATCTTCGCGAGGGCTGGTCGGAGTTCATCTCGCGCTCGTGGGTATGGGTCGTGGTGCTTCAGTACACGCTGGTCAACGCGGCGGTCGCCGGAGGCGTCCAGGTCTTGGGGCCGCTGGTCGCCGACACGACCTTCGGCCGGTCCCTGTGGGGCCTGGTCCTGGCCGCGCAGACGCTCGGCGCGTTGATCGGTGGGTTCGTCGCGGCCCGTTCCCGGGTCCGCCGGGCGCTGCTCCTGGGCGTCGCGGTGACGGTCTTCGACGCGGTCCCCCTGGCCCTCGCCGGAGATCCGCACATCGTGGTGCTCTCCTTCGCCATGTTCTTCAACGGGGTGGCGATGGAGCAGTTCGGGGTGGCATGGGACGTGGCGCTCCAGGAGAACATCCCGGAGAACAGGCTGGCGCGCGTGTACTCCTACGACGCGCTGGGGTCGTTCTCGGCGCTGCCCATCGGCGAGATCGGGGCCGGGTTCGCCGCCGCGCACCTCGGCGTCAGGCCCAGCCTGCTCGGCGCGGCGGCACTGGTCATCGCGGCAACGGTGGTGGCCGTCGCTAACCGCGAGGTGCGCGCGCTGACCGTCAAGTCCAGTGCGGTGCCGTCCGCGTCGGGCTGAGGCGGACGGTCTGCGGCTCACCTGGTGAGGACCCCGCGGACCGTCCTGCCGGACAGGACGTCCTGGACGGTGATCGGCAGTCCGCCGGGGGCGGCCAGGCTCACCAACCGGGCCGCCCCCACACTGGTCCCGGAGCCGTCGCCTGGGCCAGGGCCATTTTGGCCGCCCGGGTGGCCCCTCCGGGAGTCGTGGTCGGCTCCGGCCGGAGGCCTCTCGCCGGGTGTCGCGGGCGCTGGCCGCCGTGGCCCTGCTCGGCATGATCCCCGTCGCGGGCATGGGCTTCGCGGCCTCGTACGACACCCTGCGCCGCGCGGCTGAGGGCTTCTCGCACGACCTGTCCTACTGGGTGCCGGTCGGTATCAACGGCGCCATCCTGGCCTTCATGGCGCTGGACATGTACCTCACCGCGCGCCGGATCGGCTGGCCGCTGCTCAGGTTCGCGGCGCACGGGATGGTGCTGGCCACCGTCGTGTTCAATGCGGCCGGGGCCAAGGCCGGGGACCCCGTGGCCATGGCCTGGCACGGCCTGATGCCACCGGACCAACTCTGCATCACGGGATAAAACAACGGGAGAAAACGACCTCTGACCGAGACCTGTGCCCCCGACGGCCCCAACGTGATCACGGACGTGGCCACCACCGCGGCTACCACGCACGACTGCAAGGTCCTGCCCGGCATCCATACCCGTCTGCGCCGCCGTGGCCTGCTGCCCGCCGAGCATCTGGTCGACAGCGGCTGCACCTCCCTGGTTCACCTGGAACAAGCCGCGCGTGATCACCAGGTCACCGTCTCCGGGCCACTCCGGGGCAACCCCACCCGGCAACACCGCCGGAACGAGGCTTCGCCCGGGACGACTTCCACATCGACTACGACCGCCGGCAGGTCACCTGCCCCCAGGGCCAGGTGAGCCGGGGCTGGCACGGCCCCTACCCGACCTCCTCGCCGACTGCGGCCCCGCTGATCGTGGCTCGGTTCACCAAGGGCCAGTGAGCCTTTTCAGCAGCGACTCGGAGGGGTGACGTGAGAGTGACGGTTGACGGGCGTCCAGCCAGCGCGGCCGCGGCCGACGGACTGCCCAGCGCCGGTCCTTGTGTCACTCGATTGGTGGGCGGGCTGAAAGGGCTCAGTGTCACCCCTGCCCGGCCCGCACCCAGTGCACCACCTCCCGCGAGAGCGCCCGGAACGTGGGCTTTCCTCCGAGCGAACTACGCGACCTGCAACTTTGCGTTGAACCGAGCAGCAGACTGCGGCCTCCAGGTTTGTGTAGCGAAACGGGAGCGGCATCGGTCCCGAGGTCGTCGGTACCGGTCATCGTCGACGAAGGCTGAGGAGCGGGCCTCGCAGCAAAGGCGCGAGACCCGACTCTTCACGAGGACCCGGAATCAGTTGTCGTGCAGCGTACCGAATTCGAAGTCCTGGTTGCACTTCACGCCCTGCAGGTTGTCGATAATGACGTCAGGCGGGTTGTCCTGCCCTCGGTCATCGCCGAAGTCAGGGCCGATCACCGTACAGAAGTTGCCAACCGCTTGGGCGTGATCCTCGCCATGGGCGACCCCGCCACTGAGGACCATCCCGCCGACCATGACTGCTACGGCCGCGGCCTTCTTGAGCTTGGCCATCACTCCTCCATTTCCTTCGCGCGCCGGATCCTTTACGGACCAGGAATACCAGTCGCAGAAGGTAACAGATTTCTCACTCACCGTTTCGAGCCTTGGGCGGGTAGCGCGGCTGCCGGGACCAGCAGCGTTTCCGAACCGATGAGCCAGGCAGTCACACTCCCGGGCGACCGAGCTGGACTGGCCAGACATCGACACGGAAGACTGCGGCACCAGGGCTCTCCTGCTGCTCGGTGATTCGACACCAACGAGCTGTTCAGGAGGCCCTACCCGCATGCGCCCAGGGCCCCGCGACCACCCAATCGGGACTCCCGTTCGACACGCGCCTCTCAGGATCGGAAAGACAACAGCTACTGAGGTCTGGGGAGCTCTTCGGCTGCCGGTGGGCAGAGCCTGGAACACAAGCTTCGATGAGGCGGAAGCTGTACGACCGTTCCGCTGGACGAAGGGCGAGAAGAGCTTCGCGGGCTGGTACTACGCGGTGACGGTCGGCGATCACGTGGGTTACGAGTCGTGGCTCGAGCGGGACCGCTTGATCTTGCTGGACCGGGATCCGGGTCGGCTGTTCACGCCGAACGAGAATCGGCTTTCCCAGCAGATGCGGCTAGATGGGTGAACGCCTCGCTCTATGCGGCGTGCTGAGTCCCAGACTGGTTGGCTGTCGGCTAGGCGTACCACATGGCGACTGATCACTCTGTAGTACCCGAGGTAGCCAGTCTATCCGCGATTGAAGCCGTCTTCCTGCCTGAGCGCCTCGGTGCGGGGCCTGAGGATGTATCGGATGGGCATCCGAGCACCGATGATCCTGCAGGCAGACCTCATGGCACCCTGTCCAGCCATCCGACGGTAGGGACGGTGGCCATACAGACCATCCCGATGGCCGCGGACCGTAATTGGCTCGCTACGTCGCTTGGTCTGGAGAGTGGGCATGTCCGGGACGAATGATGCCGCTGGTCGGTTGATCGCCAGGCGCTACCGGCTAATGCGCCGCCTCGGCGCCGGCGGCATGGGCCGTGTGTGGCTTGCCCATGACGAGGAGTTGGCGTGCGAGGTCGCGGTCAAGGAGATCGCTGTACCGCAGGATATTCCAGAGCAGGAGCTGAATGCCCGTATCGCCAGGGCTCGTGGCGAGGCGCGACACTCCGCTCTGCTACGCGGAAACCCCCATGTCGTGACGGTGTATGACTGTGTCGTCGATGACGGCCTGCCGTGGATCGTCATGGAGTACGTACCCGGAGCACGGGACCTGGAGGCTGTCATCCGCGAGAGCGGACCCCTGTCACCAACTGATACAGCCAGGCTCGGCGTGGCCCTGCTCGATGCCCTGATGGCAGGTCACCGGTTGGGCATCCTGCATCGGGACGTCAAGCCCTCCAACATCCTGCTCACCATCCCCAAGCCTCAAGCATCCGACTCTGCTCGGCTGGGAAAGATCCTTCTCAGCGACTACGGCATCTCGCTCCAACGAGACGTTGGCGAACCACGGCTCACCACTGTTTCCGGAATCGTCGGAACCCCCGGCTACCTTGCGCCGGAACGCGCGCGCGGCGCAGAGCCGACACCGGAATCAGACCTGTTCTCCCTCGGCGCCACGCTCTATTACGCCGTCGAAGGCCACGGCCCGTTTGACCGCAGCTCTTACGTGGCCACGCTGACCGCGCTGCTCAGCGACGATCCCACACCCCCCTCCCGTGCCGGGGACCTAGGCGGTTTCGTTTGGATCATCGGGCGGACCAGAGGAAGATGCCGGCGATGTGGAGTCCGGCGAGGTAGATGGTCGCGGTCTTGTCGTAGCG
>NZ_JBITDA010000049.1:0-32150 GCF_044453765.1 Streptomyces sp. NPDC051636 | reverse complement strand
GAACTGCAGACACTCCTCGCCCTCTGGGCCGGCGCCTGCCCCACCTGCCACCGCGACATAACCACGGCAATACAAACCTGACCAAGCCCTACTAGCCCTTGACGCAGATGAACTGCTTCAGCTTGGCCACGACCTCCACGAGGTCACGCTGCTGCTCCATCACCTGGTCGATGTTCTTGTAGGCGCCCGGAATCTCGTCGAGGACGCCGGAGTCCTTCCGGCACTCCACGCCTCGCGTCTGCTCTTCCAGATCCCGCACCGTGAAGCGCCGCTTTGCCGCATTGCGGCTCATCCGACGACCTGCCCCGTGCGAAGCCGAGTTGAAGGCCTTCTCGTTACCGAGCCCCTTCACGATGTACGAACCGGTGCCCATCGAACCGGGAATGATCCCGTACTCACCGGAGCCCGCGCGGATCGCTCCCTTACGGGTGACCAGCAGATCCATGCCCTCGTACCGTTCCTCGGCCACATAGTTGTGGTGGCAGCTCACCTCGGGCTCGAAGGTCACCTTCGCCTTCTTGAACTCCTTACGGATCACGTCCTTCAGGAGCGCCATCATGATCGCGCGGTTGTACTTGGCGTACTCCTGCGCCCAGTACAAATCGTTCCTGTACGCCGCCATCTGCGGGGTGTCCGACACGAAGACGGCGAGGTCACGATCGACCAGGCCCTGGTTGTGCGGGAGCTTCTGCGCGACGCCGATGTGGTACTCGGCCAGTTCCTTCCCGATGTTGCGGGAACCGGAGTGCAGCATGAGCCAGACCGAGTCCGACTGATCGAGGCAGACTTCGATCATATGGTTGCCGCCTCCAAGCGTCCCCATCTGCTTTTCCGCTCGGTCCTTGCGGAACCGCACTGCCTCGGCCACCCCGTCGAACCGCCCCCAGAAGCCGTCCCACCCACCGGTCGAGAACCCGTGCAGCCGCCCCGGATCGACGGGGTCCTCGTGCATCCCCCGCCCCACCGGAACCACCTGCTCGATCTTCGACCGCAGCCGCGACAGATCCCCCGGCAGGTCGTTCGCCGTCAGTGACGTCTTCACCGCCGACATCCCGCACCCGATGTCGACCCCCACCGCCGCAGGACACACGGCCCCCCGCATGGCGATGACCGAGCCGACCGTCGCGCCCTTGCCGTAGTGCACGTCCGGCATGACCGCCAGGCCCTTGATCCACGGCAGGGTGGCGACGTTGCGGAGCTGCTGCAGGGCCACGTCCTCGACCGTCGCGGGGTCGGTCCACATGCGGATCGGGACCTTCGCGCCGGGCATTTCCACGTACGACATGTCTTCCTCATTCCCCCGGAAATACAACAGAAGTCTTAACGAGCGTAAATCGCAAAAGCGGCGCCAAGGTCGACGAAAAGGGACAACGGACCGGCGTCCACAGCAGTGCGTGCGATACACATTGTCTCCAGGGGGCGTCCCGCCGCGGCAAGCGAATTACCAGCGGGGACACTGGAGCACCGACCGCCCGGAACATCGTCGAGAGGAGCCTCACCGTGCAGCGGAAGGCGTACGTAACCGGCACCGCCGCCCTCCTCGCGGCTCTGCTGGCCGGCTGCACGAGCGGCTCGGACGACACGGGCTCGACGGACAACGCGAACCCGGGTGACGCGGGTACGGCGACGGCGGTGGCGCAGCCCGGCAAGTACCGCACGCTCCCGGAACCCTGCGCCGCGGTCAGCCACGGCAGCCTCGACTCGCTCCTGCCCGGCATCAAGCAGATCGCGGATCAGGACCAGCGGGACAGGGCGTACCGGGGCGAGGCGACGCTCACGTACGACACGGACCGCAAGGTCGGCTGCCGCTGGAAGGTCGACTCCACGGACGCCATCGATCATCTCCTGGTCGACTTCGAGCGGGTGGTGTCGTACGACAACGCCGTCAGCGACGACAGTCAGGCGGAGAAGCTCTTCGCCGGCAGGGAGACCGCGGCGGACCTCCCCGAGCCCGAGACCTCGACGCCTGGGACGGCTTCGGGGTCCGCCTCCGGGTCTCCTTCCGCGTCCTCGTCCGTGTCGGCCGCCGGCGGCGAGTCGACGTCCACGGTGGCGCCGTCCTCCACCGCCTCTCCCTCCGGCGCCTCCAGCAGTTCCTCCGGGGCCACCCCGTCCGGTCTCCAGCCCCGCACCCTGGACGACGTCGGCGACGAGGCGTTCCTCGACGACGAGCTGACGAGTTCCGGTTCGACGGCCGAACAGCGAACGGTGACTGTGGTGTTCCGCACGTCCAACGTGATCGTGACCATCGAGTACGCGGAGCAGCCGACGGCGTCCGGAGTCGTGCCGGACAGTGAGGAAATGCAGGACAGGGCCCGTAATCTGGCGGCCCAGCTGGACGATGCGCTGGGCGGTTAGGGGTGCCGGAGGGCCCTTCGGGGGCCGTGCGCGAAGCCCGTGAACCGGAACCGCACAGCTCGCTCACCGCGTACCGTGACCCATCGGACCCGATCCGACCGCAGGAACCACGAGCGTCATGAGTGAAGGAACCATGCAGCGAGCAGCCCAGCGAGACGACCAGCGTGCCCAGCGAGCCAAGCTCCTCTCCCGCCTCCTTGTCGGCGCGGCGGCGGTCCCCCTGATGCTCGTCGCCGCCGGCTGCTCGTCGGACTCCGGCTCCGACGACGGTGCGAAGGGCGCGGGGCAGACGGCCGGGGACGGCGCGGGCAGCGCGTCCGCGAGTGCCTCTCCGACCGTGCAGGCGGCCGCGTACGCGAAGTTGCCGGAGCCGTGCGCGGTGCTGTCGAAGAAGACTCTGGGCGAACTCGTCCCGAAGGGTGCCAAGTCGGGCAAGGAGGGCACATCGAGTGATGTCTCGTCCCGTGCCAGCTGCTCGTGGAGCAGCCTCGACAACAACGGTGTGAAGGGCTCGCAGTTCCGCTGGCTCAACGTCTCGCTGCTCCGTTTCGACTCGGACGCCAACCGCGGTTCGGGCGAGAAGCAGGCCGAGGTGTACTACGCGGACCAGGTCAAGGCCGCGAAGTCGGTGACGGGCGCGAAGAACAGCAAATCGGAGCCGGTGGCCGGGACGGGCGACGAGGCGACGCTGGTGCGCTACGACCTGAAGAAGAAGGAAGGCGGCTTCAAGCAGCAGACGGTGGTCACGCGCGTGGAGAACGTCGTCGTCACCGTCGACTACAACGGCGCGGGCCTGGCGGGCGAGAAGACCCCGAGCGCGGACGGCCTGACGAAGGCCGCGGAGAAGGCGGCCAAGGAGGCGGTGGCCGCGGTGTCGGCAGCCAACGGGCAGGGCTCGGGCGGCAGTTCGGAGACGGGCTCGGGCTCCGGCTCGGACAAGCCGAGCACCTCGCCCTCGAAGTCGGCGTCCCCCTCGGCGTCGGCGTCCGCCTCGAAGAAGGCGTCCGCGAGCGCTTCCCCGTCGAAGTCGGCAGCCAAGAAGGGCTGACCGGCGTCACGTTCGCCGTACAGGTGTGCCACCCTGTTGCGCGCAAGAACACGCAATGGGAGGGGAGTACGAGTGGCCGCGCCACTGCAGCTGACTCGGATGCACCGCGTTCTCATCGGCGTGGTCGTGACCGGCGCCGTGATCATCGCCGGCATCGGCTTCGCCGGTTCCTACTCGGCCGTCCGAGCGCTGGCCATCAAGAAGGGCTTCGGGAACTTCTCCTATGTCTTCCCGATCGGCATCGACGCGGGCATCTGTGTCCTGCTGGCCCTCGACCTGCTGCTGACCTGGATCCGCATCCCCTTCCCGCTCCTGCGCCAGACGGCGTGGCTGCTGACGGCGGCGACGATCGCCTTCAACGGCGCCGCCGCCTGGCCGGATCCGCTGGGTGTGGGCATGCACGCGGTGATCCCGGTCCTGTTCGTGGTCGCCGTCGAGGCCGCCCGGCACGCGATCGGCCGCATCGCGGACATCACCGCCGACAAGCACATGGAGGGCGTGCGCCTGACGCGCTGGCTGCTCTCCCCGGTGCCGACGTTCCTGCTGTGGCGTCGCATGAAGCTGTGGGAGCTGCGCTCCTACGACCAGGTCATCAAGCTGGAGCAGGAACGTCTCGTCTACCGGGCGCGGCTGCGCTCCCGCTTCGGCCGGGCCTGGCGGAGGAAGGCTCCGGTGGAGTCCCTGATGCCCCTGCGCCTGGCCCGCTACGGAGTGCCCCTGGCGGAGACGGCTCCGGCGGGCCTGGCGGCGGCGGGCATCGAGCCGGCGCTGCTTGCGTCGGCGCCGGCGCAGGCGGCGCTGGCGGCAGGGGGCGCGCCGGAGATCGCGGCGGCGGGCGCGGGAGCGCCACGGGTGGGCGCGGCACCACTGAGCGGGCAGCGCGTCCGTCCCGGCGCCCCCGGCCCAGGGCACCCGGAAATCCCGGAGGACCCCGAAGCCAGCCCCTGGTTCCAGGCCCCCCAGCAGATCGACTACCACGGCGGCTACGACCCCACGTACGACCCCTCCTACGACCCCCAGTACGTCCCGGAGGAGCAGTACGAGGACTGGTACGAGGAACAGCAGCCGGACCAGTTCCAGCCCCCCTCCCCGGAGGAGACCGGCAGCTTCCCCATCCCGTCCGGCCCGAACCGCACCCGCCAGCTCGGCGAGGGCGGCGGCACGCCACCCCCGGAGCCGGACGAGGAGGCCTACTACCAGGTCTTCCGCCAGTCGATAAACGGCAGCTACCCGACACCCGGCCAGTTCATCGACAACGTGGCGGCGGAGTTCGGCATCAGCCTCGCCGAGCCGGACGCCAAGCGCATGGTCAACCGCTTCACCAACCGCTTCAACGCGGAACTGGAAGAAGACCACATCGCGTAGGACAAAGCATCGCGTGAAACCGACGAGGGGCCCTCTCACGAGGGCCCCTCGTCGTGGAACCGGCCTTGGGGATCCTTACTCCCCGAGCAGGGCCCGCACCCGCTCCTGCCCCACCGCCAGCAGCAGCGTGGGCAGCCGCGGACCGGTGTCACGCCCGACGAGCAGGTGGTAGAGCAGGGCGAAGAAGGACCGCTGGGCGGTCTTGATCTCCGGCGGCAGCTCCTTGGGCGTGGCGTCGGCGGAGAACCCGGCCTGGACCTTGGGCACGCCGTAGACGAGGTGGGTCAGCCCGTCCAGCGACCAGTTGCCGGCGAGCCCGTCGAGCAGCAGCCGCAGCGACTGCTGGGCCTGCTCGTCGAGGGACTTCAGCAGTTCGACGTCGGGCTCGTCGCGGACGATGGTGCGCTGGTCGGCCGGGACCTGGGTGTTGATCCAGGCCTCCGCCCTGTCGTACCGGGGCCGGGCCTCGTCCAGGGAGCCGAGCGGGTTGGCCGGGTCGAGCTCGGACAGGATGCGCAGGGCCTGGTCCTGGTGGCCGGCGGTGATGTCGGCGACGGAGGCGAGGGTGCGGTAGGGCAGCGGGCGGGGCGTCTTCGGCAGCTCACCGGCGGCGGTGCCGATCGCGCGGGTGTACGCGGCGACGTCCGCCGGGAGGGCGGAGCCGTCGGCGACCTTGGCCGCGAGCTTGTCCCACTCGTCGTACAGCCGCTGGATCTCCTGATCGAAGGCGATCTTGAAGGACTGGTTGGGCCTGCGCCGGGCGTAGAGCCACCGCAGGATCTGCGGCTCCATGATCTTCAGCGCGTCGGCGGGCGTGGGCACGCCACCGCGGGACGACGACATCTTCGCCATGCCGGAGATGCCCACGAAGGCGTACATCGGGCCGATGGGCTGCTGCCCGCCGAAGATCCCGACGATCTGGCCGCCGACCTGGAACGAGGACCCCGGAGAGGAGTGGTCGACACCGGACGGCTCGAACACGACCCCCTCGTACGCCCACCGCATCGGCCAGTCGACCTTCCACACCAGCTTGCCGCGGTTGAACTCGCTGAGCCGGACGGTCTCGGAGAAGCCGCAGGCGGTGCAGGTGTAGGCCAGCTCGGTGGTGTCGTCGTCGTAGGAGGTGACGGTGGTGAGGTCCTTCTCGCAGTTGCCGCAGTACGGCTTGTACGGGAAGTACCCGGCGACGCCGGAGCTGCCGTCGTCCTCGCTCGCCGCGCCGGAGCCCTCCGCGGCCTCCAGCTCGGCCTCGTCGACGGGCTTCTGCTGCTGCTTCTTCGCGGCGGCCTTGGGCTTGGTCCGGTACTGGGCGAGGATCGCGTCGATGTCGCCGCGGTGCTTCATGGCGTGCAGGATCCGGTCCCGGTACACCCCGGAGGTGTACTGGGCGGTCTGGCTGATCCCGTCGAACTCCACACCCAGCTCGGCCAGCGACTCGATCATCGCGGCCTTGAAGTGCTCGGCCCAGTTCGGGTGCGAGGACCCCTTCGGCGCCGGGACGGACGTCAGCGGCTTGCCGATGTGCTCCTCCCAGGTGTCGTCGACCCCGGTGATGCCCTTGGGCACCTTCCGGTAGCGGTCGTAGTCGTCCCAGGAGATCAGGTGCCGGACCTGGTACCCGCGCCGCCGGATCTCGTCGGCGACGAGGTGGGGCGTCATGACCTCGCGGAGGTTGCCCAGGTGGATGGGGCCGGAGGGCGACAGCCCGGACGCGACGACGACCGGTTTGCCCGGGGCCCGACGCTCCGACTCCTCGATGACCTCATCCGCGAAACGGGAGACCCAGTCGGTGGTCTCGGTGCTCTGAGCCACGATCGGCACGTCCTCTTGTTCTTGAACTGTGGGAGTCACGAAGTTCTGGCATCCCCATACTCCCAGACGGGCCCGCGACCAAGAAAACCGCTTTACCCACCGTGGGATACTGGGCGTGTCTATCCATCCCCACGAGGAGAACGGCACCCATTCCTATGGCCTCGGTCACGTCCCTCAGCGACACCGTCCAGCAGCACCTCACGTCCGCCATCTCCGCTGCCCTGCCGGAGGCCTCCGCGGACCCGCTGCTGCGACGAAGCGACCGGGCCGACTTCCAGGCCAACGGGATCCTGGCGCTCGCGAAGAAGGCGAAGGCGAACCCGCGGGAGCTGGCGACGCGGGTCGTCGAGCGGGTGGAGTCCGGTGACGTGATCAAGGACATCGGGGTCTCCGGCCCCGGCTTCCTGAACATCACGATCGCCGACAAGGCGATCACGCGGAACCTGGCGGCGCGCTACGCCGACGACACGGGCCGCCTCGGCGTCCCCTGTGCCCCGAACCCCGGTACGACGGTCATCGACTACGCCCAGCCGAACGTGGCGAAGGAGATGCACGTCGGCCACCTGCGCTCCGCGGTGATCGGCGACGCGGTGGTCCAGCTCCTGGAGTTCACCGGCGAGAACGTCGTCCGCCGCCACCACATCGGCGACTGGGGCACCCAGTTCGGCATGCTCATCCAGTACCTGGACGAGCACCCGCACGAGCTGGACCACAAGGCGGGCCAGGTCACGGGCGAGGAGGCGATGTCGAACCTCGACCGCCTCTACAAGGCGGCGCGGAAGCTGTTCGACTCGGACGAGGAGTTCAAGACGCGGGCCCGGCGCCGGGTGGTCGACCTCCAGGCCGGCGACCCGCACACCCTCGCGACGTGGCAGAAGTTCGTGGACGAGTCGAAGATCTACTTCTTCTCCGTCTTCGAGAAGCTGGACATGGAGGTCCGCGACCCGGACATCGTCGGCGAGTCGGGCTACAACGACATGCTGGCCGAGACCTGCCGCCTCCTGGAGGAGTCGGGGGTCGCGGTCCGTTCCGAGGGCGCCCTGTGCGTGTTCTTCGAGGACGTCAAGGGCCCCGACGGCAACCCGGTCCCGCTGATCGTGCAGAAGTCGGACGGCGGGTACGGCTACGCGGCGACGGACCTCTCGGCGATCCGCGACCGCGTCTTCAACCTGAAGGCGAACACGCTGCTGTACGTGGTGGACGCCCGCCAGTCCCTGCACTTCCGGATGGTCTTCGAAACGGCACGCCGGGCGGGCTGGCTCGGCGAGGACGTGAAGGCGCACCAGTTGGCCTTCGGCACGGTCCTCGGCAAGGACGGCAAGCCGTTCAAGACGCGTGAGGGCGAGACGGTCAAGCTGGAGGACCTCCTCGACGAGGCGGTCGAGCGGGCGACGGCCGTGGTCCGGGAGAAGGCCGAGAAGGTGGGCCTGACCGAGCAGGAGATCGAGGAGAACGGCCGGTACGTCGGCATCGGCGCGGTGAAGTACGCCGACCTGTCGACGTCCGCGGTACGGGACTACAAGTTCGACCTGGACCAGATGGTCTCGCTGAACGGCGACACGTCCGTCTACCTCCAGTACGCGTACGCCCGTATCCAGTCGATCCTCCGCAAGGCCGGCGAGGCCCGCCCCACCGCCCACCCCCAGCTGCCCCTCGCCCCTGCCGAACGCGCGCTCGGCCTCCACCTGGACCAGTTCGCCGAGACGGTGCTGGAAGTGGCGGCGGCGTACGAGCCCCACAAGCTCGCGGCGTACCTCTACCAGCTGGCGACACACCTGACGTCCTTCTACGACCAGTGCCCGGTCCTGAAGGCGGAGACCCCGGAGCAGGTGGAGAACCGCCTCTTCCTGGTCGACCTCACCGCCCGGACCCTCCATCAGGGCATGGCCCTGCTGGGCATCCGGACGCCCGAGCGCCTCTGAGCGGGTGCGGGTGCGGCCTTTGCGGCCCCGACGGTCGGAGAGTGACCGTCGGGGCCGCCCGCTCACCAACAAGCGCCCACCCCACCTCCCGCTCCCGGCGAGTGCCTCGGAACGTGCTCACCACGACTCGCCACGCCCCACTGTCAGTGCCTGCCCCTACAGTCACCGACATGGCGACCCTTCCCAACCCGCTGCCCAAGCTGGCCACCGACCCGAGCGGTCGTTCCCTCGGGCTCTCGCTCCCTCCCGGCAGGCTGATCGACTCGACGGACGAAGGCCCCTGGCACGAACCGCTGTTGTGGCATGCGGAGAAGCAGGCCGCGCCCGGCACGTGGAAGGCTCTGGGCGTGCCGGCCGCGCGGGCGGGGCTGCTGCCGGTCCTCGTGGACGTGGGCGGGTCCGGGGGCCGGCCGGTGGACTGGGAGTTGATGCCGGGGGAGATGACGTATCCAGGTGATCACGATGCCGACGACGTCCTCGCGGAGTACTGGGAGGACAGCGCGGCGGACGAAGTCGCCGAGGTACTCGCGCCGTTCGGGCCGGACTGGCCCGGCCTCGCGCCCGCCGGCTCCACCACCGCCGACCCGGACACGCGTGCCGCGCAGCTCGCCGACTCGCTGACGGACGGAACGCGGCCGTGGTTCAAGGACCCCCGCCTGGCACTGGTCCCGGCACGCCGGTCCGCCGACATCCCGGCGGCGATCGGCTGGACCGGCCCGCTGAACCACGAGAACGACGTGGCCCGCCTCTGCGCGGTGCTGCGCTCCTGGGAGGACCGCTTCGGCATACGGGTGGTGGGGCTGGACTTCGACCAGTTGGTGCTGTCCGTCGCGGCTCCGCCGGCCACCCTGGCGGAGGCCGAGGAGGTGGCGGCGGAGCACTTCGCCTTCTGCCCGGACAACATCACGCAGGGCCCCGGCGACCTGCGCGTGTACGCCGAGGACCTGATCGGCGAGCACACCTGGTCCTTCTGGTGGGACTGACCACCGGTCGGGCTCCTGCTCGCCGCCACCGCGCTGACGCGCACACGTGACGAGGGGCCGTCCTGGCGGTCTCTCAGTCCGCCGCCCTCCACGCGGAGCCGCCGAGCGGGAACTCGTAGACCGGGCGGCCGTTGTTGCCGCTGGTGCGGAAGGGGCGGCCCTGGTCGTCGATGCGGAGCGTGCCGTGGCGGGAGCCGCTGGACCAGTTCAGCACCAGGGTCCAGCTCACGTCGTACGCGGAGGCGTCGGCCTTGATGTAGAAGACCTCCGGGTCGGACTCGCTCACCTTGAAGGGGAAGTCGCGGTGGCCGGCAACGGGGGCGACAGCGGGGCGCAGCGCGTCGAGGGCCACGGTGAAGGACCGGGTGGGTACGCTGCCGCCGCAGCCGACGCCCGGGTAGCCCATGGCGTAGTCGTTCCAGGCGAGGGGCGAGCGCCTGGTCACGGACACGACGGTCAGGCGGTCGATGACCACGGTCGCCTTGCCGGTGCCCTGCACGGTGAGCGTGACGTACTGCTCCCCCGCCGACACGGCCCCGTGTGCCGCCACCCAGGCTGCCGCGTCGCCCTCGCCGGGCGGCGGGGCGACCCGGCCCGGTTCCCTGTCGATGAGGTAGTGCTGGTCGCAGGGGGTTTCCCAGGTGTAGGGGCGGGTGGTGACCGTCAGCGGCACAGGGTCGGTGGCGGCGCCCTGGGCCTTGGGTTCGTCTCCGCCGGCAGCCGGGGTCGACGCGGCCGGGGAAGCACCCGAGGCAGCCGTCGAGCGGGACGCGGATGCCGTGGGTGAGGTGGGGTGTGAGGTGTGGGCGCCGGGGGCCGTCGTCGAGGGTTCACCGCCGGCCCCCGCCCGGTCCTGTGCCGACGCCGCCGCGACCGGGCTGTCGTGGCCGTCGTCCGAGCCACCGGAGGGAAGCGCCACGGCCAGCGTGACGGCCCCGAGGACGGCGGCCACCGCTATGCCGGTGACAACGGCGGTACGGCGGCGACGGCGGACGTCCGGGACCGTCCCTTCCGTTACCGCCAGCCCCGCCTCTCCCTCCCCCGCTTCCTCTTCCCGGTCCTCGTCCACCGTCGGCGGGGCTGCGACCGCCTCGGCCTTCCGCCCCCGCAACGCATCCGCCAGCACCCACCTGCGGTGCAGCTCGACCAGCTCTTCGGGCGTGGCCTTGCAGAGCCGGGCGAGGCGTTCGACGGGCGCGTAGTCCGTCGGTACGGCGTCGCCGTTGCAGTAGCGGTGCAGTGTCGACGTACTCATGTGGAGCCGTTTGGCGAGTGTCCCGTAGCTGAGCCCGGAACGGTCCTTCAACTCCCGCAGCAGCTCGGCGAAACCGCCCCCCGCAGCGCCTTCCGACACGCTTCCTCCATCCCCCATGTCCCATCCCCGCGTTCCAGGGGAGGGTTGTTTCCCCAGGTCAGTGGCGGTGTGGGCGTTCCAGTGTCCCTGATCGTCCGCCGGGTGTGGCGGACGGGACGGATCGCTCCACAGGCTGTGGCCATCCAAGCACGCCGCTCCCGCCGGCCGGTCGAGCGGCGGCGTCAATCAGCCTTCTCGGAAGAGGACTTGTCATGCGTATCCGCCGTACCCGCCCTGCCCACCGCCCCTCCCTGCTCGCGGTCACCGGCGTCGCCCTCGCCGCGCTCGCCCTCACGGCGTGCGAGGACGGGACGGGCACGAAGGACGAGGGGGGTCGAGCCCGGCCTCCTCCTCTGCGTCCCCCGCGTCGGCGAGCCCGGCCGCCTCGGGGGGCTCGGCGTCCTCCCCCGCGACCTCCGCCGCCAAGTCGTCGTCCGCCGGAAAGTCCGCCTCCAAGGCCCCGGCGACAGCGACCCGGGCGCTGTGCAACGGCTCGAACACCACCGTCACCGCCCAGCCGCTCTCCCGCCCCCTGAACCACATGCTGCTGACGGTGAAGAACACCGGCAGCAAGACCTGCGACCTGACCTACTACCCCGTCCTCCGCTTCGACGAGATGCAGTGGGTGCCGCAGGCGGCCAAGGAGACCCGGCCGCAGGCCGTGACGACGCTGGCACCCGGTGAGTCCGGCTACGCGGGTGTGCTGCTGTCCGCCGCCGACGGCAGCGGCGACGGCGGCACGACCGGCCACAAGCTCACGGTCGCCTTCCAGGGCACGACCCCGAACAGCAGCGGGGGCGCGTCCGCCACGCCGTCGCTGCCGGCGAAGGGCGTCTACTACGACAGCTCGCTGACGGTGACGTACTGGCAGCGGAGCATGGAGGACGCCATCAACTGGTAACGGTGACGGTCAGTCACCCTGGCGCAGCGTCTGGGCGGCCTCGGTCGCCCAGTACGTGAGGATGTTCCGCGCCCCGGCCCGCTTGATCCCGGTGAGCGTCTCCATGATCGCCCGGTCCCGGTCGACCCAGCCCTTCTCGGCGGCGGCCTCGACCATCGAGTACTCGCCGGAGATCTGGTAGGCGACGACGGGCACGTCCACGGCGTCCGCGACACGGGCGAGGATGTCGAGGTAAGGGCCGGCGGGCTTGACCATCACCATGTCGGCGCCCTCCTCCAGGTCCAGGGCCAGCTCCCGCAGGGACTCACGCCAGTTCGCGGGATCCTGCTGGTAGGTCTTGCGGTCGCCCTTCAGCGACGAGCCGACCGCCTCGCGGAAGGGGCCGTAGAAGGCGGAGGAGTACTTGGCGGTGTAGGCGAGGATCGCCACGTCCTCGCGGCCGATCTGGTCGAGGGCGTCGCGGATGACGCCGATCTGGCCGTCCATCATGCCGCTGGGGCCCACCACGTGGGCGCCGGCGTCGGCCTGGACCTGGGCCATCTCGGCGTACCGCTCCAGGGTGGCGTCGTTGTCGACCCGGCCCTGCTCGTCCAGCACCCCGCAGTGCCCGTGGTCCGTCGTCTCGTCGAGGCACAGGTCGGACATCACCAGCAGGTCGTCCCCGACCTCGGCCCGGACGTCACGGAGGGCGACCTGGAGGATCCCGTCCGGGTCGGTGCCCGGCGTGCCGAGGGCGTCCTTCTTCTCCTCCTCCGGCACCCCGAACAGCATGATCCCGGACACCCCGGCCTCGACCGCCTCCAGCGCGGCCTTCTTCAGGCTGTCCCGCGTGTGCTGCACGACCCCCGGCATCGCCGTGATCGGCACCGGCTCACTCACACCCTCCCGCACGAACGCGGGCAGGATGAAGTCGGCCGGGTGGAGTCGGGTCTCGGCGACCATACGGCGCATGACGGGCGTGGTCCGCAGACGCCGGGGACGCGTGCCGGGGAAGGATCCGTACTTCGTCATACCGTCTACGCTACGCCCGCCATTCCGGTGCCTTTACCGACGCGGAGTCGGCCCCCGACTCTGCTTTGACGAGGCGCAGGTCGGGCCCGGGTCCGTTTCAGAACGATCGCCTCGCCTTCAACTGGCGCGATCATCCAGACCGGCACCGAGTCTTACCGGCTCGGCCATACCAAAGCACAGGCCGAACGAGCAGCCACCGGCTGACCTCCCACCCGGTGGAGGCGTTCACCGCCGAGCGGGGTCCGGGCCGATCCAGCCGGCAGTCCCGACACAGGCCTCGTTGCCTTCCGGGTCGGCCAGCACCCAGTGCGACGGAGCATAGGCATCGTTCACTACCTGGCCGCCGGCAGCGACGGCTGCCGCTATACGCGCTTCGGCCTGGTCATAGGGCACCCAGACGTCCACATGCACCCGGTTGCGCTGCGGGCGCGGTGCGTCCATCTGCTGGAAGTAGAACGGCGCTCCGCGGCGCTGCGGGTCGATCAAGTCCTCAGAGCTGTTCGCTCGATCGGCATAGCCGAGCAGGGCACGCCAAAACCGCACCACATCCGGCCCGGCTAGAGCGTCGACGGTGACCTGGACGGTTTGCACGGTGGACGGGTCCGCCGGGAATCCGAGCGTGCGTGCCACGGCCGAGATCTGCCGGGCCAGTTCAACGTCCCGCTCGCTCAGCCCGTAGAAGTCGTCGGTGAGCGTTATGAGGCGCACGGTCACGCCGTCGTATCGCACATCGATGTCGGGGTGCCCGGCTTCGACCTCGGGCAGTTCGCTGATCGCCTGAACGAGTCTCGCGTCGGCGGTCAACGACCCAGCGCGGAAGTACGCACAGGCTCCCTCACCCAGGACACGCCAGTCTTCCAGTCCAGCAGTCTCATGGAACTGCTGCGGCCGGACTCGCTCGATCTTGCCCTCCACGTAAGTCATGCGATCAACCTAGTGGGCGGAGCTGACAACGCCCCTGCGTTCGCGCGGCTGACAGAGGTCCGGTCACCGGCCGAGGTCCAACTCCGCCAGCAGTTGCTCCGTCGCCAGCAGCCTGGCCAGCCGGGCTCCGCGCCGGGTCGCGGACAGAGGCACCGAGAAGCGCGGCTCGGTGGGCGTGGATTCAGGTGTCGGCGCCGTAGCGGAAGTGCCGGTTCGGGTGATTTCTTCAGTCACGTCACTCAGCGTGTTCGTGCGTACCTAGCCTGTGAAGAGCCGGTGTCCGTGCGGACGCGACCGTCCGGACCCGGCCCGGCTTCTGTCCGGACTGTCCGTAGTGACGACGGGCGCGTGGCCGAAGTTGGACACGGAGGTTTCAGCGAGGGGCGGTAATTGGGCGTGAGCGACTGGAACGCAGAGCCGGAGGACGACGAGGCCGGGGCCGTGATGCGGGCTGTGGTCCGGCAGCTGAGGCTGTGGCGGGAGGCCGCCGGGATGACCCAGGCGGAGTTCGGAGCGGCCATCGGGTACGGGCAGGAACTGGTCTCGTCCGTTGAACGGGGGCGCCGGATCCCCCGGCCCGAGTACCTGGACGCGGCGGACGAGGTCCTGGGCGCGGGCGGCAAGATCGCGGCGATGAAGGGGGATGTGGCGGAGGCGCGGTACCCGAAGAAGGTGCGGGACCTGAAGAAGCTGGAGGCGGAGGCGGTCGAGCTGTGCGCGTACAACAATTCGGTGATCCATGGGTTGTTGCAGACGGAGGAGTACGTGCGTGCGTCAGTCGCCACCCGACGGCCTCCGTTCGCGGAAGACGAACTGGAGCAGCACGTGGCAGCACGTCTGGCGCGCCAGGACATCTTCGCTGGGCCAGCACCCATGCGCGTCTTCAGCTTCGTCCAATGCGAGTCGACGCTACGCCGTCCCATCGGTGGGAGGATGGTCATGCGAAGGCAGCTCGAACACCTGCTGGAAGTGTGCCAGTTGCGGAATGTCGACCTGCAAGTCCTGCCTCTCGACCGAGAGGACAACGCCGGCCTGGCGGGCTCGTTCAGGCTGCTCAGGCTCCGGGATGGCAGCACTGTGGGACACAACGAGGTCCAGCTCGTCAGCCGTGTGATCACAGACCCGAAAGAGGTTCAGGTGCTCGACATCCGCTATGGAATCATCCGGGCACAGGCTCTCACTCCTCGGGAGTCACTGGCCTTCATCGAGAAAGTGCTGGGAGAGAAATGATCCGCAAGCCTTCAAAGGAAGACGGACCTGCGCTCGGCTGGATAAAGAGCAGCTACAGCACACCTGACGGACCCGACTGCGTCGAGGTCGCCCCCACCCCCGACACCATCCTCGTCCGCGACTCCAAGAACCCCCACGGCCCCCGCCTCACCCTCGCCCCCACCGCCTGGGCGACCTTCCTGCCGTACGCCTCCGGGGAGTGACGGAGCCGCCCCCGCGACACCGGCGAGTCCCAGCCCCCCGCCCCGGCGGAAACGCGTGGTGGCGGGACGCGCCCGTACGGCACGCCCCGCCACCACCTCAGGCTCACGGCCTCACGTCGTCGAGCGACGCCTCCGCGCCCCCGGCCGCCGCTCGCTCGGGCGAGTGACCGGATCCCCGGCTTCCAGCGCCGCGACCCGCCTCTTCATCCCGAAGTCCGCCAGCGCCTCCGCCAGCTTGTGCACCGACGGCTCCGGAGCCATGACGTCGACCCGCAGCCCGTGCTCCTCGGCCGTCTTCGCGGTAGCCGGGCCGATGCACGCGATCACCGTCACGTTGTGCGGCTTGCCCGCGATACCGACCAGGTTCCGGACAGTGGAAGACGACGTGAACAGCACGGCGTCGAAGCCACCGCCCTTGATCGCCTCGCGTGTCTCCGCCGGCGGCGGCGAGGCCCGCACGGTCCGGTAGGCGGTGACGTCGTCGACCTCCCAGCCCAGCTCGATGAGCCCGGCGACGAGCGTCTCGGTGGCGATGTCGGCGCGGGGGAGGAAGACGCGGTCGATCGGGTCGAAGACCGGGTCGTACGGCGGCCAGTCCTCCAGGAGGCCCGCGGCCGACTGCTCCCCGCTCGGCACCAGATCCGGCTTCACACCGAAGGCGACGAGCGCCTTCGCGGTCTGCTCGCCCACCGCGGCGACCTTGATCCCCGCGAAGGCCCGGGCATCGAGCCCGTACTCCTCGAACTTCTCGCGCACGGCCCGCACGGCGTTGACCGACGTGAACGCGATCCACTCGTACCGCCCGGTCACCAGGCCCTTGACCGCCCGCTCCATCTGCTGGGGCGTACGCGGCGGTTCGACGGCGATCGTCGGCACCTCGTGCGGGACGGCGCCGTAGGACCGCAGTTGGTCGGAGAGCGAGGCGGCCTGCTCCTTCGTGCGCGGCACCAGGACCTTCCAGCCGAACAGCGGCTTCGACTCGAACCACGACAGCTGGTCGCGCTGCGCGGCGGCGGAACGCTCACCGACCACGGCTATCACCTGCCGGCCGCCGTCCGGGGACGGCAGGACCTTGGCCTGCTTCAGGGTCTGCGCGATGGTGCCGAGGGTGGCGGTCCAGGTGCGCTGGCGGGTCGTCGTACCGGCGATGGTGACCGTCAGCGGGGTGTCCGGCTTACGGCCGGCCGCCACCAGTTCACCGGCCGCCGCGGCGACGGAGTCCAGCGTCGTCGAGACGACCACCGTGCCGTCGGAGGCGCCGACCTCGGTCCAGCAGCGGTCCGACGCCGTACGGGCGTCCACGAAGCGGACATCCGCGCCCTGCGCGTCCCGCAGCGGCACACCGGCGTACGCGGGCACACCGACGGCGGTCGCGATGCCGGGGACGACCTCGAAGGGCACACCGGCTGCGGCGCAGGCGAGCATCTCCTCGGCCGCGTACGTGTCCAGTCCGGGATCCCCGGACACCGCACGCACGACCCGCCTGCCGCCCCGCGCGGCCTCCATGACAAGATGAGCGGCATCCCGCAGGGACGGGACAGCAGCGGCTGTTGACGTGCCGTCAACAACCGTTAGTTGAGGCGTGCCTGTGCCCGGATACGTATCCGAGGACGGATCCGTGTCCGTACGCACGACGGAGACGCCCTGTCTGGCGTGCCCGCGGATCACGTCGAGCACCTCGTGCTCGGCGATGAGGACGTCCGCGTTCGCCAGTGCCTCGACGGCGCGCAGAGTCAGCAGTCCCGGATCCCCGGGTCCGGCACCGAGGAAGGTGACGTGCCCGTGTTCCGGACCGGCGGGAAGGGTGGTGGGGCTCACTGTGCTCGCTCCCCCATCAGACCGGCCGCGCCCTGGGCAAGCATCTCGGTGGCGAGTTCGCGACCGAGCGCCATTGCCTGGTCGTACGTCTCGGGCACGGGACCGGTGGTGGACAGCTGCACCATGCGCGCGCCGTCGGTCGTGCCGACGACGCCGCGCAGGCGCATTTCCTTGACAATCTGTTCGTCGGCATGGGGGTCCCCCCGCTCGAGCGGAGCCGAGAGTGGGGGAAGGTCGGCCAGCGCGCCCACAGGGGCGCTGCAACCGGCCTCCAGGGCGGCGAGCAGTGATCGTTCGGCGGTCACGGCGGCCCGGGTGAAGGGGTCGTCGAGTTCGCCGAGCGCCGCGATCAGGTCCGCGTCGTCCGCGGCACACTCGATCGCCAGGGCCCCCTGGCCGGGGGCGGGCAGAACCGTGTCGACCGACAGGAAGTCGGTCACCTCGTCGATCCGGCCCATGCGGCTCAGGCCGGCGGCGGCGAGGACGACGGCGTCGAGTTCGCCGTCGTGGACGTATCCGATCCTCGTGTCCACGTTGCCGCGGATCGGGACCGTCTCGATGTCCAGCCCGTGGGTGCGCGCGTACGCGTTCAGCTGCGCCATGCGGCGCGGCGAACCCGTACCGATGCGGGCGCCCCTGGGCAGGTCGGTGAACTTCAGCGCGTCCCGGGCGACGATCACGTCCCGTGGGTCCTCGCGCACGGGGACGGCGGCCAGCGCCAGTTCCTCGGGCTGCGTGGTGGGAAGGTCCTTCAGCGAGTGCACCGCGAAGTCGACCTCGCCCTTGAGTAGCGCGTCGCGCAGCGCGGTGACGAAGACGCCCGTGCCGCCGATCTGCGCGAGGTGCTCGCGGGAGACGTCTCCGTACGTGGTGATCTCGACGAGCTCTACGGGCCGTCCGGTCACCTGGCGGACGGCGTCCGCCACCTGCCCGGACTGGGCCATGGCGAGCTTGCTGCGCCTGGTCCCCAGCCTCAGTGCTGCCTTGGTACTCATGCTGGCCCTCGGTTCTTGGCCTTGTTTCCGGTGCTGTCCCCGGCCCGGGAGACGGCGGCCACCGTCTCGGGGTCGAGGTCGAACAGGGTGCGCAGCGCGTCCGCGTACCCGGCGCCGCCGGGCTCGGCCGCGAGCTGCTTGACCCGGACGGTCGGCGCGTGCAGCAGCTTGTCGACGACGCGGTGCACGGCCTGGCGGATCTCGCCGCGCTGGCGTTCGTCCAGGTCGGGCAGGCGTCCGTCGAGCCGGGCGATCTCGCCCGCGACGACGTCGGCGGCCATGGTGCGCAGGGCGACCACGGTCGGCGTGATGTGCGCGGCCCGCTGGGCGGCGCCGAAGGCGGCGACCTCGTCGGAGACGATCCGGCGGACCTGGTCGACGTCGGCGGCCATGGGCACGTCGGCGGAGGCCTCGGCCAGCGACTCGATGTCGACCAGCCGTACCCCGGCCAGGCGGTGCACGGCCGCGTCGATGTCGCGGGGCATGGCCAGGTCGAGGAGGAAGAGTGCGGGCGCCGGGCGCGGGACCCCGGTGACGGGCTCGGGCTTGCGGCGCTCGGGGATGCGGCCGACGGTGGCGACCGTGGCGGCGAGCGCGGTGATCAGCTCGGCTTCGGCCTCGGGGGTGCGGCGCGCGGCCTCACGGCGGTCGACGGTGGCGTTGTCCACCCAGGCGCCGTGCTGCTCCAGCGTCGCCGCGTCGATGCCGGCGACGGCGGCCTCCCCCAGCACGGAGAAGCCGGTGGCACCCTGCACGGCGGACAGGTCGAGCGGGCAGCCGTCGTCGGTGCCGAGGCTGGTGGGCGGGAGCTGGGAGGGTCGTACGTCCGCGGGCGCCGTCGTGGGAGCGCTGCCGCCGGCCTCTCCGGCCGGGTCGCCGGTGCGGCCCTCGACCGCGTTCGCGATCGCCTCGGCCGTCAGGACCAGCCCCGTCGCCCCGGTACAGGAGACGGCGACGTCGGCACGTGTCAGCTCCAGGGCGACGGCGTCCATCGGTACCGCGCGGGCCCGTACGTCCGTCTCGGCGCCCTCGGTGAGTATCTGGGCGAGGCGTTCGGCGCGGTCCTGGGTGCGGTTGGCGACGACGATCTCGGCGACGCCGGCGCGCGCGAGGGTGGCCGCGGCCAGGGAGGACATCGAGCCGGCGCCGATGACCAGGGCCTTCTTGCCGCGGGCCCAGGTGTCGACCTGCGTGCCGAGGGCCAGCTGCTCCAGGCCGAAGGTGACCAGGGACTGGCCGGCGCGGTCGATGCCGGTCTCGGAGTGGGCGCGCTTGCCGACCCGGAGGGCCTGCTGGAACAGGTCGTTGAGCAGGCGTCCGGCGGTGTGCAGGTCCTGCGCCCTGGCCAGGGAGTCCTTGATCTGGCCGAGGATCTGGCCCTCGCCGACGACCATCGAGTCCAGGCCGCAGGCCACCGAGAAGAGGTGGTGGACGGCCCGGTCCTCGTAGTGCACGTAGAGGTAAGGAGTGAGCTCCTCCAGGCCGACGCCGCTGTGCCGGGCGAGCAGCGTGGACAGGTCGGCGACACCGGCGTGGAACTTGTCCACGTCGGCGTACAGCTCGATGCGGTTGCAGGTGGCGAGCAGGACGGCCTCGGTGGCCGGTTCGGCGGCGACCGTGTCCTGCAGCAGCTTGGCCTGGGCGTCCGTGGCGAGCGCGGCGCGTTCCAGCACGCTGACCGGAGCGCTGCGGTGGCTCAGTCCGACGACGAGGAGACTCATGCCGGCATCACGGCGGGTACGTCCCCGTCGGGCCCCTGGTCGGCGGATGCCTCGCGGGCGGTGGCGGCGGGCAGCGCGCCGTCGCCGGCGGCGGTCTCCTCGCCGGCTTTGCGCTGCTCGTGGAAGGCGAGGATCTGCAGCTCGATGGAGAGGTCGACCTTGCGCACGTCAACGCCGTCGGGGACGGACAGCACGGTCGGCGCGAAGTTCAGGATGGAGGTGACGCCGGCGGCGACCAGGCGGTCGCAGACCTGCTGGGCGGCGCCCGCGGGAGTGGCGATCACGCCGATGGAGACGCCGTTGTCCTCGATGATCTTCTCGAGGTCGTCGGTGTGCTGCACGGGGATGCCCGCGACGGGCTTGCCGGCCATGGCGGGGTCGGCGTCGATGAGCGCGGCGACACGGAAGCCGCGGGAGGCGAAGCCGCCGTAGTTGGCGAGAGCGGCACCGAGGTTGCCGATGCCGACGATGACGACCGGCCAGTCCTGGGTCAGGCCGAGTTCGCGGGAGATCTGGTAGACGAGGTACTCCACGTCGTAACCGACACCGCGCGTCCCGTAGGAGCCCAGGTAGGAGAAGTCCTTGCGCAGCTTGGCGGAGTTGACTCCCGCGGCGGCCGCGAGCTCCTCGGAGGAGACCGTGGGCACCGAGCGCTCCGACAGTGCGGTGAGGGCTCGGAGGTACAGCGGAAGCCGGGCGACGGTGGCCTCGGGAATCCCTCGGCTGCGGGTCGCCGGTCGGTGAGTTCGGCCAGTTGCCACGGTGCTCCTGCGGGTAGAGCGGGGCTGCAGGCGGTCACACGTCCCCAGACCGCCCCGTCGACAGCAGGCTATGTCTTTGTGAACGCGTGCACAAAGATGGTGTCCGATTTGCCCGGCCAACGTGACCGGGGTCACGCGCTTCTCCGGTGGGGGCAAAACCGTCACACGCTCCTCGCGAATCCCGCCCCCGAGACCAAGCCGGCGTCGATTCTGGGCGACTTTCACGCGACTTGGACTAGCCGGTCAGCGCCTTGCGCAGGCGCGACTCGTCCACGCGCCAGAAGGTGTGCTGCCTGCCGTCGACGAGGACGACGGGGATCTGCTCCCAGTACTGCTCGTGCAGCCGCGGGTCCTGGGTGATGTCCTTCTGTTCCCAGGGGACACCGAGATCACCGCACACCTTCTCGACCACGGCCTGCGCGTCGTCGCACAGATGGCAGCCGGGCTTGCGGACGAGTGTCACGAGCCGGTCGTGGGGGGCGGCCTTACGCCGGAAGAGGGGACTCATGTCGGCCATTGTCCCGCTTCTTTAACGGCCCGGTCGCGGAGAGTTCACAGCCTTCCAACCTCACGACTCCGGAACCACCGAACAAAATGGCTATGCTCACGCCATGGCCGCTCTCGGATGGCTCACTCCCCGTAGGCGCTCCGCCACGGCGCGGAGCGTGTTGGCAGGCGAGGCCTCGGCGGAGGCTGCGCGCAAGTCCTCGCAGGAGGCCCAGGACCTCGCCGAACGGGAACCGGAGTTCCCGGTGCTCGGCGACGACCGGGCCGCCGCGTTCTTCGACCTGGACAACACCGTGATGCAGGGCGCCGCGCTGTTCCACTTCGGGCGGGGCCTGTACAAGCGGAAGTTCTTCGAGACCCGCGACCTGGTCAGGTTCGCCTGGCAGCAGGCCTGGTTCCGGCTGGCCGGGGTCGAGGACCCCGAGCACATGCAGGACGCGCGCGACTCCGCGCTGTCGATCGTCAAGGGCCACCGGGTCGCCGAGCTGGAGTCGATCGGCGAGGAGATCTACGACGAGTACATGGCCGAGCGCATCTGGCCCGGCACCCGCGCGCTGGCCCAGGCCCACCTGGACGCGGGCCAGAAGGTGTGGCTCGTCACGGCGGCCCCGGTGGAGATCGCGCAGGTCATCGCCCGTCGGCTGGGCCTGACGGGCGCGCTGGGCACGGTCGCGGAGTCGGTCGACGGCGTCTACACCGGCAAGCTGGTCGGCGAGCCCCTGCACGGCCCGGCCAAGGCGGAGGCGGTCCGCGCCCTGGCCGCGGCGGAGGGCCTGGACCTCTCCCGCTGCGCCGCCTACAGCGACTCCCACAACGACATCCCGATGCTCTCCCTGGTCGGTCACCCGTACGCCATCAACCCGGACGCCAAGCTGCGCAGGCACGCCCGCGACAAGGACTGGCGCCTGCGGGACTACCGCACCGGCCGCAAGGCGGCGAAGGTCGGCATCCCCGCGGCGGCGGGCGTGGGCGCGGTGGCCGGCGGCACGGCGGCGGCGATCGCCCTGCACCGGCGCCGTCGGTGATTGCCCCTCCCGGCACCCGACACGTCCCCCACTTCGCCGGAACTCGAACTTTTTCGATCACCAAGCGATCACCCTGCGGCACCTGAAGAGGCGTCAAACGGTTACGGAAGCGACGTAATCGATGACTTGAGCAACTGGGCGTAGCAGTGCCTGTACGAAGCGTTATTCTCCTGGGACGCAAACCGGTACCCCTCCGTCGCTACGGCGGGTGAACGGTCCCGCACTGCACGTGATGGAAGCTCTGCCTCTGGGAGTCCCGTGTACCCACACATCGGGGTTGACGCCTCGGGCCTGGCTACGCTGCGCGCGACAGTCGCGTCGGTCAAAGCGACGTTGCGCGGCTTCGTCCCCGCGTACGCCGTCCCCGCCTTCGCCACCGCCACGCCCGTAGGCCCGTGCTACGCACTCGCCGATGGCATGGAACAGGTGCCGGCGCGCAGCGCCGTCGTTGAGGGGCGGCGGTCGGGTGACGGGCGGGCGGTCGGCAGACGAGGGCGCGCGTCCGGTCCGGCCACGGCACGCCGGCCGGCCGCGGACAGCGACAGCGCCCGGATGATGGACCTCGTGGAGCGCGCCCAGGCCGGCGAGGCCGACGCCTTCGGCCGGCTCTACGACCAGTACAGCGACACGGTCTACCGGTACATCTACTACCGGGTGGGCGGCCGGGCCACCGCCGAGGACCTCACCAGCGAGACCTTTCTGCGCGCCCTGCGCCGGATCGGCACCTTCACCTGGCAGGGCCGCGACTTCGGCGCCTGGCTCGTCACCATCGCCCGCAACCTCGTCGCCGACCACTTCAAGTCCAGCCGCTTCCGCCTCGAGGTCACCACCGGCGAGATGCTCGACGCCAACGAGGTCGAGCGCTCCCCCGAGGACTCCGTCCTGGAGTCCCTCTCCAACGCCGCCCTCCTGGACGCCGTACGACGGCTCAACCCGCAGCAGCAGGAGTGCGTGACCCTCCGCTTCCTCCAGGGCCTCTCCGTCGCCGAGACCGCCCGCGTGATGGGCAAGAACGAGGGCGCCATCAAGACCCTCCAGTACCGGGCCGTGCGCACGCTCGCCCGGCTCCTCCCGGACGACGCGCGCTGACGACGGTCACCGCGCGGACACGGTGGGCGACACTCAACTCACGTTGCGTGAAGGACCGTTGTCTTTCTGAACCGACCATTCGCCGTCCGTAACCCAAGTGCCGCGCCAGTCGTTGTGCGGGATACAGGCTCCCTGTGGTCACGTCCTGGTCGACCCTGATCACTCGATCGTGTGGATTGATCGAGGGCGTGCAACCCTCAGGACCCCCTGGGGAGTCGACCGTCATGACGAGAGGAGGTGCCGCCAGTGATCGCGAACGTATCGGCGCACCGGCGGGCGAACGCCTTCGCCCAGGCCCTGGAGGAGCAGTCCGACCGGGAAACGGCGGCCGAGCAGACCGAAGGGCCGGCCCAGCCGGCCCCGGCCGCCGCGGAACAGACCGAGCAGGGCCGGTTCCTGGCCCTCGCGGGACATCTCGGCGCACTGCCCAAGCCGCAGCTCGACCCCGACGTCAAGGTCGTCCAGCGGGCTCAGCTGGTGGCCGCGATGGAGGCCATGCTGCGGGAGGGCGCCGCGGGCGAGGCGGCGGACCCTTCGGTGCCCGGGCAACGGTCCCACCGGGCGCGCGGCCACCGGGCGAGCCCGCTGGGGAAGTTGCGACCGCGTTCACGGCTGACCAAGGGACTCGCCGCCGGCGGGCTCAGCGTCGGCGTGGCTGCGGGGGCGTTCGGCGGAGTCGCCGCCGCGAGTTCCGACGCCCTGCCCGGCGACTCGCTGTACGGCCTCAAGCGCGGCATCGAGGACTTCAAGCTCAACTACCTGACCGACGGGGACAACGAACGCGGCGAGACCTACCTCGACCAGGCCTCGACCCGGCTCGGTGAGGCCCGGCGGCTGATGGAGCGCGGCCGCGGCGGCCACCTCGACCACGAGTCCATCGGCGAGATCCGCCGCACCCTGTCCGGCATGCGGCACGACGTCTCCGAGGGCCACCGCCTGCTGCACGCGGCGTTCGAGCGCGACCCCGAGTCCCTGGGCCCCATCCAGGCCCTCTCCGCCTTCTCGCGGTCCCACCGCGAGGCCTGGGGTGCGCTCCGCGACAAGCTGCCCGTCCAGCTCGGGGACGTCAGTGAGCAGGTCTCGTCGGTGTTCGACGCCATAGACGAAGAGGTCGCCCCGCTGCAGTCCCTGCTCCCGCAGCAGCCCTCCGCACCCGGCGACGGCAAGCGCCGGGGCTCCGGCGCGGCACCCACCGGCTCCTCCGGCGCCCACCGGTCGACCACGCCCAGCCCCGGCGACGGCTCCGCCTCCGGCCGCCGGTCGAGCAGCGGCAGCCCCAGCGGCTCCGCGTCCGGCAGCGACAGCGACGGCCTGATCGGCGGCAGCACGGGCGGCCTGCTCGACCCACCGAAGAGCAGCGGCAGCGCCGTCTCCCCGTCCACCACCAAGGGCCCGACCACCATGCCGGACGTCACCGTCCCACCCCTCCTGCCGGGCCTGCTGCCCCGCCTGGGCATCGACGAGGACGACACGGACTAGCGGTACGCGGCAGTACGTCAATGGGGGCGCCCCTCTCAGGAGGGGCGCCCCCACGTCGTACCGGCACGGCTAGAAGAACACCGACCGCCGCTGCACCAACAGTTTGTACAGCGTGTGCTGGATCTGTTCTCTGACCTGGTCGGTCAGGTTGAACATCAGCATCGGGTCCTCGGCGGCCTCCGGCGGGTAGCCGTCCGTGGGGATCGGCTCGCCGAATTGGATCGTCCACTTCGTCGGCAGCGGGATCGCGCCCAGCGGGCCCAGCCACGGGAAGGTGGGCGTCAGCGGGAAGTACGGGAAGCCCAGCAGGCGGGCGAGGGTCTTGGCGTTGCCGAGCATCGGGTAGATCTCCTCCGCCCCGACGATCGAGCAGGGGATGATCGGAGCGCCCTTGCGCAGGGCCGTGGAGACGAAACCGCCCCGGCCGAAGCGCTGGAGCTTGTAGCGCTCGCTGAAGGGCTTCCCGATGCCCTTGAAGCCCTCCGGCATCACCCCGACCAGCTCGCCCTGCCCCAGGAGCCCCTCCGCGTCCTCCGCGCACGCCAGGGTGTGGCCCAGTTTGCGGGCGAGCTCGTTGACCACCGGCAGCACGAAGACCAGGTCGGCGGCCAGCAGCCGCAGGTGCCGGTTCGCCGGATGGTGGTCGTGCACGGCGACCTGCATCATCAGGCCGTCCAGCGGCAGCGTCCCGGAGTGGTTGGCGACGATCAGCGCGCCGCCCTCGGCCGGGATGTTCTCCACGCCCTTCACCTCGACCCGGAAGTACTTCTCGTACACCGGGCGCAGCAGGGACATCAGGACCTGGTCGGTGAGCTCCTCGTCGTAGCCGAAGTCGTCGACCTCGTAGTCCCCGGTGAGCCGGCGGCGCAGGAAGGCCAGGCCGCTCGCGACGCGCCGCTCCAGGCCGCCGTCGCCGCCGTCGTCCTTCGGTTTCTCGAGCGGCTGTTCCTGACCGATCACGGGGACATCATCCTGCGTGGCCGCCCGGTTGGGCAGGGGCTGGACCTCGCGGACCACGCCTTGCTCGCCGTTCCCCAGCCGGCTCCCCGCGCTCCGGCGCCGCGGCGGCCGCTGTACGGCGCCCCCGCGGGACCGGTCGTCGTCGAACGGAATGACCTTGGCGTCCGCCATCGTTGCTGCGCTCCTCAGTTGGCGCTCTGCGTCGGGAGGTGGCCGCTGCCCTTCAGGGACAGCGCGGCGATCCGGTCGACGGCCCCCGCGAGGGCCTCCGGCGGCAGCAGCCCGGGGCCGTGGCTGCGGGCGAAGTCCGCGAACGTCTCCGCGGTCGTGTACTTCGGCTGGAATCCGAGCGTCTCGCGCATCTGGTCCGTCGCCACCACCCGCCCGTGGGTGAGCAGCCGGATCTGCTCGGGCGAGAAGTCCGTCATTCCCAGCGTACGCACCAGGGAGCCGGCCCAGGTGACCGCGGGCAGCAGCAGCGGAACCGTGGGGCGGCCGAGCCTCCTGGAGCACTGCGAGAGCAACAGGACGCCGTCGCCGGCGATGTTGAAGGTGCCGCTGTTGAGCGTGCCGCGGCGCGGCTCGTGCGAGGCGATCCTGAGGACCTCGATCACGTCGTCCTCGTGCGCGAACTGCAGCCGGGGGTCGTAGCCGAACACGGTCGGCAGGACGGGCAGCGAGAAGTACGAGGCGAGGGGGGTGTCCGCGGTCGGCCCCAGGATGTTGGCGAACCTCAGCACGCACACGGCGACGTCCGGCCGCCGGCGCGCGAAGCCCCGTACGTATCCCTCCACCTCGCAGACGTCCTTGGCGAAGCCGCCGCTGGGCAGGGACTTGGCGGGGGTGGTCTCGGTGAACACCGCCGGGTCGCGGGAGGCGGACCCGTACACGTTCGTGCTGGACTTCACCACCAGCCGCTTGACCGTCGGGGACTTCTGGCAGGCGCCGAGCAGCTGCATGGTGCCGATGACGTTGGTCTCCTTGACCGTGGTCCGGCTGCCGGTGCCCAGCGCCATGGCGGTCACGTCCATGTGGACGACCGTGTCGGCGCCCGTCTCGGCGAGCACCCGCGCGATGGTGGACTGCCGGATGTCGGCCTGGATGAAGTCCGCGCCGCCCAGGTGGTGCTCGGGCTGTACCGCGTCCACGGCGACGACCCGGTCGACCTCCGGGTCACGCTGGATCCGTCGTACGAAACGGCCCCCCAGTTGACGGGCCACTCCGGTCACGAGCACGACCTTCCCCAAGATCAGCGCCTTCCTTCCAGACCTCGTCGTCCCAGCCCGCGTTCCCCGTGTGCGGCCAACTTAGCGGGTTGTTGTTGCGCTGTGATGACCGCCGGACGCGCGAGGTGACGGAATTCCCCCTTCGGAATATGACTGTGGCCCCCCACCGGTTTGCGGTGGGGGGCCACGAAGCCACGCTCTCGGCGCCGCTTACTTCTTGTTGCGACGCTGAACGCGCGTGCGCTTGAGCAGCTTGCGGTGCTTCTTCTTGGCCATCCGCTTGCGCCGCTTCTTGATAACAGAGCCCACGACTACCCTCGCTCACTTCTCATCACTCGGTGTTGGGCGCCATGGGCCCATACGACCTACGAGGGGCTAGCCTACCCGCCCGAGCGCTGAGGTCGTAATCGAGGGGTTCCGGAGGGTTCTCCGGCGGTCGCCGTCAGGCGGTTTCCACCCCCACATAGCTCTCGCGAAGGTACTCGTGTACCGCTTGTTCCGGGACGCGGAAGGACCTCCCGACCCGGATCGCGGGCAGATGACCGCTGTGCACCAGCCGGTACACGGTCATCTTCGACACTCGCATCACCGAGGCGACTTCCGCCACGGTAAGGAACTGAACCTCGTTCAGAGGCCTCTCGCCAGCTGCAGCCATGACACACCTGAACCTTCCGCACTCGACGGCCACCGGCTTCCCCTTCCGGTGACTCTTCGTCGTTGCGTGCTCACTCCCCAATGTAGGGGCGGGTGATGCGAGTGGGGAAGAGGTGCACCCATCGGCGGCCTACTGTGACAGACACGCTCGATCGAGTACGTAGCGGGTAAGCGGACGGTAGTAAGGAGACCGCACGGCGTCATCAAGGGGAACGGTGACCGACACCGAGCCCTCCGCCTCCCCCACGAACAGCGCCGGGTCGTCCGTGTCGGCCAGCCCGATGGCCTCAAACCCCAGCTGACCTGCTCCGCAGACCCAGCCGTGGTCCCCGATCACCAGCTTCGGCAGCGGGCCGCCGGCCTCGGCCGCGGCCGCCAGCGCGGTCCGCACCGGGAGCGGCGAGTGCGTGTGTGCGCCGGGCTCACAACCGGGGCGTTCAGCTGCGGGGTCTCGCATCAACGCGACGCCCCGTACGTACTCAAGGTTGTACGTGCGTAGGCCGAACCGGGTCGTTATGTCGACACGGCGACCCTGCGCCGGTGTGAGGACCTCACATCCCGCCGCCGACAGGGCGTCCGCCAGAGCGGCGTAGAAACCGAGCAGCCGATGGGGGTGCCCGGTACCCAGCAGCACCGGACCCCGACGCCGGGCGACCGCCTCCACCCGCTCCGCGAAGGCGTCCAGCGCGGCCAGCGTCCGCTCAGGGTCGATCACATCATGCCCTGAAATGTGCGCCGGATCGGCCGAAACCCCACACTTGTCCGCCATCAACGCGATCAGATCCCGCTCGCCCCACGACCACTCCGGATCGATCCCGATCGTCACCCGGGGATCACGAGCAGCGAAGAGCCGATAACTGCGCAGGCTGTCCTCCCTCGAGGTCGCCACGATCCCGGCAAGCCGGGCAGCCAGCAGATGCGCACGGAGTGCACCGGTGCTCAACACGGGAGCGATGGTGACGGACGGGGGGTGCGGGGGTGGGGGAAACGGGGGAAGACCGCACGGTTGGCGTAACGGTTCGCTGATCCAGCCTGTCCGGGGGTGCCCCCCGGGGACGAGGCCGTTGGCCGAAGGAGGTCTGGGGGCGCAGCCCCCAGGAGCGGGGTCGAAGGGGCGGCAGCCCCTGGGGACGGCGGCGGCGGCGAAAAACCCAGCCGCCCGCACCAGCGCCCTACGCCAGCAGCCCCCGCAGCGGAAACACCGCCCGCCGCGTGGCCAGCACCGCCTGGTCCAACCGGTCCGCCGGGTCGTACCCCGCCTCCCAGGAGGCCCACTCCACCGGCCACCGCCCATCACTCATCCGCGCCGGCGCCAACTGCCGCGTACGAGCGAAGACTTCCTGCCGCCACCCGTCAGGAATCACCGCCTCGGGCGCGATCTCCCGCCCCGCCGCCACCCCCACCAGATGCGTCCACGACCGCGGCACCACATCCACCACCGCGTACCCGCCCCCACCCAGCGCGACCCACTTCCCCCCGGCGTACTCGTGCGCCAGCTCATGGCACGCCACCTGCACAGCCCGCTGCGCGTCCAGCGACACCGCGAGATGAGCGAGCGGATCCTCGAAGTGCGTGTCCGCCCCGTGCTGTGTCACCAGCACCTGCGGCCGGAAATCAGCGATCAGCTCCGGCACCACCGCGTGAAACGCCCGCAACCACCCCGCGTCCCCGGTCCCCGCCGGCAGCGCGACGTTCACCGCCGACCCCTCCGCCGTCCCCGCCCCACCGGTCTCCTCCGGCCACCCCGTCTGCGGGAACAGGGTACGGGGATGCTCGTGCAGCGAGATCGTCAGAACCCGCGGATCGTCCCAGAACGCCGCCTGCACCCCGTCCCCGTGATGCACGTCGACGTCCACGTACGCGACCCGCTCCGCCCCCAACTCCAGCAACCGGGCGATCGCCAGCGCGGCGTCGTTGTAGATGCAGAACCCCGACGCGCCCCCGGGCATCGCATGGTGCAGCCCGCCCGCGAAGTTCACCGCGTGCGCCGCGTCCCCGCGCCACACAGCCTCCGCGGCCCCCACCGACTGCCCGGCGATGAGAGCCGACACCTCATGCATCCCGGCGAAGGCGGGATCGTCCATCGTCCCCAGCCCGTACGCCCCGTCCGCCGACCGGGGATCCGCCGACGCGGCCTTCACCGCCTCGATGTAGTCCTGCCGGTGGACCAGCCGCAGCGTCGACTCCCCGGCCGGTTTCGCCGCGACGACCTCCATCTCCCGGTCGAGCCCGAAGGCACCCACCAGTTGCCGGGTCAGCTCCAGCCGGACCGGATCCATCGGATGGTCCGGGCCGAAGTCATAACCCGTTACTGCCTCGTCCCACATCAGCTGTGCGCGGCCGCTCATGCCCGCCACCGTATCGGTCCGGTTGAGCAGCGAACGACCTGGCGTACACCAACGTCACCAGCACCAACACCATCGGCACGAGCATCGCCCCGCGGTAGTTCCAGGCGTCCCCCAGCGCCCCCACCAAGGGCGAACCGACCAGGAAACCCACGTAGTTGAAGATGTTCAGCCGCGCGATGGCCGCGTCCGACGCGCCCGGGAACAACCGCCCGGCAGCCGCGAAGGTCTGCGGCACCAGCACGCACAGCCCCAGCCCCAGCAGAGTGAACCCGAGCATCCCGGCCCACTCCCCCGGCGCACCGGCCACCACCGCGAACCCGAGGGCCGCCACCAGCGCCCCGAGCCGTACGACCACCACGGCCCCGAACCGCCGTACCCCGAAGTCCCCGATGGTCCGGCCCAGCAGCGTGGTCACCATGTACACGTTGTACGGAACGGTCGCCAGCTGCTCCGAGCTGCCCAGCGTGTCCTGCAGATACTTCGCGCTCCAGTTGGAGACGGTCGAGTCCCCGATGTACGCGAAGGTCATCACCAGGCACAGCGGCAGCAGCAGCTTGAAGACGAGGGTCCCGCCCTCGCCCCGGCCGTGGCCCTGCTCGGCGGGGGCGGTGTCCCCGTCGGCGTAGAACCGGCTCCCCACCAGGGCCGCCGGCAGCAGCACCGCCACCACCGGCAGGTACGACACCCACAGCGCCAGATGCCAGTGCGCCCCCGCCCAGGCCAGCGACGCCCCCAGGATCCCGCCCAGGCTGTAGGCGGCGTGGAAGCTGAGCATGATGCTGCGCCCGTACGTCCGCTGCAGGCTCACCCCGAGCATGTTCATCGAGGCGTCCAGCGCGCCCACGGCCAGCCCGAACACGCCGAGCGCCACGCCCAGCCCGGCCATGTGCCCGCCCGCCCCGACGCCGAGCAGCGCCAGGAGCACGACGGGCTGGGACCAGCGCAGCAGCCGGCTGGGCCGGATCCGCTTCACCAGTTGCTCGGTGGTCACGCTGCCGACCCCGGCGAGGATCGGCACGGCGGCCAGGAAGACCGGCAGCAGGCCGTCGGAGACGCCGTACCGGTCCTGGATGGCCGGGATGCGTGTCACCAGCAGCGCGAAGGTGGCGCCCTGAGCGAAGAAGCCGAACGCCAGCGAGGCTCTACCGCGCCGCAGCACATCTGTCATGGCGGCGAGCGTAGGGCCCCGGGCTACTTGTCGGTAGATCCAGCCAAAGATGAACTTCCCTCAGCTTTTCCGGCCCGCTCTGCCTGCCGCCTACGCGGCGATGGCGACCGCGGGCTTCGGGGCGTCCGCCGTCTCCAGCTCGGCGGCGATCAGACGTTCCATGGGCCGGGCGGCGAGGCCACCGCTGAACACCGTCCCGAGCGCTATCGCACCGATCACGAAGACCCCGCCGAGCCAGACCATGGTGTCCACGGGGATGGTGTACGCGCCCACGACCCGCGCGACGCACTCACCGAGCAGCGCCACACGCCAGGTCAGGGAGAACACTCGCTCCCTGCCCCGGAAGGCCGCCGACCCGGGCGCGGCCCCGCCCGCCGGCCGCTCCCAGGCGGCCTGCTTGGCCGCGTCGCCCTTCACCAGGAAGGGCCTGAGGCCCGCGGTCATCACCGGCTTCCCGAGCGCCACGGAGACCAGGATGCCGATCGCAACCGTGCTGCTGACCGCGCCGTCAGTGTCAGCGCGGCCCCGAGCCCTGGGTCATATCAGCAGGTCAGGCAAATCCCCCATGTCCGAGAAGAGTTGACCGGCGGCGGCGAGCCTGGCGGCGGGCGTCATGGCGGTGAACCCGTACACGTCCATCCCGGCCGCCACGGCCGCCTGGACGCCCAGCGGACTGTCCTCGACGACCACACACCGCTCCGGCGCCACCCCCATCCGCTCGGCCGCGTACAGGAACAGATCCGGCGCCGGCTTGCCCCGCCCCACATCCTGCGAACTGAAGATGCGCGACTCCTCGAACCACCGGTCGAGCCCCGTCGTCCGATGCCCCACCCGGATCCGCTCATGACTCCCCGACGAGGCCACGCAGTACGGCACCCCGTCCGCGGCCAGCTTCTGCAGTACGTCACTCACTCCCGCCACCGGCTTCAACTCCCGCTCGAACGCGGCGAACACCCGGCCGTGGAAGACGTCGTCGAAGTCCTTGGGCAGCCGCTGGCCCGTGCGCTCCAGGACCAGCTCGTGGATCCGGTGCATCGCGGAGCCCATGTAGTCGCGGATGGATTCCTCGTACGAGGTCGGGTGCCCGAGCTCGGTCAGGCAGGCGGCCAGCAGCCGGTTGGAGATCGGCTCGCTGTCGACGAGGACGCCGTCGTTGTCGAAGATGATCAGGTCGTAGCGCATGGTGAGACCCTAAACGCAGAAAACCCCCGCACCGGAGGGTGCGGGGGTTTTCTCAATGATTGTTCGGCGGTGTCCTACTCTCCCACAGGGTCCCCCCTGCAGTACC
>NZ_JBITDA010000048.1:0-32908 GCF_044453765.1 Streptomyces sp. NPDC051636 | reverse complement strand
CTCGGCCATCTCCCCAGGTGTCACACCACCACAACGACACCCACAGCCCAACAGACATGCCACTCACGAGTGAAACTGACCAAGCCCTACTAGGCCCAGTCGGCGATTCGTCATGCGGTCAAGGTGACCGGAGAGATGGATCCGCCCCAGCAGCGCCGTACCGACCGTGAAGCCGGTCTCCGCGTCGGTGAACTCCGGCCGCGGGTACGCCCGCACCGCCCCCGCGGCCCAGGCCGACACCGACGGTGGGCGCGCGGTGGCCCCGGCGGAGGACTTCGCCATCGGACATGCCATCGGTCATGGCGGCCCCCTGCCCACCCGCCCCTACGAGCGCACCGCCTCCACCCGGACCGCGCACGCCTTGAACTCCGGCATCCGCGAGGTCGGGTCCAGGGCGGGGTTGGTGAGCGTGTTGGCGCGGCCCTCGCCGGGCCAGTGGAACGGCATGAACACGGTGTCGGGGCGGATACCGGCGGTGATACGGGCCGGCGCCACCGCCCGCCCCCGCCGCGAGACCACGGCCAACGGGTCGCCCTCGGCCGCCCCGAGCCGCGCCGCCAGCCGCGGGTGCAGCTCCACGAACGGGCCGGGCGCGGCGGCGTTCAGCTCCGGCACGCGACGGGTCTGGGCACCGGACTGGTACTGGGACACCACCCGGCCGGTCGTCAGCAGCAGCGGGTACTCCTCGTCCGGCTCCTCGGCCAGCCCCCGGTGCGTCACGGCGACGAACCGGGCACGGCCGTCGTCGGTGGCGAAGCGGTCGAGGAAGAGGCGGGGGGTACCGGGGTGGGCGGTGGCCACACTCTCGTCCCGGGCCGGATCGTCTGGGCCGGCGTCCAGCGACGCGTCCTCGCCCTCGCCGATCACCTCCGCCGGCTCCGTCCCGTCCGCCACCTCCGGGCACGGCCAGAACACCCCGTTCTCCTCCGCCAGCCGCCGATACGTGATCCCCGAGTAGTCGGCGGGCCCGCCCGCGCTGGCCCGGCGCAGCTCCTCGAAGACCTCCTCGGGGTCGGTCGGGAAGCCCTTCTCCACGCCCAGCCGGGCGGCGAGCCCGTGCAGCACCTCCAGGTCGCTGCGGATGCCGTCGGGCGGGGTGACCGCCTGGCGCCGCAGGAGCACGCGGCCCTCCAGGTTGGTGGTCGTGCCGGTCTCCTCGGCCCACTGGGTGACCGGCAGGACGACGTCCGCGAGCGCCGCCGTCTCCGACAGCACGACGTCCGCCACGGCGAGGAAGTCCAGCGACCGCAGCCGCTCCTCCACGTGCGCGGCGCGCGGTGCGGACACCACCGGGTTGGAGCCCATCAGCAGCAGCGTCTTGATGTCCGTACCGAGCGCGTCCAGCAACTCGTACGCGCTGCGCCCCGGCCCCGGCAGCGAGTCGGGGTCCACGCCCCACACCTCGGCCACGTGCCGCCGCGCGGCCGGGTCGGTCAGCTTGCGGTAGCCGGGCAACTGGTCGGCCTTCTGGCCGTGTTCGCGTCCGCCCTGTCCGTTGCCCTGCCCGGTCAGGCAGCCGTACCCGGACAGCGGGCGGCCCGCGCGGCCGGTGGCCAGGCACAGGTTGATCCAGGCGCCCACCGTGTCGGTGCCCTTGGACTGCTGCTCGGGCCCGCGCGCGGTGAGCACCATCGCGTTCTCCGGCTCGCAGAACATCCGAACCGCTTCCCGGAGCTGGGGAACGGACACCCCCGTGATCCGCTCCACGTACTCCGGCCAGTGCGCCATCGCCGCCGCCCGGGCCTCTTCCCAGCCGACCGTGCGCTCGCGGATGTAGTCCTCGTCGGTGCGGCCCTCGGCCACCACCAGGTGCAGCAGGCCCAGCGCCAGCGCTAGATCGGTGCCGGGGCGGGGCGCGAGGTGCAGGTCGGCCTGCTCGGCGGTCTTCGTGCGGCGCGGGTCGATGACGATCAGCGTGCCGCCGTTGTCGCGCAGTTCGCTGAAGAAGCGCAGCGACGGCGGCATGGTCTCCGCGAGGTTGGAGCCGACCAGGATCACGCAGCCCGTCTTCGGGATGTCCTCAAGAGGGAACGGCAGCCCCCGGTCCAGCCCGAACGCCTTCGTCCCCGCCGCGGCGGCCGACGACATGCAGAAGCGGCCGTTGTAGTCGATCTGCGAGGTGCCCAGCACCACGCGCGCGAACTTGCCGAGCGCGTACGCCTTCTCGTTCGTCAGCCCGCCCCCGCCGAAGACGCCGCAGGCGTCCCGGCCGAACCGCTCCCGCGCGCCGGACAGCGCTCCGGCGATCCGGTCGAGCGCCTCCTCCCAGGAGGCGGGCACCAGCTCACCCCCGGACCGCACCAACGGCGAGGTCAGCCGCACCCCGGAGGACAGCAGCACCGGGGCCGTCCGTCCCTTGCCGCACAGCGCTCCCCGGTTCACCGGGAAGTCCGGCCGCTCGGTCACCTCGACGCCCCCTCCCGGCGCGGGCGACACGTTCATCCCGCACTGCAGGGCGCAGTACGGGCAGTGGGTGGGCGTCGAGGTGGTCTTCATAGTGCCCAGCGTGCTTCATACGTGTTACGTGCCGTGACAGTCCCCTGTTACACGGCCGGGACGGTGACCTCCCCGCCGCCGTCCGGCCGCCGTGAGGCGCCTCACCGGCCGCTCGCCAGGGCCCGGGTCACCCCCGTCTCCTTCGGCCCGAGGAAGCGGGGATCCGGCTTGAACACGGCGTCCAGGGCTGCCTTGCCCGCCGCGAAGACCTCGCGGGTGCCACCGTAGTACCAGGTGACGTCGTGCTTGGCGTCGACGCCGACGCCGTAGGAGTCGATGCCGGCCGCCTGGCAGAGGGCGACCGCGCGGCGGATGTGGAAGCCCTGGCTGACCAGGACGGCCCGGTCGACGCCGAAGATCTTCTTCGCGCGGACGCAGGAGTCCCAGGTGTCGAAGCCGGCGTAGTCCCTGACGACGCGGGAGCCGGGGACGCCCCGCCTGGTCAGGTACGCGCGCATGGCGTCCGGCTCGTCGTAGTCCTTCCGGCTGTTGTCGCCGGTGACCAGGACCACCCTCACCCGGCCCGCGCGGTACAGCTTCACCGCCGCGTCCAGCCGGTGCGCGAGGTACGGCGACGGCTCGCCGTCCCACAGCCCCGCCCCGAAGACGACGGCGACCTCGGTGCGCGGCACGTCCGCCGTGTCCCGCAGCCGGTCGGCCGTCGACACGAACAGCCAGGTCGCCGGAAGCAGCGCCAGCACGCACCCGGCCACCACGGCCTGCACCAGCCGGCGCCGGCCCGCGCGGGTGCGCGGCAGCCGCGGTCGACGGATCTTCATACGGTCCCCCTGTCGGTTTCGAGGAGGAGGACGCGGGGCGCGGTGATCCGGTTCGCCCGTACGTGTGAGGTACGGCTCACCCGGCCGGCATCTCACACGACCGGCGCCCCCGCCGTGAAGCCCCGGAAAAAATAACCGACACGACCGTGCAACGGCGGCGCAACCTCCTGCCGCGAGGATCCATGCATGACGGCGTCGAACCCTCCTCGCGACGAGTCCCGCATCCACCTCGACAGCACGGCGCACATCATGACCAGCATCAGCAGCCAGCTCGCCAGCCAGCTCAGTCTCGTCTCGCTGGACGGCAGGCGCCGCCCCGGCCCGCCCGCCCTGGTCTGCGTGGCGCACGGCAGCCGAGACCCGCGCGCGCTGAACACCGTGCGCGCCCTCATGGAGCGGGTACGGGAACTGCGCCCCGGCCTGCCCGTGCACCTTGGCCACATCGAGCTGAACGCGCCCCTGCTGCCCGACACCCTCGCCGCCCTCGGCGACGGCCCGGCCGTACTCGTACCGCTGCTGCTCACCCGCGGCTACCACGTCAAGCAGGACATCCCCGAGATGGCGGCCGCCGCGACCGCACGCACGCGTGTGGCCGCACCGCTCGGCCCGCACCCCCTCCTGGTGGAGACCCTGTACGACCGCCTGGTGGAGGCCGGCTGGCGCACGGGACCGGACGAGGCCACCCGCCGGGTGAGCGGCGTCGTCCTCGCCGCCGCCGGCTCCCGCGACCCCGACTCCGCGACCGACACCCGCCGCACGGCCCGGCTCCTCGCCGACCGCCTCGGCGTCCCCGTCGTCCCCGCCTACGCCTCCGCCGCGACGCCGACCGTAGCCACGGCCGTACGCGCCCTTGCCGCCCGGGGCCGCCACCGGGTGGCCGTCGCCTCCTGCTTCACCGCCCCCGGCCGCTTCGCCACCGAGTGCGCCGAGGCGGCCCCCTGGATCGCCTCGGCCCCCCTGGGCGCCCACCCGGCGATGGCCCGCCTGATCCTGCACCGCTACGACCAGACGATGGCAACCCCGGTGACGACGGAACCGGCACTGGCGTCGGCTTGAAAGCAGGGGTGCGGGCAGACCCCCCGGCACCGGGCAACGCCCGATTGTCACTGCCGACGCTTACTGTCGATTCATGGCAGTCCCCGAACCCCCGCCCGGCTACGACCCGGCGTCAGCCGACCGCTGGGCCCCCGAGCCGGACAAACGCCCAGGCCGCACCGCCTTCCAGCGAGACCGCGCACGCGTACTGCACTCCGCCGCGCTACGAAGGCTCGCCGGCAAGACCCAGGTGGTCACCCCGGGCGAGCCCACCCAGGCGGCCTGGGACGCCAGCCCCCGCACCCGCCTCACCCACTCCCTGGAGTGCGCTCAGGTAGGCCGGGAGCTCGGCGCGGCCCTGGGCTGTGACCCCGACCTGGTCGAGGCGGCCTGCCTCTCCCACGACCTGGGCCACCCGCCCTTCGGGCACAACGGCGAACAGGCCCTGAACGAGTTCGCCGACGACTGCGGCGGTTTCGAGGGCAACGCCCAGTCCCTCAGGCTCCTCACCCGCATCGAGCCCAAGCGCTTCACCGCCCGGGGCTCCGTCGGCCTCAACCTCACCCGCGCCGCCCTGGACGCCGCCACCAAGTACCCCTGGCCGCGCGGCGCCCACCCCACCGACCCGGCGTCCGGCAAGTTCGGGGTGTACGAGGACGACCGGCCGGTCTTCGACTGGGTGCGCAAGGAGGCCCCCGGCACGCGCACGTGCTTCGAGGCCCAGGTCATGGACTGGGCGGACGACGTGGCGTACTCGGTGCACGACGTCGAGGACGGCCTGCACGCCGGCCACATCGACCCGGACTGCCTGCAGGCCGAAGGGGAACGGCAGGAGGTGTTCGCGGTCGCCATCGGCCGGTACGTGCCCGCGGACACCGACCCCGCCGAACTCGCCGAGGCCCTGGACCGGCTCCTGGACCAGGAGTGGTGGCCGCACGGGTACGACGGCACGGCGGCCGCCCAGGCCCGCCTGAAGGACGCCACCAGCCAGCTCATCGGCCGCTTCTGCCTGGCCGCCGAGGGCGCCACGCGGGAGGCGTACGGCAGCGGCCGGCTCACCCGGTACGGCGCCGAACTCGTCGTACCGCGCTCCGCCCGCATGGAGTGCGCGGTCCTCAAGGCGGTGGCCGACCAGTACGTGATGCGGCGAGCCGAACAGGAGCGGCTCCGCGCCGACCAGCGGATCGTCGTCGCCGAACTCGCCGAGGCGCTCACCGCCCGCGCCCCCGACGGCCTGGACCCGCAGTTCCGCTCGCTCTTCGACGCGGCCGGCGACGACCACGCCCGCAAGCGGGTGATCGTCGACCAGATCGCCTCCCTCACCGACGCCTCCGCCCGCTCGTTGCACGCGAGACTGACGGGACGCCGGTGAGAAGAATGTGACCCTCCGTGGCCTGATCGGGCCACTACCCCTTCCCGCATCACGCTCAGTGCGGGACGCTCATGTGGCGGCACCCGCAGTGTTATCCGGGGGACACCCCCCGGACCCCTGGCAGGAGGCATCAAGTGGTCGACGCGGATCAGACGTTCGTCATCGTCGGAGGAGGCCTGGCCGGCGCCAAGGCGGCCGAGACGCTCCGGGCGGAGGGCTTCACCGGCCGGGTGATACTGATCTGCGACGAACGCGACCACCCCTACGAACGCCCGCCGCTGTCCAAGGGCTACCTGCTGGGCAAGGAGGAGCGCGACAGCGTCTTCGTGCACGAGCCGGCCTGGTACGCGCAGAACGACATCGAACTGCACCTCGGCCAGACCGTCGACCGGATCGACCGCGCCGCGAAGACGGTCCACTTCGGTGACGACGGCACCCTCGTCCACTACGACAAGCTGCTTCTGGCCACCGGCGCGGAGCCCCGCCGCCTCGACATCCCCGGCACCGGCCTCGCAGGCGTCCACCACCTGCGCCGCCTCGCCCACGCCGAACGGCTCAAGGGCGTACTCGCCGCGCTCGGCCGGGACAACGGGCACCTCGTGATCGCGGGCGCCGGCTGGATCGGCCTGGAGGTGGCGGCGGCGGCCCGCGAGTACGGCGCGGAGGTCACCGTCGTCCAGTCCTCGCCGACCCCGTTGCACGGAGTGCTGGGCCCCGAGATCGGGCAGCTCTTCGCCGAGCTGCACCGCGAGCACGGAGTCCGCTTCCACTTCGGCACCAGGCTGACGGAGATCATCGGGCAGGACGGCATGGTCCTGGCCGCCCGCACGGACGACGGCGAGGAACATCCGGCCCACGACGTCCTGGCCGCGATCGGCGCGGCCCCGCGGGTCGCTCTCGCGGAGGCCGCCGGCCTTCGGATCGCCGACCGGGCGCACGGCGGCGGCATCGTGGTCGACGAACAGCTGCGCACCTCCGACCCCGACATCTACGCGGCCGGCGACGTCGCCTCCTTCCACCACGCCCTCTTCGGCTCCCGGCTGCGCGTGGAGCACTGGGCCAACGCGCTGAACGGCGGCCCGGCGGCCGCCCGCTCCATGCTCGGCCGCGAGGTGAAGTACGACCGCGTGCCCTACTTCTTCTCCGACCAGTACGACCTGGGGATGGAGTACAGCGGGTGGGCGCCACCGGGGTCGTACGACCAGGTGGTGATCCGGGGGGACGCGGGCAAACGGCAGTTCATCGCGTTCTGGGTGAAGGAGGGCAGGGTGCTCGCCGGGATGAACGTGAATGTCTGGGATGTCACGGACCCCGTCCAGCGGCTGATCCGCTCCCGGGCCCAGGTGGACACCGAGGCCTTGGCGGACCCGCGTATTCCGCTCGAAAGCCTCACCTCATAGGAGTCAGTCCGTCCCCGTGCCGCAATTCCCCAGGAGGGGACCCCCGGGAGCCCCGGCCGGGTGCCTCACGCCCCAGGAGTGTCAGTCCGGCCCCGTAGAATCACCACGTGGCAGGACGGATCAACGACGAGGACGTGAAGGCGGTACGGGACGCGGTCCCGATCGACGCCGTCGTGTCCGAGTACCTCCAGCTGCGCAACGCGGGCGGCGGCAACCTGAAGGGACTCTGCCCCTTCCACGACGAGAAGTCACCGTCCTTCCAGGTCAGCCCGGGCAAGGGCCTCTTCCACTGCTTCGGCTGCCAGGAGGGCGGCGACACCATCACGTTCGTGATGAAGGTCGACCACCTCTCCTTCTCGGAGGCGGTCGAGCGCCTCGCGGCCCAGGCCGGCATCACGCTGCGCTACGAGGAGGGCGGGTACAACCCCTCCCACCAGCGCGGTGAACGCATCCGCCTGGTCGAGGCGCACAAGATCGCCGCCCAGTGGTACGCGGAGCAGCTCGCCACCAGCCCCGAGGCCGAGACCGGCCGGGTCTTCCTGGCCGAGCGCGGCTTCGACCAGGCCGCCGCCCTCCACTTCGGCGTCGGCTACAGCCCCCAGGGTTGGGACCACCTCACCCGCTACCTGCGCGGCAAGGGCTTCACCGACAAGGAGCTGCTCCTCTCCGGCCTCTCCCAGGAAGGCCGCCGCGGCCCCATCGACCGCTTCCGGGGCCGCCTGATGTGGCCGATCCGGGACATCGGCGGCGAGGTGGTCGGCTTCGGCGCGCGCAGACTCTACGAGTCGGACAACGGCCCCAAGTACCTCAACACCCCCGACACGGCGATCTACCGGAAGAGCCAGGTCCTGTACGGCATCGACCTGGCGAAGAAGGAGATCGCCAAGACCTCCCGCGCGGTGGTGGTCGAGGGCTACACGGACGTCATGGCCTGCCACCTCGCCGGGGTCACGACCGCGATCGCGACCTGCGGCACGGCCTTCGGCGGCGACCACATCAAGATCCTGCGCCGCCTGCTGATGGACAACGGCAGCGCCCGCGTGATCTTCACCTTCGACGGAGACGCGGCCGGGCAGAAGGCGGCCCTGCGCGCCTTCGAGGACGACCAGAAGTTCGCCGCCGAGACCTACATCGCCATCGCGCCCGACGGCATGGACCCCTGTGACCTGCGCCTGGCCAAGGGCGACGAGGCGGTCGCCGACCTGGTCGAACCCCGCACCCCGCTCTTCGAGTTCGCGCTGCGCCAGGTCGTGAGCCGCTACGACCTGAACACCCCCGCGGGCCGCGCGGCGGCCCTCGACGAGGCGGCCCCGATCGTCGCCCGCATCAAGAACAGCGGCGCCCAGCACGAGGTCGCCGTCGAGCTGGCCGGGATGCTCGGCATCCTGGACACCCAGTTCGTGGTCAAGCGGGTCGCCCAGCTGGCCCGTTGGGCCCGCGACCGGGGCGGCAGGGGCCCCGCACCGGCGGCCTCGCAGCGCCCGCCGCAGGAGTACGCGGCCGTACGAGTCCCCTCCGGGCCCGCGCTGAACCTCCGCAACCCGGTGTACGCCACGGAGCGCGAGCTGCTGAAACTCGCCCTCCAGCGCCCGGAGCTGGTGTCCCCCGCGTTCGACGCGTACGGCATCGACGAGTTCACCGCCCCGCCCTACGCTGCGGTGCGCCAGGCCATCATGGACGCGGGCGGCGTCGAACACGGCACGCAGGACCCCCAGGAGTACCTGGTCCGCGTCCGCGAGGCGGCCCCCGACGACACGGTCCGCGCGATGGTCACGGAGCTGGCGGTCGAGGCGATCCTGCGCCGCACGGTCGACGAGGCCTACGCGGGCGACCAGCTCGTCACGGTCCGCCGCCGTGCCGTCGAGCGCCGCATCCGCGACATCCAGTCCACGCTCGCCCGCCTCGCCCACGGCGACCCGGCCCGGCTGGCCGCCGTGCAGAACGAGTTGTGGGTCCTCCAGCAGTACGACCAGGCACTGCGCGAGCAGGGGGCGGCGGCGTTGTAGGGACGGCTTCGGGCTACTGCCCGGACCGCGTGATCCCGACGTGCTCGAGCAACTGGCGCCGGCCCCCGACGAGGGAGCGAAACAGCTCGCCCTGCATCATCCGGGTGTCGCGCATCGCCCGTAGGAACTCCGTGTCATGGCGCTGGTGATCCCGCAGAGCCGCCGCGTCGATCTCCGCGGTCTAGGCAAGGTGCCGCGTGACCGCCTGCTGCTTCTCCACCTGGTCGGCCAGCGACTCCACTACGTCCACTCGCTGTCGTAGCTCATCGAGCCCGCCCATGCCGCCCCTCCTGGCTCACAGCGCACGGTGTCCACCGGGGAAAGGACCTGGATAACCGCCCCGTCACGGACCGACCGCAAAAAGTCACCGCAAGCCCCTCGTGGCGGCGATGTGTCTTACCCCACACTGGGGTGCGGTGCCTGAGTCCTTGGAGCGCGGCCGATCCGTCCCCCACGGATCCGACCCCCGCGGTTCCGCTCAGCAGCGATCATCCTGGAGGTCGCCCCCCGTGCAGACCCAGACCCTCACACAGACCGACAGCGGTACGACGAACGAGCCGGACGCCGAGAGCGACGTCCTCGCGGCCATGCCCCAGCAGAGTCGCGCCGCGCGCCACCCGGAGACGGACGCGGAGCCGGAGCCGGTGGAGCCGCCCGTGGAGGTGCTCACCGCGGAGCCCGCCGAAGCACCGGAACCCGTCGAGGCCCCGGCGTCAGCCGCCCGCGCCGATACCAGCGGCCCCTCCTCGGACCTCTTCCGCCAGTACCTGCGCGAGATCGGCCGGATCCCGCTGCTCACCGCGGCCGAGGAGGTCGAGCTGGCCCGCCGGGTGGAGGCCGGCCTGTTCGCCGAGGAGAAGCTGAGCGACACCCCCGACCTGGACGAGCAGCTCGCCCTCGACCTGGACAAACTGGTCGTGATGGGCCGGATGGCCAAGCGCCGGCTCATCGAGGCCAACCTGCGGCTCGTCGTCTCCGTCGCCAAGCGGTACGTCGGACGCGGTCTGACCATGCTGGACCTGGTCCAGGAGGGCAACCTCGGGCTCATCCGGGCCGTGGAGAAGTTCGACTACGCCCGCGGCTACAAGTTCTCCACGTACGCGACCTGGTGGATCCGCCAGGCCATGTCCCGCGCCCTCGCCGACCAGGCCCGCACCATCCGCGTCCCCGTGCACGTCGTCGAGCTCATCAACCGGGTCGTGCGCGTGCAGCGCCGGATGCTCCAGGAGCGCGGGTACGAACCGACCCCCGAAGAGGTCGCCGCCCACCTCGACCTGCCGCCCGAGCGGGTCGGCGAGGTGCTCCGCCTCGCGCAGGAGCCGGTGTCGTTGCACGCGCCGGTGGGGGAGGAGGACGACGTGGCGCTGGGCGACCTGATCGAGGACGGCGACGCCACCAGCCCGGTCGAGTCGGCCGCCTTCCTGCTGCTCAGGGAGCACCTGGAGGCCGTCCTCTCCACTCTCGGCGAGCGCGAGCGCAAGGTCGTACAGCTGAGGTACGGACTGGCGGACGGGCGTCCGCGCACGCTGGAGGAGATAGGCCGCATCTTCGGTGTGACACGGGAACGCATCCGGCAGATCGAGTCGAAGACACTGAACAAGCTGCGGGACCACACCTTCGCGGACCAGCTGCGCGGCTACCTGGACTGAGGAGAGGGGGCCGCCCCTGACGAGCGGCCCCCCCGGAAACGCAGGACTCAGTCGACCTCGGCCACCGCCTGCGCGAACTGCGCCTTGTACAGCCGGGCATAGGCGCCGTCCGCGGCCAGCAGCTCCGCGTGGGCGCCCTGTTCGACGATCGAGCCGTTCTCCATGACGAGAATCGTGTCCGCGTCCCGGATGGTCGACAGCCGGTGGGCGATCACGAACGACGTCCGCCCGTGCGCCAGCTTGGCCATCGCCTTCTGGATCAGCACCTCGGTCCGGGTGTCGACGGAGCTCGTCGCCTCGTCCAGTACCAGGATCACCGGGTCGGACAGGAACGCCCGCGCGATGGTGATGAGCTGCTTCTCACCGGCGCTGACCCCGCTGCCCTCGTCGTCGATCACGGTGTCGTAGCCGTCGGGGAGGGTGCGGATGAACCGGTCCGCGTGGGCCGCCCGCGCCGCCTCCTCGATCTCCCCGCGGGTGACCTCCCGCGCCGCCCCGTACGCGATGTTCTCCGCGATGGTGCCGCCGAACAGCCAGGTGTCCTGCAGCACCATGCCGATCCCGGCCCGCAGCTCCTCCCGGGACATCCTCGCGATGTTCACGCCGTCGAGGGTGATGCGCCCGCCGGTGACGTCGTAGAACCGCATGAGGAGGTTGACCAGCGTGGTCTTGCCCGCTCCGGTCGGTCCGACGATCGCGACCGTCTGCCCGGGCTCGACCTTCAGCGTCAGGTCCTCGATCAGCGGCTTCTCGGGGTCGTAGCGGAACGACACGTGCTCGAGCGCCACCCGCCCGCGCAGCTCCGCGGGCTTCTCGGCCACCACCGGATCCGGCTCCTGCTCCTCCGCGTCCAGGAGTTCGAAGATCCGCTCGGCCGAGGCGACGCCCGACTGCACCAGGTTGGCCATCGAGGCGACCTGGGTCAGCGGCATCGAGAACTGCCGGGAGTACTGGATGAAGGCCTGCACATCACCGATGGACAGCGCGCCGGACGCGACCCGCAGACCGCCGACGACCGCCACCAGCACGTAGTTCAGGTTCGACACGAACATCATCAGCGGCTGCATGACCCCGCTGTTGAACTGCGCCTTGAAACCGGCCTCGTAGAGCGCCTCGTTCTGCTCGGCGAACTGCTGCGCCGACTCGTCCTGCCGCCCGAACACCTTCACCAGGGTGTGCCCGGTGTACATCTCCTCCACGTGCGCGTTCAGCTTGCCGGTGGAGCGCCACTGCTGCACGAAGTGCGGCTGCGACCGCTTGCCGACCCGGGTGGCCACGACGAACGACAGCGGCACGGTGACCAGCGCGACCAGGGCGAGCAGCCAGGACACCCAGAACATCATCGCCAGGACGCCGATGATGCTCAGCACCGAGTTGATCAGCTGGCCCATCGACTGCTGGAGCGTCTGGCCGATGTTGTCGATGTCGTTGGTGGCGCGGGAGAGCACCTCGCCGCGCTGGCGCTTGTCGAAGTACGACAGCGGCAGCCGCGACAGCTTCGTCTGCACGTCCTCGCGCATCCGGTACATCGTGCGGTTGACGGCCCGGTTCACCAGCCGCGTCGCCACCGCCATCAGCAGGCCGGCCACGAGGAACGTACCGAGCGCGAAGATCAGGACGTTCCCGACGGCGCCGAAGTCGATGCCCTTGCCCGGGGTGAAGTCGGTGCTCTTGAGCATGTCCGCGACGGAGCCCTGCCCCCGCTCGCGCATGGAGTCGAGCACCTGCTCCTTGGTGGCCCCGGCAGGCATCTGCCGCCCGATGATGCCCGCGAAGACCAGGTCGGTCGCCTTGCCGAGGATCTTCGGGCCGATCACGTTGAGGGTGACGCTGACGACGACGCACAGCAGCAGCCCGTAGATGGTGACCCGTTCGGGCCTGAACCGGGCGACGAGCCGTTTGCCCGACCCCTTGAAGTCCATCGACTGCTGGTCGGGGCCGCCCCCGGCCATTATGCGTCCCATGGGCCCTGCCATCAGGCGGCCTCCGCTTCCGTCAGCTGGGAGAGCACGATCTCCTGGTAGGTCTCGTTGTCCGCCATCAGCTCGTGATGCCGGCCGGTGCCGACGACCCGGCCCTCGTCCAGGACCACGATCCGGTCGGCGTCCCGGATGGTCGCCACACGCTGGGCGACGATCACGACGGTCGCCTCCGCCGTCTCGCGGGCCAGCGCCGCACGCAGGGCCGCGTCGGTGGCGTAGTCGAGCGCGGAGAAGGAGTCGTCGAAGAGGTATATCTCCGGGCGCTGCACGAGGGTGCGGGCGATCGCGAGCCGCTGGCGCTGGCCGCCGGAGACGTTCGTGCCGCCCTGGGCGATGGGCGCGTTCAGCCCACCCTCCAGCTTCCGCACGAAGTCCCCGGCCTGCGCCACCTCCAGCGCGTGCCACAGCTCCTCGTCGGTGGCGTCCGGGTTGCCGTACCGCAGGTTGGTGGCCACCGTGCCCGCGAACAGGTACGGCTTCTGCGGCACCAGTCCGACCGTCTTCGCCAGCAGCTTGGGGCCGACCTCCCGGACGTCCACGCCGTCCACGAGCACCTCGCCCTCCGTGGCGTCGAACAGCCGCGGGACCAGTCCGAGCAGCGTCGACTTGCCGCTGCCGGTGGAGCCGATCACGGCGGTGGTCTCGCCCGGCAGAGCCACCAGGTCGACGGCCTTCAGCACCGGCTCCTCGGCACCCGGGTAGCGGAAGCCCGCGCCGCGGATCTCCAGATGCCCGTGCCGGCGCAGCTCGACGACGGGCGCCGCCGGCGGCACCACGCTGGAGTCGGTGTCGAGGACCTCCTGGATGCGCTCGGCGCACACCTCCGCGCGCGGCACCATCATGAACATGAAGGTGGCCATCATCACGGACATGACGATCTGCATCAGATAGGAGAGGAACGCGGTCAGGTCGCCGATCGCCATCCCGCCGCTGTCGATGCGGTGCGCGCCGAACCACACGACCGCGATCGATGACAGGTTCACCACCGTCATCACGATCGGGAACATCAGCGCGAGCATCCGCCCGGTGGCCATCTGCATCTCGGTGAGGTCGCTGTTCGCCTTCCGGAAGCGGCCCTCCTCGTACTCGTCCCGGACGAAGGCCCGGATGACCCGGTTGCCGGTGATCTGCTCGCGCAGCACCCGGTTCACCGTGTCCAGCCGCACCTGCATGGACCGGAACACCGGATGCAGCCGCCGCACGATCAGCGTCACGGAGATGCCCAGCACCGGCACGACCGCGACCAGCACCCCGGACAGCGGCACGTCCAGCCCGAGCGCCAGCACGATACCGCCGACGCACATGATGGGCGCCGACACCATCAGGGTGAACGTCATCAGGGCCAGCATCTGGACCTGCTGTACGTCATTGGTGGTACGGGTGATGAGCGAGGGCGCCCCGAAGTGGCCCACCTCACGCGCGGAGAAGGACTGCACGCGGTCGAAGACGGCGGCCCGCACGTCCCGGCCGAGCGCCGACGCGGTCCGGGCACCGTAGTACACGGCGCCGATGTTGCACACGACCTGTGCCAGCGAGATGCCGACCATCAGGGCGCCGAAGGAGAGGATGTAACCGGTGTCACCCTTCACGACACCCTCGTCGATGATGTCGGCGTTCAGGGTGGGCAGGTAGAGGGTGGCGCAGGTCTGCAGGAACTGCAGCGCCACCAGTACGGCTATGGGTTTCTTGTAGGGCCTGAGACAGGCCCGAAGAAGTCGTATGAGCACGCTACGTCTCTCGGAGTCGGCGAAGGGGCGGACGGTTGCCCCTGGCCCCTATCGTCGAACACTCCACCCGCGTTACCTCAACCGATTAAGCCAACAGCGGGGCGCTCCACGGCCTTGCGGCTCCGGGCGGTCGCGCCCGTCACGAGCGGAACGCCCCCGGATGGGTCTGCTCCCGCACCGACACGAACTGCTGCCGCACGGCCTGCCCCACCGCCAGCTCCTCGCCGGGCTCCAGCACCTGCGCGGCCGCGCCCTGCCAGGCCGGCGGCGTGCGCGGGTCGAGGGTGCCCTGGGAGACGCCGAGCGCCCAGGCGGCCTGCCGGGCGGCGCCGATCGCCGCGTAGTCGGCGGGCTGCGGTACGACGACCTGCGCGCCGAACAGCGCGGGCGCCGCGGCCTGCACGGCGGGCAGCTCGGCGGCCCCTCCCAGCAGGAAGATCCGCCGCACGTCCACGCCCCGGCCGCGCAGCACGTCGAGCGCGTCCGCGAGCCCGCACAGCATGCCCTCGAACGCGGCCCGTGCCAGGTGCTCGGGCTTCATGGACTCGCGGCGCAGCCCGGCCAGGGTGCCTGCGGTGTGCGGGAGGTTCGGCGTCCGCTCGCCCTCCAGATACGGCAGCATGACCAGCCCGTGCGATCCCGGCGTCGACTTCATCGCCAGGTCGGACAGGCTCTCCAGGTCGGGAAGGCCGAGGAGTTCCGCGGTGCCGCGCAGGGTCCGTACCGCGTTCAGGGTGGTGACGACCGGCAGGTGCATGCCGGTGGCGTCGGCGAGCGAGGTGATCATCCCGCTCTGGTCGACGAGCGCCTCCGGGTGGACGGCCATCACGGACCCGGACGCCCCCAGGGACACCACGGCGTCCCCGAGCCCCAGGCCGAGACCGAAGGCGGCGGCCATCGTCTCGCCGGTCCCGGCGGAGATCAGCAGCCCCTCCGGCGTCGTACCGGCCGCGTCGGACGGGCCGATCACCTCCGGCAGCATGGCCTGGTGGCCGAGCGCCAGCTCGACCAGGTCGGGCCGGTAGCCGCCGGTGGCCGCGGACCAGTACCCGGTACCGGAGGCGCCACCGCGGTCGGTGGTTCTCCGCACGGGCCGCCCGAGCAGCTGCCAGACGAGCCAGTCGTGGGCCTGGAGCAGTACGGCCGTCCGCCGGGCGTTCTCGGGCTCACTCTTGGCGAGCCAGCGCAGCTTGGTCACCGGCTGGGCGGCCTGCGGCACACAGCCCACCGCCTGCGCCCACGCCTCGCGCCCACCGAGCGCGTCGACCAGGTCGGCCGCCGCGACCTGCGCCCGCTTGTCGGCGCCGACCATCGCGGGGCGCACCGTGGCGCCCTGCGCGTCGAGCGGGATCAGCGCGTTCTGCTGGGCGGACACGCCGATGGCCTGCACACCTTCCAGCAGCCCGCCGCCGGCCGCCTCGCCCAGGGACAGCAGCCAGGCCTGCGGATCCACGTCGCTGGGCCGCGGCCCGCCCTCCGGCGCCTCGACCGGATGCGGCGCATACCCCTGCCTCAGCACGGCCCCTGTGTCCGTGTCACAGACGACGATGCGAGTGAAATCGGGCGAGCTGTCCAACCCGGCGACTATCCCCATGCCTCAAATTCTGCCGTAGCGCTGCGCTTGCTTTGGCCGTGGGCGCCTTCTCGCCGTCGGGATGGCCGTGGTTCGGAGGGTGCGGGCTGTGTGTGGCCGGCCGCGCGGTTCCCCGTGCCCCTGAGCGAGCGGCTCCGCGCGGCACGGACGAGGAACCGCTAGGTGTTGCTGGTGCCCCAGTCGTCCTCGCCGCCGCCGTGGCCGTTGTGGTGACGCAGCGAGCGGACCCGGTGGGCGACCGCTTCGGGGACGCGGTCGCCGACCTTGTCGCTCATCGTGTGCAGGGCCTTGCCCGCGAACTCCCGCCCCTGCTGGGCCGCGGTCTCGGCGGTGTTGCGGACGGCCGGGTTCTGCGCGATCTGCCGAGCGGACTTCTTCAGTGTCTCGTAGCGCTCGCGTCCGGCCTTCGTGCCCAGGATGTAACCCAGGGCGAGGCCGGCGACGAACGTCAGCCGGTAGCGCATGACGACCACCCTTCCCATGCGTAGCTCTCGTGCGGCTTCGGCGCCGGGGAGTACCGATTGGCGGAGCACCCCCCTGCTTGCGCTAATGTATGTGTCGCAGCGAGCGGGCGCCCCCTGGCGAATACCCAGGTAGGTACGTTCGATGCAACGAGGCATTCCTCCGTAGCTCAATTGGCAGAGCAGCCGGCTGTTAACCGGCAGGTTACTGGTTCGAGTCCAGTCGGGGGAGCTCGGTCCTCCGTAGCTCAATTGGCAGAGCAGCCGGCTGTTAACCGGCAGGTTACTGGTTCGAGTCCAGTCGGGGGAGCATGCTGAACGAGGACCCCGCGGGGTCCTTTTTCATGTCCGGGGGAACCGCCGCGCCCGCGCCGAAGTCTCAAGGTCACGAAGGACCGCGGGAAGCCGACCATCCGAGGCAGGAGATCGTATGAGCGGCTATGCTGCGGCAGACGGCGCGCACACATGTACGCGACACGCCGCTATGGGGCGGTAGCTCAGCCGGTTAGAGCAGCGGACTCATAATCCGTCGGCCGTGGGTTCGAGTCCCACCCGCCCCACCATGCAGGTCGCTGACCTGCGGAAACGTCTCAGCAGGGGTGCGGATTCAGGACTTTGGGCCAACGGACTGAATCCGCTGCTCGCGAGTTCAACAGCGATGCGGTGATCCGTAGTTGGGCGCTTCGCTGACCTGCGGTTATGGATCGTTCGGTTGCTCTCCCGGGCTGGAGCGGACGGTCTGAGCGGCGCGCGAGGGCGGTATTCGGGACGCTGATGGGACGCAGGGAATCGGAAGTGGCTGCCTCGGGCCCATCCTGTCGACGCTGGCCATGGGGAGACAGCGGAAGGCGTCGGTGGCGGCAGACGGGGGTGCCGACTGATCAGGCCAGCGAGGTGCCGACCAGCCGTCCGAGCGTGAATGTCACACCGGCGGCGGCTGTCAGTACCACCAGCTGACGCACCGCTCCTCGCACCACGCCGCGCTGCGAGGAGCGGGACAGCACGCCGCCGACGACCGCCGCCGCCAGCGCGGTGGCCACCGTCGACCCCCACACGGCCGCCTCTCCCCGCGACAGGAACCAGGGCAGCAGCGGGACGGCGGCTCCGAGTGCGAACAGCACCAAGGAGAAGGCAGCTGCGATCTTCGGGCTGCCGGGTTCATCGGGATTGATGCCCAGCAGCGCGCGGGAGACCACCCGTAGTCGGCCGTCCTTATGGCCGAGGACATCGCTCGCCGCGCGCGCAGCGGAATCGGGCCGGTACCCGCTGCGGACGAACTCCTCCCGCAGGCGCCGTTCCACGCTGCTCGGGCTCTGGCTCAGAAGGTCACGCATCGCCGCCAGCACGCCACGGGTGAGCTCTACCTGGGTGAGGACCGATATCCACTCCCCGGCCGCCATGGAGAAGGCGCCGGCGACCAGGCTGGCGAGGCCGGCGAGCTGGACGGCGTCGGGTGAGGCGCTCGCCCCCGCGAGTCCGAGTACCAGACACAGATTGGTGACCAGCCCATCGTTGCACGCCGAGCACCGCCGCCCGGGCGCCGCCCTGGCCGAGCTGGTGACTGCGCTGCGCCAGGCGGCGCTCTGCGGCGTCCGCGTCCTGGTCGGTGTCGGGGCTGTACGGCGGCGCGTCCTTCGAGGGCTGCATGGCGTCTCCGAGCGGGAGGGGGAAGTCGCGGCAGATGATAACTGACATTGATAGTCACTCATCTTGACTGAATCCCGCCCTGCCTGGTGGCGCAGGCCCGCCCCCAGGTCCTGGCCCCCGCCTCGGGTGCCCGCGCTCTTCGAGGCTGTCGGGTGGGTTGCGGGTGACTCCACGGCCCTCTTGCGGCGTGATCTTGCCTGTCCCGCCGGGGCGGGAATAGGCTGCCATTGGTCACTGTTCTTGACTATCAAGTTTCGTACGAAAGTGGTGGGCGGGTGACCGCCCCCTGACGCAGGAGACGCCCAATGACCGAGAACCTTCCGGGAACCAGCCGCTTCCTCGAGCCGCTGACCCGCGACAACACCGCCCTCCTTCTCGTCGATCACCAGATCGGCTTGTTCACCGGAGTGCGCGACATCGACGTCGCCACGCTCAAGCACAATGTGGCCGCGCTGGCGAAGGCCGCGCAGGTGCTCGACATCCCCACCGTGGTCACCACCACCATGGCGGACGGCATGTGGGGGCCGCTCGTACCGGAGCTGGCCGAGGTCCTTCCCTCGGATCTGGAGGTGATCGACCGCGGCACCGTCAACGCCTGGGACGAGCCGCGCGTCCGTCAGGCCGTGGAGGCGACCGGCCGGAAGAAGCTGATCATCGCGGGCATCTCCATCGAGGTCTGCCTCGCCTTCCCGGCGATCTCCGCCACGGCCGCCGGCTACGACGCGTACGCGGCCATCGACGCCTCCGGCACCTTCAGCGAGACCAAGCGCACGGCGGGTCTGCTGCGGATGCAGCAGGCGGGTGTCATCGTCACCGACTACGCGACGACCATGGTCGAGATCCTCGCCGACAACTCCGACCCGAAGGCGTACGAGCTCTACGGGGCGCTGGACATGCCGTTCGCCACGCTGGTCGGTCAGCTGTCCGCCGCTTACTCCAAGAACGGCTGACCCGTCCAGCCGCCGAGCCGCTCCCGCGGGGCGCTGCCCCCGTAACCGCGCCGCGGGAGCTCCCCGGGTGCCGGGCCGTGTCCCCCGCACGCCCGGCACCCGGCCCAGCCCCTCACTCACGTCAGTCACCTCACCCGGTGCAGCGCACAACGCAATCCGGCGCGTGAAGGAGAAGGAAGAAGGACCATGCCCGCCGTAACCGTCGAATCGACCCTCGCCCTGCCACGCATCCCGAGCCCCGGTGAAGCCGCCCGACAACGCCCTGTCCTCGCCGTGACCGACGCCCCCCAGGGCTTCGAAGGCGAAGGATTCCCGGTACGCCGGGCACTCGCGGGGATCGATCTGCGCCACCTCGACCCGTTCCTGATGATGGATCAGATGGGCGAGGTGGAGTACAGCCCTGGCGAGCCCAAAGGAACCCCGTGGCACCCCCACCGGGGGTTCGAGACCGTCACCTACATGATCGACGGCATCATGGAGCACCGCGATTCCAACGGAGGCGGCGGCGTCATCACCAATGGGGACACCCAGTGGATGACGGCCGGCTCCGGCATGCTGCACATCGAAACGCCCCCCGAACATCTGGTGATGAGCGGCGGCCTGTTCCACGGCTTCCAGCTGTGGGTCAATCTGCCCAGCGACCGCAAGATGTCCGCGCCCCGCTACCAGGACATCCGGGGTTCCCAGCTGGAACTCCTCGCCAGTGACGACGGCGGCGCCCTGGTCCGGCTGATCGCCGGTGAGCTGGCAGGCAGGCACGGGCCGGGTGCGACGCACACGCCGATCACACTGCTCCACGCCACTCTCAGCCCCGGTGCCCTGCTCACCCTGCCCTGGCGCCCGGACTTCAACGCCCTCGCCTACGTTCTGGCGGGCCGGGGCAGCGTCGGCGAGGAGCGGCGACCGGTGCACTCCGGTCAGCTCGCCGTCTTCGGCCCGGGCGACGTGATCGGCGTCGCGGCCGATGAGAAACAGGAGAGCAGGTCCCCAGGGCTTGACGTGGTGATCCTCGGCGGTCTGCCGATCCGTCAGCCGGTCGCCTGGAACGGCCCCTTCGTCATGAACACGCGCAGCGAACTCATGCAGGCGTTCGACGACTTCCAGTCCGGACGGTTCGGCCGGATCCCGGCCGCCTGAACCCGTGCCGGGATCGCTCAGGGTCTCTGATCCCGGCCGCCCCACCCCCGAGCCATCGCAGGAAACCGCCCATGAGCATCGACCGCCCCATCCCCGAGCAGCGGCATGCCGACCCCGTCACCGTGCTGGTCGAACGCCGCGTCCTTCCCGGCAAGGGGGAGGAGTTCCAGTCGTGGGCACACGGCATCCTGGCCGAAGCCGCTGGATTCCCCGGATATCTCGGTGGCGGCGTCCTGCACCCGGCAGCCGCAGACGACCGCTGGCACCTTGTCTACCGGTTCACCGACCAGGCCTCCCTGCACGCCTGGGAGAGCTCACCGCACAACGAACGCTGCCTCCACCATGGCAGGGAACTGCACGAACTGGTCCGCGTCCGCCATCTGTCCGGCATGGAGGACCTGTTCGCTCTGCCGGACCGGGCCGCACCGCCCCGCTGGAAGCTCACTCTCGTGGCAGCGGCCGCCGTGTATCCCCTCTCGCTCCTCTCCAACGTTTTCCTCGTGCCGTACACAGGTGGCCTTCCGCCGGCCGTGCGCAACGCACTGATCGCGCTCTTCTTCAGCGGCGCCATGACCTATGCCCTGCTGCCCGCGCTCTCCCGCGTCCTGCGCCGCTGGCTGAGCGGTCCGTCACCGTCATTCGCACCCCACCCCGAGGACAGCCATGCGTGACCTGCAGTTCGGTTTCTCGCTCAACCCCACCACCGACATCGCGGCACACCGCGACCTGGTGTGCGTGGCCGAGGAGGAGGGACTCGACCTCGTCGGCGTGCAGGACCATCCCTACAGCCCCGCGCTCGTGGACACCTTCACCCTCATCGCCATGCTGCTGGAGGGCACCGAGCGGCTGCGCTTCTTCCCGGACGTGGCCAATCTGCCGCTGCGTCATCCGTCGATGCTCGCCAAGACGGCGGCTTCGCTCGATCTGCTCTCCGCGGGCCGCTTTGAACTGGGTATCGGTGGTGGCGGCTACTGGTCCGCCATCACCCAGATGGGAATGACGCCCCGGCTCGGCCCGGCCGAGGCCCTGGCCCACCTGGAGGAGGCCGTCCAGATCCTGAGGGCACTGTGGCGGTCCGCACCCGAGCCGGTCACGTTCGAGGGCCGCCGCTACACCATCCCCGGACTGCGCAGCGGGCCCGCTCCGGCCCATCCGATCGGCATCTGGATCGGTGCCCAGGGCCCCCGTTCCCTGGAACTGACGGGCCGACTGGCCGACGGATGGGCCGCGCCCATCCCCAGCTACCTGCCGTACGAGAAGTGGGCCGAATCCAACGCGCTGATCGACGACGCGGCCCGCGCCTCCGGCAGGAACCCTCAAGACGTGCTGAGGATCGCTCAGCTCGTCGGCACCATCACGGACCGACTCGGCGACGCTGCGGCCACAACGGGTAAGGCCCCTGTCCGCGCGACCGCGGAGCAGTGGGCCGCTCTACTGGCTCGCCTGGCGACCGAGCAGCCGTTCCGAACCTTCGTCTTCTGGCCGGAGGAGACCACGGTCGATCAGGTCGGGCGTTTCGCCCGCGAGGTGGTGCCCGCCGTACGAGAAACGCTTCGTCAAAGCGCAGAACAGGAGAAGTCACCGTCATGACCTTGTGGAACGTCACCGCGCCGACCGTGCGCATAGTGGGCGACAAGGAAGTGCGCGGCACCCAGACGTGGGTCGTCCAGGCGCCGCGCAGCGTCGAGGCGGTGCGGCAGGTGGCCGCCCGCGTTGCCGCCGAGGAAGCCGTCCGGCACCGCCGGGGTGCCGCCATCGACTCCACCGCATTCACCACCACACGCTGGAGGAGCCCCCATGGGGTGCTGGGACCCACGGCTCCGCACCCGCAGGCCCTTCGAGCCGGACACGGTGGGCCCGATCAGGGGGCGGACACCTCCTCGTCCGCGCCCCTGACAGCCGGATGGAGGACTATTGCTGCCTGACTGCCTCGATCTCGAGTTCGATGTCGACGCTGTCCCCGATCAGCGTGCGCCCGCCGGGCAGGGGCACATTGCCCATCACGCCGAAGTCGGAACGGCTGATCCGGGTGGACGCCCGGAATCCGGCTCGTGTGCCGCCCCACGGGTCCTCGGCCACGCCGAGGAACACCAGGTGGAGAGTGACCGGGCGCGTCTCGCCCTTCACGGTCATGAATCCCTCGACGCTGTATCGACCGTCTTTCTGTTCCCGTACGGTGGCGGACTCGAAGAGTGCGGTCGGGTGTGTGTCGGTGTCGAAGTAGTCGGCGCTGCGCAGGTGCTTGTCGCGGTCGGCGTTGCGGGTGTCGACCGACGTGGTGTCGATTTCTGCCCGGACACTGGACCGTGTCGGGTCGTCGCCGACGCTGATGGTCCCGCTGAAGGACGAGAAGCTGCCACGCACACGGGCCATCAGGTGGCGCACCGTGAAGCTCACCTCGGAATGGGCGGGGTCTATCTGCCATACGCCCGTGAGCTGGTCGGTCTCGGTGAGCGGCGGGGTGCTCATGGTGGTCTCCTGGATGTGTCGGGTCGCGGCTCGATGAGCCACCCACTCAGTTTATGGTCATAATGTTGACGGTCAAGATTTTGACTAATGGCTTGGTCGGGTCGGCAACACCGAAGGAGTCGTCATGCCGAAGCTGATCAGAGCCGCCGTCGTACCTGAGCCGGGGGCCGACTTCGAGATCATGGACGTGCTTCTCGACGACCCGCGCGCCGGTGAGGTGCTGGTACGTATCGAGGCAGTCGGCATCTGCCATGCCGACATCGCCGCCCGGGAGGGGAAGACCCCGTTCCCGTATCCGGCCGTACTGGGGCACGAGGGGGCCGGGGTGGTGGAGGCGGTCGGAGCGGGCGTCACCTCCGTGGTACCCGGTGACAAGGTGGTGCTCACGTTCGCCTCCTGCGGCGTCTGTGCGAGCTGCCGCTCCGGTCTGCCCAGCCAGTGCGCGGACTTCCTGTCGCTCAACTTCGCCGCCTGCGCACGTTCGGACGGCAGCCCGACCCTGTGGCTCGGTGACACACCGCTGCACGGGCACTTCTTCGGGCAGTCGCCCTTCGCCACCCACGCGCTGGTCACCGAGCGGAACACGGTGAAACTCCCCGATGAGGCGCCGCTGGCCACACTCGCACCGCTCGGCTGCGGCATCCAGACCGGCGCGGGCGCTGTCCTGAACGTCCTTCGGCCAGCGCCCGGCGGTTCGGTCGCGGTGTTCGGGGCCGGTGCAGTGGGACTCGCAGCCGTCATGGCGGCCCGGCTCACCCAGGCCGCGCACGTCGTCGCCGTCGACGTGCACCCCGGTCGGCTGGACCTGGCCGCCGAACTGGGGGCCACCGACACCATCGACGCCCGGACCACCGACCCGGTGGCGGCCATCCGGAAGCTCACCGGCGGCGGAGCTGGTTATGTGCTGGAGAGCAGTGGCAATGTACTGGTGTTCCGGCAGGCCATCGACGCCGCGGCCATCGGCGGCGTCATCGGCATCGTGGGTGCCCCTTTCGGGCGCGAGGCGGCAGTCGACGTCGCGGACATCGTCAACAGCAGCAAGCGGATCGTGGGAATCGTCGAGGGCGGGGGTGTGCCCCACGTGTTCATACCGGCTCTTGCCGAACTGCACGCAGTCGGCCGCCTTCCCGTCGAGCGCCTGGTCGCCGCGTTCCCGTTCGACCGGATCAACGAAGCCGCCCGGGCCGCGGCCTCCGGCGAGGCCGTCAAACCCGTTCTCCTTCTTTGACCCGCCGGCGACCGAGCTGGCGAGCGTACGACCCCTGAGGATGATCATGACCACCGTAGAACTCACCCGCTTCCGGGTCCCGGCCGACCGGGCTCAGGGACTTCTCGACGCACGGCCGGGGATGCTCGAGGCATTCCGTACGGACCGACAAGGATTCCTCGGCGCCCAGTTGGTGGGCATCGACGATGAGCAGTGGCTGGACGTCGTGTGGTGGGACACGGCCGAAGACCTGGACGCGTCCAAGGCCAAGGGCGCTAACCTGCCGGCCATCCAGGCGTTCTTTGCGCCCATCAGCGAGCTGCTCAGCTCCGAGCGGGGCACCCTCCTCGACACGACGGCCCAGCCGTGGTGAGCGTGCGGAAGGGGGCCGTGTTGACCGTCCGTTACGGGTCCGGCCAGTCCCAGACCGGCGACCTGTACCTTCCGCCAGGCGAAGGCGCCCACCCGGTCGTGGTGCTCATCCACGGCGGGTTCTGGACCGCGATGCTCGACCGTAGCCAACTGGTGCCGCTGGCGCACGACGTGGTGGCCCGCGGCTACGCCGTGTGGAACATCGACTACCGGGGCATTGGAGAGAGCGGCGGCGGATGGCCCGGAACGTTGGTGGACGCCGCTGCTGCTGTCGACATCCTGGCCGGTCTCGCGGCGGGGGACGTGCCCGGCGGGCAGGCCGCGGCTGATCTCGCCCGGCGCCGGCTCGACCTGGACTGTCGTGGCGATCGGGCACTCCGCAGGAGGCCAGCTCGCCCTGTGGCTCGCGTCCCGGCCCGGGCTGCCTGCCGGAGCGCCGGGCAGCGGTGGCCGGGGCGTACCGCTCGCTGCCGCGGTGTCGCTGGCAGGGGTGCTGGATCTGCGGGCCGCGGATGCCGACGAGCTGGGGGCCCGCTTCGGCGACCCGTCGGTACCGCCTCCGGCGAAGGCGCCCGCACCGGCCAGGCCGGAACTCGCGCCGACCCTGGCGAGGCTGACGCCGCACGGAGCGGCGGCCGCACTGCTCGGCGGAGGCGCGGACGACGTGCCCGACCGCTACGCGCTGGCCTCACCCCTCGAACGCCTGCCTCTCGGTGTACCTCAGCTTGTCGTCCACGGGAGCGACGACACGGGGGCTCCCCCTGCTCAGGGCGGGACGTATGTCACTGCTGCCCGGGAACTGGGCGACCAGGTGGAGTACGTCGAGGTCCCGGGTGCGGACCACTTCGACGTCATCGACCTCGATCACCCGTCCTGGCAGGCAGTGGTGCGTCGGCTGCCGGACCTGCTCAAGACCGCGGAGGACTGAGCGCCGTGCGCGCAGCGTGGTACGAGTCGACCGGTCCGGCGTCCGAGGTGTTGCGGGTCGGCGAAATGGAGGATCCGCAGCCCGGTCCCGGCGAGGTGCGGATCCGTGTGCATGCCTCGGGTATCAATCACGGGGACGTGATCAAGAGGCAGGACTGGATCGGCTACGGCATGGCCTGGCCTCGGGTCATCCCGCACTCGGACGGCGCGGGGTCGTCGACGCCGTGGGGGAGGGCGTTGCCACCGCCAGGGTGGGGGAGCGCGTGTGGTGCTATGACGCACAGTCGTACCGGCCTTTCGGTACGGCCGCCGGCTATGTGACCGTGCCTGCCGAGAAGGCGGTGCACCTCCCCGACGGCGTCTCCTTCGAGCAGGGGGCCTGTCTCGGGATCTCCGGGCTCACCGCGCACCGCGCCCTGTTCATGGACGGTCCGCTGCGGGACGCCTGGGTGCTCGTCACCGGTGCCACGGGTGCGGTCGGCCGCTCGGCGGTTGCCCTGGCCCGGCGCGGCGGGGCGAGGGTGATCGCCACCGTCCGGCGGCCGGGCCCGGTGCCTGGCGCGGACCACGTGCTCCTGGCGGACGGCACGATGCCCGCCCGGGTGAAAGAGTTGACCGCGGGGCGCGGGGCCGACCGGGTGCTCGAGGTGGCGTTCGGGGCCCATGCGGACACCGATCTGGAGATCCTTGCTGTGGGCGGGGTGATCGCCGCCTACGCCACCGACGAGGATCGCCCGGCCATCCCCTTCTGGCAGCTGGGGTTCTCCAACGTCACCGTGCACTTCCTGGGTAGCGACGACTTCCCCGCAGAGGCCAAGAGGGCCGCGGCCGCGGAACTGAGCGCAGCGGCGGCCGCGGGCGATCTGGTCCATCCCGTCGCTCACCGCTTCCCGCTGGAGGACATCGCCGCCGCTCATGAAGCCGCCGAGAGCGGCGGCGCCGGAGGCCGCGTCCTGATCGTTTCCGGCCCCTGAGGGGCAGGACCTATCGGCTCGAGCGAATGAGCTATAGTAAGGATCGTGACTGTCACTAAATTGACCATCGGTCGGGTGTTGCGGCACCCCGTGCCGGAGGACTGGCGCCGCGGGCTTGCGGTGGTGGCGCACCCGGACGACCTGGAGTTCGGGGCCTCGTCGGCGATCGCCCGGTGGACCGCTCAAGGCAAGACGGTGGTCGATCTGCTGGTCACCCGGGGTGAGGCCGGAATCGAGTCGATGCCTCCCGAGCGCACCGCGGCGGTGCGCTCGGCCGAGCAGATCGCTGCCGCCGGGCTCGTCGGGGTAAACCAGGTCGAGTTCCTGAACCACCCCGACGGCACGGTCGAATACGGCATCGCGTTGCGCCGCGACCTCGCCCGCGCCATCCGACGCCACCGCCCCGACGTGATCATCTCGCTCAACTTCCGGGAGTTCTTCGACAACGGTGCGCTCAACCACGCCGACCACCGCGCCGTGGGCTCGGCACTGATCGACGCGGCCCGCGACGCGGCGAACCGGTGGGTGTTCCCCGAACTGCTCGACGAAGGACTCCAGCCGTGGTCCGGCGTTCGCTGTGCCATGTTCGGTTCGTCGCCGGAGGCCGAGCACTTCGTCGACGTCACGGCGCATCTCGACCGGGGAGTGGAGTCCTTGGCCGCGCACGAGGCATACCTCGGCAACCTTGCGGGAGGCTTCGACCCCGAGCAGTTCCTACGCCGTCAGGCCGCTGACGCTGGACGCCGCGCGGGAGTGCCGCTGGCGGTCGCCTTCGAAGTGGTCCCGCTATGAGTGATCAACGGCCGGTGCCCTTGCGCGGCTCCCGCCTGCTGGCTGCGGCCTCGTCGAACTGGGCCAGCTGCTGGGCGGTGATCTCCTGGAAGGCGCCCTTGAACGCCGCGTACTTCCGTTCGCCGATGGCCTCCGCATGCCGCTTCTCGATGGCGGCCACGATCGCGTCCGACTTCTCCATCTGGTCCAGGCCCCTGCGAGTCGGGACGATCAGCTTGGCCCGCCGGTCCCGAGGGTCGGGCCGGCGTTCCACGTACTCCAGGGCCTCCAGCTCGTCGACCAGGTTGCCGATGACCTGTTTATGAGTTCCCGACTGCCGTGACAGGTCCGTCGCCCGGCTGCCTTCCTCGTCGAGAAAGCCCAGCACGGCGCCGTGCTGCGGCCGTAGCTCGGGATGACCCTGCTCGGCCAGCGTCTCGAAGAGCTCCTTCTGGATCGAGAAGAGCAGTCGCGTGGACAGAATCCCGAGATCCGGATCCTTGAGCTTCCGTTCACTGCGCCGCACCACAGCACACCCCTCGTCACCATTGTTGACTGTCACTATTTTTAATAGTACTGGGCACAGAGGGGCTGGTCAGGGCTGCCGTCGCGCGGCCAGTGCGGCGAGTGATCTTCCGGTGGCGCGAGTTCGTCACGCCGGCCAGGGTCGGTACCTGTCATTGAGCCGTGCGCCGGCCGTGAACCTCTGGTCGCGCAGGCGGACGAACTTCGTTCTGATCTCTCTTGAGTCACTCATTCTGACCAAAATCCGTGGGTCCGGGGGCCGGTCCTGGGGTCACTGTGCGGCGGGGACCGGAATTCCGTCGTCAGGGCCTGCGGCAAACCTAGGTGCTGGGTGGTGACCCGGCATCGGAGACGGAGGCGTCATGGTGGACTACGGCAGGCCGGTGGAGTTCGGGTACTCCACCGAGCCCGGGCGGTATGACGAGGTGCTGCACTCGGTCCTGCTGGCCGAGCGGCTGGGGCTCGACCTCGTGGGTATCCAGGATCATCCGTATCAGGGCAGGTTCCTGGACACGTGGACGCTGCTCGGCAGTCTGGTCGCTCGGACCGAGCGGATCCGCTTCTTCCCTGATGTGTCGAACCTGCCCCTGCGGCATCCCCCGCTGATCGCCAAGTCGGCCGCCACTCTGGATGTCGTCAGCGGCGGCCGGTTCGAGCTCGGGCTGGGGGCAGGTGGCGCATGGGAGGCGGTGGAGGCGTACGGCGGCGAGCGGCGTACCGCTGGTGAGGCGGTAGCGGCGCTCGAAGAAGCGATCGCGGTCGTCAGGCTGCTCTGGAGCGAGCAGCGATCGGTGCGCTACGAAGGACGGTTCTATTCTCTGCGGGGCGCTCACCCGGGTCCGCTCCCCGTCCATGACATGGGTATCTGGCTCGGTGCCCTCGGATCGCGTTCCCTCGAACTGACCGGACGGCTGGCGGACGGCTGGGTGCCCTCGTCGCCCTTTCTGCCGCCGCCCCGGCTGCCGGAGGCTCATGCCCGGATCGACGACGCCGCTCGGTCGGCCGGCCGGCGACCCGAGGGCATCCGCCGCTTGTACAACATCAACGGCCTGATCACCGACGGTCCGGGCGAGGGCTTTCTCGTTGGGCCTGTCGAGCAGTGGGTGGAGGAGCTGACCGGCCTCGTCGTCGAAGACGGCATGGACACCTTCGTCTTCTTCCCCAGAGGTCCTGTAGACCGTCAACTGCCGCGGTTCGCCGAAGAAGTGGTGCCCGCGGTCCGGGAGCATGTCGCCCGCGAGCGGGGGGTTCGCCCCGCGGCTTCGTACTGACCACTGGTACGCCTCCGACGCTGGACACCGCACCTTGGACGGGAATACGATCATAATAGTCATTATTATGACTATCAATTGAGTTACTAATATCGCGTTGGAAGGAGACGACATGAAGACCATCCGGAGGGCGTCCGGACCCCTCATCGGGGTGCTGGCGGGTGCTGTGGCCGCCGGGGTGCTGCTGGGCGGGAACGCCACCGCCACGGAGAGCGACACCACCCACGACAGGGTCGCCATCCGCGAGGTGATAGACCGTCACCAGATGTACATCGACCTCAAGGACGCCGACGCCTACGCGAACCTGTACACCAAGGACGCCAGCTACCGGAGCCCGTTCGGATCCGCCGATGGCCGCAGCGAGATCAAGGCCATGTTCACCGACCTGGCCGACAAGGGCTTCACCAAGGGCAAGCGGCACATGACCGGCCCGGCCATGATCGAGGTCAACGGCACGACCGCCACCGCCCGCTCCTGGTACTGGGTCGCGGAGACCGAGAAGGAACACGCCGTCTACGCCACCGGCACCTACACCGACAAGCTCCGCAAGGTGAACGGCCAGTGGGAGATCGCCCAGCGCGTACAGACGCTGGACCAACTCGCCCCCGCGAGCCAGTAACCCCCCGGGGCGGCCCGTTGGGCGGGTCGCTCGCCCTCCCGCTCACGAGTCGTCTGCCGTCACCGCGCCGAGTTCTCCTCGGTGCGGTGACGGTCCTGCAGGTCGCCCGCCCCCACACCAGAGGTCGTCATGTTCCAGGAAGACCGAACCACCGCCCTTGCCTCCGCCGCGGCCGGGAACGGCCACCCGGACACCGGCCCGCCACCGGGCCGTGTGATCGCCGCACTCTCGGTCGCGGTGCTGGCCTACGGGCTGCTCCAGACCCTGGTCGCTCCGGCTCTGCCCACGTTCCAGCGGCATTTCGAGGTGAGCGGCGACTGGGCCGCGTGGGTGTTCACGCTCTACCTGCTGTCCGGCGCCGTGCTGACTCCCGTGCTCGCCCGCTTCGGCGATCGGCGCGGCAAACGCCGCACTCTGCTCGCCTCACTCGCCGTCTTCGGCGCCGGCACCCTGCTGGCCGCCGTCGCCTGGAACTTCCCCCTCCTGCTGCTGGCTCGCGCGGCGCAGGGGGCCGGCGCGGCCGCCCTTCCCCTGTCCTTCGGTATCGTCAGCGCCCTGCTTCCTCCGCAACGCATAGGCCGAGGCCTCGGGATCGTGTCCGCGATGATCGGCGCGGGCACCGGGCTGGGCTTCGTCGTCGGCGGTCTCCTGGTCGACCACGCGTCATGGAGGTGGATGTTCGCCGTGCTCGCCGGCGTCATCGCGGTCGCCTTCCTGCTGGTCGCCCGGTGGATCCCCGACGACACGGCCCGCCGAGACGAACCCCAGGACGTACCGGGCACCATCCTGCTCTCGCTCGGCCTGGTGGCCCTGCTCCTCGCGATCACCCAAGGCTCGCACGCCGGATGGCTGTCCACCCCCGTGCTCGGCCTCTTCCTCGCCGCTGCCGTCCTCCTGGCCGCACTGGCGGTGGCGGAGAAGCGCACGCCGCACCCGCTGCTCCAACCGCGCGTCTTCCTCGACCGGCCGATGCTGCTGACCCACTGCGCCGCGGCGCTCTTCTACGCCGCGGCCCTGATCTTCTTCCTCCTTGTGCCCATGCTCGCCCAACTGCCGGCAGGCGGGCCCGAGCGCGCTGTGCAAGGGTTCGGCTTCACCGTCACCGCCGCCGGCCTGCTCATGCTTCCCTCGGCGCTCCTCCAAGTCCTGATGGCGCCGCTCGTGCCGGCGCTGGAGCGGGCGTTCGGTCACCGAGCCCCGTTGCTCGGAGGGCTGCTGCTCGTCCTCGCCGGGAGCCTCGCTCTTGCACTCTGGCATGCCACCCCGCTGCAGGTGCTCGCCGATTCCGTACTGCTGGGAGGGGGCGCCGCCTTCAGCTTCGCGGCACTGCCGTCGCTCGTGGTCCGCTTCGCCCCAGGCCATGCGATAGCCACCGCCAACGGCCTCAACACGGTCGTCCGCACAGTAGGCGGTGTCATCGGGACCCAGGTTGCCATCGCGATCCTCAGCACCCACTCGGTCACCGGCTCGGCCCTGCCGAGCGAGGGTGCCTTCACCGTCGTGTTCACGCTCGGCGCCTTCTTTGCGGCGGTCGGTGTGACAGTGGTCCTGCTCCTGCCTCGCACTGCCGCCACGCGTTGAAGGGGTGCGGCGCCGCGGGCTCCCCGCTCCCGTTGAAGGGGAGGGGAGCCTCGGTGCGCGTCGGAAAGGGAATCCGCTGCGGATGGGTTCGAATACCCACCTCCCGAGCTGGCGTAATCGCCCGACAGTCCGGAGTCCCTGTCCGTACGGGGCGGTGTCGGGACGCAGTTGGGACGCAAGGATAGGAACAGACCGACAAGGACGGAGGGGCGGAGACACGGCGCACCCGGCCTGACCAGCAAAAACGTCGTGAACGGACGCTGATCGGCAAGGGCCGCCAAGATCCTCAAAGGACTCATAATCCGTCGGCCGTGGGTTCGAGTCCCACCCGCCCCACCACTCGCGGGTCAGAGAAACGTTCTGACCTGCACAAACGTCTCTAGCGGTATCTGATGGAGCGTCTGGTCAAGGCGGAGGGCGACGTCGATGCGCTGGTCGCCCTGTACGCGCAGGACCTCGACCCGTCCGGGGCCACCCATCTGCGCATCGCCGAGGAACTCGAATCGGCGGGCCGCGCGGACGAGGCGCTCACGTGGGCGGAGCGCGGACTGCGGGACTGCGCCGCCGAGACGTACATCGATGGCCACCTGGTCGACTACCTGTGTGCCCGTTACGCGAAGGCGGGGCGGTCGGCGGACGTGGTCGGAGTGCGCCGGGACCGGTTCCATGCCGAGCGGTCTCTGGCCGCCTACCAGCAGCTGCGCTCTGCCGCTCAGGCGGCGCAGTGCTGGGAGGCCGAGCGTGTGGCCGCGCTGGCTGTCCTGAGGGAGGACGTCCGCCGTGAGCGCGGCGGCCGGTATGGCGGTCCCGTGCTGATCGACACGCTGCTCGATGACGGCGATGTGGGCGCGGCCTGGTGCGAGGCCGCCGGCCTCGCCGACGACCGGCAGTGGGAACGCCTCGCCGACCTGTCACGCGAGACGCACCCGGCCGAGGCGCTCGCGGTCTACCTGAGGCTGGTTGAGCGGCTGAAGGAGCCGACCGGCGACCGTGCCTACGAGCACCTGGCGCGACTGCTGATGGGTGCCCGTGAGTGCCATCGCGCGCTGGGGACGCAGAAGGCGTTCACCGACCATCTCGCCGGCCTGCGGGCGGAACTGAAACGCCGGCGCAAGCTGATGAACATCCTCGACCGGTACGGGCTGTGAAGGTGGGCGGGCCCGGCGCCCCCTCACCGAGTGCCGGGCGGCGCTTCTCAGCCTGAGAGGTCTGTGTCCGCCGGCGTCAGTAGTGGTACCGGGCCTGGACGATGATCAACTCGTCGTCGGCCGGCTTGTACACGAGCCGGTGGGTGTCGTCGATTCTCCGGGACCAGTAGCCTGACAGATCACCCTTCAAAGGCTCCGGCTTGCCGATGCCCTTGAAGGGATCGCGCACGATGTCGTCGATCAGCTTGTTGATGCGCTTGACCATCTTGCGGTCGATCTCGGCCCAGTAGGTGTAGTCCTGCCAGGCGTGCGATGTGAACGAGATCTTCACGCACGCCCCGCGTCAGGGTCGATGAGCTCACGTTGCCGAGCCTTCCCGGACTCTGCCTCGGCGATGGAGTCGAGCAGACGGCGGGCGTTCTTTGGGGAGCGCAGGAGGTGCACGGTCTCCGTCCAGGAGCTGAAGTCCTCTTCGGACATCAGGACGGCGTTCCCTTTGCGGGAGGTGATGTGAACGGGAGCGTGGTCCTCGTTGACCTGCTCGATCAGCGGGAACAGGTTCTGACGTGCCTCGCTGGCGGTGATGGACATGCCTGCCGCCTCCTCTCTCGACTGGTACAAGATATTGTACGAATCCTGTCGATGTCCACTGATCGCCTCGAGTCGCCGGTGCGGAGGCGTGGTCGGAACAGGCCGGACGGCCGCGCCGGGTAAAGGGCAAGACCGGGAAGTTAGGGCGGTTCGGTCGTGGTCCGGTGGCTGGTCAGGGTGATGGTGGTGATCACGGCTGCCTTGTGCCCGACGCTGCC
>NZ_JBITDA010000047.1:0-36541 GCF_044453765.1 Streptomyces sp. NPDC051636 | reverse complement strand
CGGACAGAACAACGCGAAGACAGCCCAGCAGGGCGTCAGTCAGTGCCCGGGTCACGACCACCGGAACCCGAGTATCAGCATCAATGTCAGTGCCCCGTGCCACCATCGCCGTATGGACAAGCTGCGCCAGTTGCGCCTGGCCAAGGACGCCATGGACCGCGACTGGGTCGATCCCGGGCTCGACCTGGACGCGGTGGCCGCGCACGCCGGGTACTCGCGCTACCACTTCATACGGGCCTTCAAGGCGGCGTACGGCGAGACGCCCGGCCAGTACCTGACGCACCGCCGCATCGAGCGGGCGGAGGAGATGCTGCGCACCGCCAACCTGTCGGTGACCGAGATCTGCCACCTGGTGGGCTTCAGCAGCCTGGGCACCTTCTCGTCCCGGTTCAAGACGTGGACCGGGCTGACCCCCAGCGAGTACCGGGCGAAGCACGTGGGGCGCGGAGCCGCTCTCATACCGGGGTGCTACGCCATGCTGTGGGCGGGAGGGTTCCGCAAGGGCCCCGGCGGCGCACAGCGCAATTCCGGAGAAGCGGGCTGAGGCCGCGCCTGCCTACGGTGGCCGGGCAGAAGCCGATCGCCGTGGACAGGAGCGCGTCATGATCAAGGGACTCAAGATCTCTACCGTCTGGGTACTGGACCAGGACCGGGCCAAGGAGTTCTACACCGGGAAGCTGGGCCTGGAGGTCCGCACGGACCTGACCATGGGTGACGGCGGTATGCGCTGGCTGACCGTGGGCGCCGGGAGCCAGCCCGACGTCGAGCTCACCCTGATGGTGCCGGGCCCGCCCGCGATGGACCCCGAGTCCGCCGAGATGGTGAGGAAGCTGGTGGCCAAGGGGGTGCTCGGTGCCGGTGTGCTGACCACCGACGACATCCACGGCGACTACAAGAAGCTCAAGGAGCGCGGTGTGGAGTTCCTGCAGGAGCCACAGGAGCGTCCGTACGGCACGGAGGCGCTGTTCCGGGACGACTCCGGGAACTGGTTCTCCTTCACCCAGCCCCGTGAGGGCGACCTCGACATGTCGAAGGAATGGTGAGGCTGGGCCCCGCCTGGGAGTTCAGCGCCCCGTAGCCAGGTTCGCCCCGCCCGTCACGTTCAGGGCCACGCCGGTCACGAAGGTGTTCGCGGCCGGCATGGGGAGGGCCCGGGCGATGTCCTCGGGCCGGCCGACCCGGCCCACGGGGGCCGTGGCCGCGAGCCCGTCGAAGACCTGCCGAGCCCTGCGGGGACGTGTTCCGCCGGAGAGCCCCGGGTGAGGACCTGGGGCGCGGTCGCTCGGTCATGCCCGGCTGGGCCGCGGCCGCGGCCGCGGCGGGGCGGATCACCGAGTCCCTGCTGCGGTGACGGCCTGTGACACGAGCCGGAGGCCTACGGCAGCATCGGGTAGCTCCCGGTGGCGGTCGGCGCGTGCTCCGGCAGCCACAGCACCGCCACCGCCCCCTCCGCCGGGACGTGCTCCGGCGTGCCCGCCGGCCGGATGTTGCGGAAGGTCAGCCGGGCGCCCAGCACCCGGGCCTGCCCGGCCGCGATCGTCAGGCCGAGGCCGTGGCCCTGCCCGGCGCGGTCCCTGCTGCCGGTGCGGAAGCGGCTCGGCCCCTCCGCGAGCAGTTCCTCGGGGAACCCCGGCCCGTGGTCGCGGACCCGGATGACCCGGCCCTCGACGGTGACCTCGATCGGCGGTTTGCCGTGCCGGGCGGCATTGGCCAGCAGGTTGAACAGCACCCGCTCCAGCCGCCGGGGGTCCGTCGTCACCTCCGACTCGTGCACCACGCGCACGGCGACGTCCGGGTCCTTGGCGGCCACCCGCCGGGCGACGAACTCGCCCAGCATGATGTCCTGCAGCTCGGCCCGCTCCGAGGCGCCGTCGAGCCGGGCGACCTCCAGGACGTCCTCGACCAGGGTCCGCATGGCCTTGGCCCGGTCCAGCACCAGCTCGGTCGGCCGGCCCGGCGGCAGCAGCTCGGCCGCCGTCAGCAGGCCGGTCACCGGGGTGCGCAACTCGTGCGCGATGTCGGCGGTGACCCGGCGCTCGGCCTCCAGCCGCTGCTGCAGCGCGTCCGCCATGGCGTCCACCGCGCGCGCGAGGTCGTCGGTCTCGTCCCGTACGACCCCGCCGATGGCGTCCCGCACCCGTACGTCCGGCTCGCCCTGGGCGACCTGGTTCGCAGCGGCCGCCGCCTTGCGCAGCCGGCCCGAGAGCTGCCCGCCGATGAGCACGCCGAGCGCGCTGCCGCCGAGGACGACCGCGATGGAGCCGATGACCAGGGCCTGGTCGAGGTCGTTCATCACGTCCGTGCTGCGGTCGGTGAAGCGGGTGTGCAGGGACAGCACGTGCCCGTCCTTCATCGGCACGGCCGCCCAGATGTCCGGTGCGCTGCCGCCGTGGTCCGTCACGTACGTCGCCCGGCGGCCGTCCTCGACCTTCTCCTGCAGCGCCGGCGGCAGCTTCGGGTCGTCGATCTCGGCGTCGGGGAAGTTCGTGTGCCGGTTCAGGACGTAGTTCCGCTCGGGGATCTGCAGCCGATCCAGGGCCAGGTCACGCGCGTTGTCCAGCATCGACACCCGGGCGGCGTTGTGCACGACCAGGCTGAGCGCGATCGCCACCAGCGCGCCGACCAGCGCGATCGCCGCACTGAGCTTCCATCTGAGCCCCGTGCGCAGACCCGCGCGTCCCACGCGCCCCCTGACCCGGCGCCGAATGATCCCCCGCATGCCCCTGCTCCGCTCAGGCCTTCAGCTTGTAGCCGAAGCCGCGGACCGTCTCGATCCGGTCTTGGCCGATTTTCGTCCGCAGCCGCTGCACATGGACGTCGACGACGCGGGTGTCCCCGCCCCAGCCGTAGTCCCACACCCGCTCCAGGAGCTTGTCGCGCGAGAGCACCGTCCCCGGCGCCGAGGAGAACTCCAGGAGCAGCCGCATCTCGGTGGGCGTCAGCGCCACCGGCTGCCCGGCCCGGCGCACCTCCATGCCCTCGGTGTCGATCGCCAGTTCGCCGAAGGTCAGCAGGCCGCCGTCCACCGAGGAGCCGGAGTCCTCCGCCCGGTCCCCGCCGCCGGCGTGCCCGAAGCGGCGCAGCACCGCGCGGATCCGGGCGACCAGCACGGCCCCGTCGAACGGCTTGGTCACGTAGTCGTCGGCGCCCGCCTCCAGGCCCAGGACGACGTCGATGGAGTCGGCGCGCGCCGACAGCATGATCACCGGCACCGTCGACTCGTCGCGGATGCGGCGGCACAGGCTGACCCCGTCCAGGCCCGGGACCATGACGTCCAGCAGCGCGATGTCGGGCCGGTTCGCCCGGAACGCCTCCAGGCCCGACAGTCCGTCGGGCATGGCGGTCACCGCGAAGCCGTCCCGCTCCAGGGCGAGCTGCGTGGCCTCGCGGATGACGTCGTCGTCCTCGACGAACAGGACGTGGGTCTGGTCTGCCATCCGGGTGCTCTCAGTCTTCGTGTGGATGTCGTGCTCTCGAACAGGTAACGCATGGCGTGGCGGACCGGTTCACTCAGGGGCCGGCACCAGTGTCGCGTCGCCCCCGGCAGCGTTGCCGTAGTCGGTGTGGTGGAAGTCCTCCTGGACGAAGCGTCCGGCGGCCCAGCTGTACGTGATCACGTTCTCGCCGGACGGGTTCGACACCGGGTCGCCCCGCTCGTACACCTGCTTCGTCACGATCAGGTCGCCCCGGTCGATCTCCGCGTAGACCGGGGACTCCTCCGCCTTGAACACATCCTCGTACCTGCCGCTCTGCGCGCGGTACACATAGGCGCCGACACCCACGGCGTCACCGCACGTCAGCACATTGACGACGACGTCCTCGACGCTGCCGCCGGTGAGGTTGCCGTAGGTCACGTCGACCGGGTACCCGTCGCCGTCGGAGCACGGCTTGAGGTCCCGCTTGACCGCGGCCGAGACCTTCGGATCGTTCTTGACGAGCGCGACCGCGTCCACCTGCCGGTAGGTGTCGGAAGGGCTGGGCGCGGGGGAGACCCGCGTACCCGCCACCGAATCGGCGTGCGCCGGGCCCTCGTCCCGGGCGCCGGTGCCGCCGGTGGCGCAGGCGGCGGCGAAAAGGCTGAGGGTGGCGAGCACGGCCGCCGCCGTGATCACCGCCTGCAAGCTCAGTCGGGCCCGGCTGGGCCCGGCCCCGGTCAGGCCGCGCAACGCTCCCGCTCCTCACGCTCCAGCGCGCGTGCGTCCAGATCGCGGGCCTCCAGCTCCTCGCGGAGCCGGGCGAGCGCCCGGTGCAGCGTGCTCTTGACCGTTCCGGCCGACATGCCCAGGGCCGCGGCCGTCTCCTCCGTGGACATCTGCTCCCAGTGTCGCAGCACCACGACACTGCGCTGCTTCGGAGCGAGCACCTTCAGGATGTCCATCAGCAGCGCCCGGTCCGCGTGCTGCTCGGTGGAGTCCTCCACGGACGCGTCCGGCAGCTGCTCGGTGGGGACCTCCTCCAGCTTGCGGGCCCGCCACCACTCGGTCCGCGTGTTGATCATCACCCGGCGCAGATAGGCGTCCGCGAGCCGCTTGTCCGCGATGCCCTCCCAGCGGCCGTACGTCCGTACCAGCGCGGTCTGCAGCAGGTCCTGGGCGTCGACCGGGTCCGGCACCAGCCGCCGGGCGCTGCGCAGCAGCGCGTCCTGCCGGGTGCGGACGTACTCCTCGAACTCGAGCACCTCGCCCTGCGCCATGATCAACCGCCTCCGTTCCCCGTTGTCCTTCTCGGCTCTTCGTGCCGGGAATGAAGCTACGGAGGGGTTGTCACGGGGTTGTCCGAGGCAGCCTGCGGGTAGCAATCGGCTGTCCGTCGGTTGTGTAACGGAAGTAGGTACGGGGTAAAGGAGCCGACCAAATCACTCCGGTAGGAGGTGATTTGGCGGGTGGCGGGGACCGTCACACGGCCCCCGCCTCTGTGATGTACCTGTGCGCCGGCTGGACCTCAGCCCAGCGGCAGCCGGTACAGACCCCCCGCCAGCGGCTCCACCAGACCGTCCGCGACGAGCCCGTCCAGGGCACGGGCCCGCTGCACCGGCTCGTGCCACACCCGGTCCAGCACCGCCTGCGGCACGGGGGCGTGCGCCTCGCGCAGCACGGCGAGGAGCTTGCCGCGCACCTGGCGGTCCGTACCGGCGTACGTCTGCCCGCGGCGCGGCGGCCCCGCGTGCTCCGGCTTGCCCGCCAGCCGCCAGGCGCACTGCGCGGCGATCGGGCAGCGCTGGCAGCCCTCGTTCTTCGCCGTGCACACCAGCGCGCCCAGCTCCATGGAGGCGGCGGCCCAGCGGGCGGCGGTCCTGTCGTCCTGGGGCAGCAGGGAACGGGCGAGTTTGCGCTCGGCGGCCGTGGTGGCGTTCGGCGGGTACTGCACACCCGTGACCGCCCGGGCGAAGACCCGGCGCACATTGGTGTCGAGCACCGCGTGCCGCTGCCCGTACGCGAAGGAGGCCACCGCCGCCGCCGTGTACTCGCCGATGCCGGGCAGCGCGAGCAGCTGCGCGTGGTCCGTCGGTACGTCCCCGCCGTGCCGTTCCGTTATGGCGACCGCGGCGCCGTGCAGACGCAGGGCGCGCCGCGGGTAGCCGAGCCGCCCCCAGGCGCGGACCGCCTCACCGGGGGCCTCCTTGGCGAGGTCCGCGGGGCGCGGCCAGCGGGCCAGCCACTCCTCGTAGACCGGCAGCACGCGGCTGACCGGCGTCTGCTGCAGCATGAACTCGCTGACCATCACGCCCCAGGGGCCCGCCTCCGGGCGGCGCCAGGGGAGGTCACGGGCGTGGATGTCGAACCAGGCGATCACGGGGGCGTGGAGCTTCTCAGTCATGGCACCTCCGATCCTGCCACGGGTTGGTTGCGTCCGGTTTGCGGCTTGCCCCGGGCGGGGTGCACCGGGTTGACGCGGGGCCCGGATGGAACCGGAAGAGGGGCGAAGGCGGAACCGTGGCCCCTGTGCGGGCAGTTACCGGAATGATGATCCGGAAAAGTTGTGTTCCGGGCGGCGGGTGGCGCGAGCAGGCGCCGGGATCTCTCGTACAGTTTGCGCCGTGGGATCTCTGCGCAATCCGGTCGGGCCGCTTCCCTCCTCCATCTACTGGCGACGGAGGGTCGTACTGCTGTCGGTGGTCGCCCTGTTGGCGCTGCTGATCATCTGGATAGCCACGTCGGGCGGCGGGGGCGGCAAGAACGGCGCCGGTGGGCCCGACGGCAAGAATCCCGCGTCCACGATCACTCCGGGGCCGACGGAATCCTCCGGGCCCGCGATCAGCCAACACCCGGGCGGGCGGGACGAGTCGGGGGGCGGGGACTCCAGCGGGAGCGGGGCCGGCGGGTCGTCCGGATCGGGGGACGGTGCGGGGTCCGGGGGGTCCGGCACATCGGGCGGGAGCGGTTCTTCGGGATCGGGTTCCGGGTCCGGTGGCGGCAGCGTCGGTACGGGGGACACGCTCCCGGCGTCCTCCACGCTGCCCAACTGCACCGCCGGCACGGCCACGTTGAGCCTGCGCAGTGTTCACAACTCCTACTCGCCGGACCAGACGCCCGCCTTCGAACTCACCGCGAAGAACACGTCCGGGAGCGACTGCAAGATCGATCTCGGGCCGAAGAAGGCGGTGTTGACGATCACGCAGGCCGACGACAGCGACGACTACTGGTCCTCGGCCGACTGCCCCAAGGGGGCGGCGAGCCTGGTCTTCCGGGTGCCCGCGGGCAGCGCGATCACCTACACCGTGCGGTGGGACCGCAAGCCGAGCGCCCCGGAGTGCGCCACGCCGCCGGCGGGGTCGGCCAAGGCCGGCACGTATCTGGTGGAGGCGAAGGCCACGGGGTTCGCGACGGCGCAGACGTCGTTCGTGCTGTCGGCCGACTAGGGAGTCGACGCGATGGGGGCACCGCCCGCGCGAGCGAAGCCGAGCGTGGGGGAGGGCGTGCCGAGCCCCGCGTCTGCTGCATGATCCGCCGGACACACGCCCTGGACACCGGCCGGGATCGCCGGCGGGCCGATCTCAGACGTAGCGCTCCAGGATCGACGACTCCGCCAGCCGCGACAGACCCTCCCGCACGCTGCGCGCCCGCGCCTCGCCCACGCCGTCCACCGTCTGGAGATCGTCCACGCTCGCGGCGAGCAGCTTCTGCAGGCCGCCGAAGTGCTCCACCAGGCGGTCGATGATCGCGCCGGGAAGCCGGGGGACCTTGGCCAGGAGGCGGAAGCCGCGCGGTGACACCGCGGTGTCGAGGTTCTCGGGGGAGCCGGTGTAGCCGAGGGCACGGGCGACCGTGGGCATCTCCAGGAGCTCGGCGTGCGAGAGGGCGTCCAGCTCGTGGAGGGCCTCGTCGACCGTGCGGGAACGCTTGGCGGTCGGCTCGGGGACGTAGTCCCGGACGACCAGCTCGCGCTCCGGTTCCACGCCCGCGATCAACTCGTCGAGCTGGAGGGCGAGGAGACGCCCGTCGGTGCCCAGTTCGACCACGTATTCCGCGATTTCGGTCGCGATGCGGCGCACCATCTCCAGGCGCTGCGCGACGGCGGACACGTCCCGGACCGTGACCAGGTCCTCGATCTCCAGCGCCGACAGCGTGCCCGCGACCTCGTCCAGGCGGAGCTTGTACCGCTCCAGGGTGGCCAGCGCCTGGTTCGCGCGGGACAGGATCGCCGCGGAGTCCTCCAGGACGCGGCGCTGCCCGTCCACGTACAGGGCGATCAGCCGCATGGACTGGGACACGGAGACGACCGGGAAGCCGACCTGCTTGCTGACCCGGTCCGCCGTACGGTGCCGGGTGCCCGTCTCCTCCGTCGGGATCGTCGGGTCGGGCACCAGCTGCACGCCCGCCCGCAGGATCTTCGACAGGTCGGAGGAGACCACGATGCCGCCGTCGAGCTTGCACAGCTCACGCAGCCGCGTCGCCGTGAACTCGACGTCCAGCACGAAACCGCCCGTGCACATCGTCTCGACCGTCTTGTCGGAGCCGAGCACGATGAGTCCGCCGGTGTTGCCGCGCAGCACCCGCTCGAGGCCGTCGCGCAGGGCCGTGCCGGGAGCCACCGCGCTCAGCGCGGCGCGCATCAGGCCGTCGGCACCGGAACTCCCACCGGACTTTCCGGGAGCTGCCGCCCGGTCGTTGGCTGCCACTGCACTCCTCCGGTCACAGGTTCTTGGGCGCTCCCGTTTCGCGCACTCGGTTCGTACGGACGGGCGAGACCAGGGCAAAGTCTACCGGCGGTCCTCCACGTCCCGTGGGGCCTCTCGGCGACGGGAGCGGGGAAGGACCCGCAGCGCGTCCCCTATGTCGGCGACTTCCAGCACCTTCATCCCGTCCGGGACCCTGCCGGGATCGCCCGGTACCAGGGCGTGCGTGAAGCCCAGCCGGTGCGCCTCGGAGAGCCTGCGCTGCACGCCCGTGACCCGTCTGACCTCGCCCGCGAGGCCGACCTCGCCGATGGCGACGAGATTCTTCGGCAGCGGGGTGTCGCTGGCGGCGGAGGCCAGGGCGAGGGCGACGGCGAGGTCGGCGGCCGGCTCGGACAGCTTCACGCCGCCGACCGTCGCGGAGTAGATGTCCCGCTTGCCGAGGGCGCTGATCCGCCCGCGCTGCTCCAGCACCGCGAGCATCATCGAGACGCGGGAGGTCTCCAGGCCGGAGGTGGTCCGCCGCGGGGAGGGGATCTGCGAGTCGACGGTGAGCGCCTGCACCTCCGCCACCAGCGGCCGGCGGCCCTCCAGGGTCACGGTCAGACAGGTGCCGGGGACCGGTTCGGCACGACGGGTCAGGAAAAGTCCGCTCGGGTCGGTGAGGCCCGTGATGCCCTCGTCGTGCAGTTCGAAGCAGCCCACCTCGTCCGTGGCGCCGTACCGGTTCTTGACGCCCCGTACGAGGCGGAGCCGGGCGTGCCGGTCGCCCTCGAAGTGCAGCACGACGTCCACCAGGTGCTCCAGCAGCCGGGGTCCGGCGATGGCCCCGTCCTTGGTGACATGGCCCACCAGCAGCGTGGACATGCCGCGTTCCTTGGAGGCGCGGATGAGGGCCCCGGCCACCTCCCGCACCTGGGCCATGCCGCCGGGCGCGCCGTCGATCTCGGGCGAGGCGACCGTCTGCACGGAGTCGAGGATCAGCAGCGACGGCTTCACCGCGTCCAAATGCCCGAGCACGGCCGCCAGATCGGTCTCGGCGGCGAGATACAGATGGTCGTCGATGGCGTTGATCCGGTCGGCGCGCAGCCGCACCTGGCTCGCCGACTCCTCACCCGTCACGTACAGGGTGCGGTGCTCGTCACTCGCCGACTTGGCCGCCACGTCCAGCAGCAGCGTCGACTTGCCCACCCCCGGCTCCCCCGCGACCAGCACCACCGCCCCCGGCACCAGCCCGCCTCCGAGCACCCGGTCCAGCTCGGGCACCCCGGTCGGGCGCGCGGTCGCCTGCCGCCCGTCGACCTGCCCGATCGGCAGCGCGGAACTGGTGACCCGCCCCGGCGCCGTCGTCCGCACCGCGGGCGCGCCGTACTCCTCCACCGTCCCCCACGCCTGGCACTCGGGACAACGGCCGAGCCACTTGGCCGTCTGCCAGCCGCATTCGGTGCAGCGGTAGGACGGGCGGTCCTTGGTGGTCTTGGTACGGGCAGCCATGCGGAAACCGTAACCGAGCCCACTGACAATGCCGCGGGACGCCGGGCGGGTGTGGAGAGTTGGGGCAAGAGGCCTTCCCGGCGCGGTGGATCTCCGTACAATCAGCGCTTGTCCAACCACGGCGCGTGACGTCGTGGAATGGCCGCACCGCGGGGGGCAGGGGGGTGGGCCGATGTCCGGGGACGACCCGGTCGAGCTGGCGCGGAACGTGTACGGGGGACTCGTCGACCGCGCGCTGACCACGTACGACGAAGCCGTCCACGCCGACCCGGGGCACGACCGCGCGGCCCAGGTCGCCCGCCGGATCGAAGCGGTCTTCCAAGAGCATCCCGAGTACCGCGGGGTGGCCATCCGCGTCACCGGCGCCGCCGACGGACCCGGCATCGGCATCAGCAGCCGAGCCCGGGTGCGGGAGGCCCTCGGGCCCGCCGGGGCAGAGGCGCCCGGGCGCGGGGGCGGCACGGACTGGGGCGCCGGCGACCGCGCCGCGCTGACCGGCACCTCCACGCAGTACCGGATCCTGCTGTTCGTCTGCCCCACCTGCGGCGGAGGCGCGGCGCGCGCGTACTACGACGCCGGAGACCTCCCGCGCTGCGCCGCGCACGGAACGATGGAGCTGGTCCGATGAAGCTCGGTTCCTCGATGCAGCCGCCCGCCGGTCTCGGGGCCGGGAGGCGGTTCTTCCTGGTGGGCTACCTGCCGACGTACGCGGCGGTCTTCTTCCTCGCCCTGCTGTTCTGGGCGGGCGCGCGCGGCTGGCACCCCCCAGCCGGCGGCCGGCTCCGTTTCTCACGGGCCTGGACCACGGCCGCCGCGCTGGGCGTGGGGGAGACGGTCCTCCTCGTGCTGGGCGTCACCCTCCTCGCCGTCCTCCTCGCCCCGCTGCAGACCTCGCTGGGCCGCCTGCTCGAGGGAGCCTGGCCGGACCGGCTGGGACGGGCCCACCGGGTACGCGCTCGGCAGCTGCGCCGCAAGGAGTCCTGGGAGCGGCGGGCGGCACTGCCCGCCGTCGTCCTCCTGCCCCCGGGCACAGCGGGCTCCGGGCCGCCGCCCACACCCGCCGTCTCCGCGGACGTCGTGCAGCGCGCGGGCGTCGCGGGTACCGAACTGCGCCGCCGCTACCCCCTGCGCGACCACCTCATCCGCCCCACCGCGCTGGGCAACGCGCTGGCCGCCGCAGAGGACACCGCGGGCCGGGCGTTCGGGTACGACGCCGTGGTGGCCTGGCCCCGGCTCTACCCCCTGCTGGGCGAGCAGACCCGCACGGTCGTCGACGACCGCCGGGACACCGTGGACGCGGCGGCCAGGATGGCGGTGACCACCGCCGCCACGGCCCTGGCCGCCGCGGTCGTCCTGATGCGGACCGGCTGGTGGCTGGCGCTCGCACTCGTCCCCCTGCTCGTGTCGTGGGTGGCGTACCGGGGGGCGGTGCAGGCGGCCTTCGCGTACGGCGAGTCCGTCCACGTCGCCTTCGACCTGCACCGGTTCGCCCTGCTGGAGGCCCTCGGCGGCCGCCTGCCCGACGCTCCCGAGGACGAACGGAAGACCGCCGGGGCGTGGTGCGACCTCTGGCGTCAGGGCGTGCCGCTGCCGGCCGGCTTCCGCTACACCGCGCACCGGGATCCGAGTACAACCGGGGGACAGGGACAGCCATGACGGACGCGAACGACGTGCGCAACGACTGTGGCCACGGCACGGGTGAAGACAGTGCTTGGGCCGGCCAGAACACCATCGAGCACACCGCGGAGCACGACGCGGACGCCGCTCAGGACGCCGAGCAGGAGGCCGCGGCCCTCGCCACCGTGCTGCCCTACTCACTGATCGTCGGCCAGGACGAGCTGCGCAGCGCGCTGGAGATCGCGTACGTCTGCCCGGCCGTCGGCGGCGTCCTGGCCACCGGGCAGCGCGGCACCGCCAAGACGACCACCGTGCGCGCCTTCACCAAGATGGCGGTGGGCGGCCTGCCCGTGACGATGCCGATCGGTGCCACGGACGACCGGGTGCTCGGCGGCTGGCGGATCAAGGAACTGATGCGGGGCAAGCCCCGGAAGTCGGACGGCCTGCTCGTCCAGGCGTCCAAGTCCAAGGCCCGGATGCTGTACGTCGACGAGATCAACCTGCTCGACGACTACCTGGTCAACATCATCCTGGACGCGGCTTCCACGGGCATCCTCGCGCTGGAGCGCGACCACCGGTCGGAACAGACGCAGCACGTGGAGTTCACCCTGGTCGGGACCATGAACCCGGACGAGGGCGGACTGCGGCCCCAACTCCTCGACCGGTTCGGGCTCGTGGCCGCGGTCGAGTCCGAATCCGAGGCCCGGCAGCGGCAGCGCATCGTGGAGACGGTGCTCAGGTTCGAGGTCGAACGGGGCGATCCCGGCTCGCGGTTCATGGCGGAAGCGGCGCGAGCCGACGCCGAGAAGCGGGCCGCCCTCGACGCGGCACGCCACCGCCTCGCCGACGTCGAGTGCGGAACCGCCGTCTACGCCGGCTGCGCCGCACTCGCCGAAGGCTTCCAACTCGCCGGGCACCGCGGCGAGATCGTCCTGTTGCGCGCCGCACGGGCGCTCGCCGCGATCGAAGGCGCCCCCGACGTGACTCTGCGCCACCTCGCCGACGTGGCCAAACCGGCCCTCTTCCACCGCCGTGGGCGGGGCGACACGGGCACCTTGCCACTGTGGGGTGAGGACGACGACGCACAGGTGCGGGAGCTGCTCTCGGACATCCAGGGCTGATCCATGCAGGAGCGACCCATGGACGGCCGGCCCGAGCCGGACGGCGAGAAGCCCTCGCCGCCGTACGCCGTGCCCGCCCCGGCCGACCGCGCCGCGGCCCCGCCCGCCGGCGCCCCCCGAGCGGGTTCCGCCCTCCTCGGCACCCCGGGCGGCACGGCGCCCGGCGCCGCCGGGCCCCCGCCCCTTCCGGTCACCCGGGCCCTGACCCTGCTGGCCTGTCTGGCCACGGAACCGGGCGCGGGCGGCCTGCTCTTCCTGGACCTCGACCCGGAACTCCTGCCCGCCCTGGGCGCCTGGCTGGCCGCGCACCTGGGCACCGGCGCGGACCTCCGCACCCTGGGCTCCTGGCTGGGCGAGGACGAGCTGTGGCTGCGTCCCCGCCTCGACGCCCACGGGCTGCGCCTCCTGCCGGGCCTGCTCGTGGAGGAACCCGGTGACCCGCCTCCGGTGCTGCTCGTCCCCGACCTCGGCCAGGCCGGCCCCGCCGTCGTGCGCGCCGCCGTGACGCTGCTCGGCGCCGAGGCGGGGCACGTGGAGATGCACGGACACAGTCTTCGCTGGCACCCGCGGGCCCGCTGGCTGGCGGCCGTCGACCGCGCCGAGGCCACGCGGCTCTCCCCGCACCTGCTGGACCGCTTCCCGCTGCGGGTCGAGGCGGAACAGCTGAACGACGCCCTGTGGGGGCTGGGCACCGACCGGTTCTGGGATCTGCCCGCCGAGCGCGACGGCCTCGTCCGGGCGCTCCCGTCCCTCCCGCACACACCGGCGGACGGGCCCCGCCCCCTGCTGACGCCGGGCGCCGCTGAACGGGTGGCCGCCCTGGTCACCGCGGTGACGGGCATGCGGCGCGGCCTGGCCCTCGCCCGAGTCGCCCGCGCCCTCGCCGCCCGCGCGGGCGCACATCGCACCGAGGTGCGGCACGTCATGGAGGCCGCCGCCCTGCTCGGCATCACGGCCCCGCACATTCCGTTCGAACCGCGCGAGGAACCCGCGCCCCGCCCGCACCTCACCCCTGCCGAGCCGCAGCCGTTCCAGGAGCCGCAGCCGCCCGTGGCCCCTCCGACGCCCATCCCCGTGACCGAGCCGGAGCCGCCGCTCCCGCTGGCCCCGACCCCGGTGGCCCCGCGTGTGCCGCCGGAGCCTGCCCCGTACCCAGAGGACTCCCCGGACGCCCTGCCCCAGCCGGGCTCCCTGCGCCCGCCGGGCCGCCGCCGCACCGTGGCCAAGCGGCTGAACGGCCGCCCGGTCGGGACGATGCGGGCCCGTGACGTCCACGACCTCGCCCTGGTGCCGAGCATGGTCGAGGCGGCCAAGTCCAGACTCCTCGCCGCGGACCCGCAGGACCGTCCGCTCACCCTGCGGGCGGAAGACCTGCGGCAGTACCGCCGCCGCCCGGAACCGGCGCACGCGCTGGTGCTCGTCCTCGACCACTCCTGCCGCGACTGGGATCCCGCGCCCGCGCTCGCTCCGCACCTGCGCTGGGCCTACGAGTCGAACGCGGCGGTGACCGTGGTGGAGTTCGGCCACGGCACCGCCGAACTCGAACTGTGCGCGGAACGCTTCCGGGCGCCCTCACTGCTCCACCCCGGGCTCCTGGAGGCCTTCGAACGGGCGCCGGGCGCCGCCAGTCCGCTCGCCCACGCCCTCGACCTCGGCGTGCACGAACTGCGCCGCTTCCTGCGCCGGGGACGCGCGGTGGTCGACGAGGTGCTGTTCGTCGTCGTCACGGACGGCCGGGGCAACGTACCCCTGGAGGCCAGCCTGCGCGGGCGCCCGCCGAGCGGGGTTCGCCGCGAGGGCGTCGACGACGCCCTCCGCGTCGCGACCACGGCGGCCACGCTGAACCGGATGCGCGCGGTCGTCATCACGCCCGACCTCGACCAGTACGCGGACCTGCCCGCCGAGCTCGCCGAGGTGCTGGGCGCGACGCTCCTCGTCACACCCCGGCGCAGACCGGGGACGCTGTCATGACGTCGGAACCGATGAGCCTGCGCGGCCGGCTGCAGGCGGACCTGGGCAGGCCCGCTCCCGCACAACACGGGCGGCCCGCCGCCTCCCGGGACGAACCCGACGGCGTCCGGAGGTCGTCCGAAACCGCGCTCCTCGACGCCCAGGACGCCCCCCTGTCCGAGCAACTCCCCGCCGGTACGGCCCTGTTACGCGTCAGGAGCAGGACGTACGCGGGCAGGCCCAACTACGAACTGGACTTCCACTACCAGGGAGGGACGAAGAGCGCGAACCGGGACACCGATCTGCGGTTGCGGCGCCCACCCGACCTGGGCCTGCCACGCCTCGCCGAACTGGCGACGGAGATCGGCTGGCGCGACACCTACCGGCGGGTCAAGGGCTGGTGGAAGACGGAGCCGACGCTGATCGACTGGGTCGACTGGCTGGAAAGGGACGAGAATCCCAAGCTGGTGGTCTGGGACCAGACGGCTTACGAGATCCCGTGGGAGCTGATCTACCGTCAGCGGATCGGAGGCGCGGCGGTCGTGAACGCGGCGGACGGCACGGGCGGCTGGATCGGTGCCAAGCTTCCCGTCATCCGCTGGACCACCGTGTGGAACGGCCGCCGCGCCGAGCGGTACGACCCCCCGCGCAAGGACTGCCGCGGCGGCGTACTCGTCTACGAGGACAAGGAGTTCCGCGCCGAGCACGACGGCGTCGGCCGGCACGAGGTCCTGCCCCGGTCTCGTCACATGGAGGAGTTGCGCGCCCGTCTCGAGGACCCGTACACCGCTTTCGGGCTGCTCCTCCTGCGCTGCCACGGCACCTACGCCAAGGACCCCGAGAAGTTCATGCTCGGTGACGTCTCGCTTGCCGCGCTGTCGGACGACTGGGAGATGCCCGCCCTGTACGACACCGGGGCGGCCGTCCTCATCAACTCCTGTGTGTCCGCCCGCACCACCGAGGACCACCGGTACAACGCGGCCGTGCCCTGCACATTCGCCGAGGTCTTCCTCAGATGGGGCGCCGGCGCGGTCATCGCCACACTCGCGGAGGTCAGCAAGGCGGACGCCCACGACTTCGCGGCACGGCTGCTCACCCAGGCGGGAGGCAGACCGGTGAACCTCGCCGAGGCCCTGACGGAGAACCGTGCGTACCACGCCCGCCGGGCCGAAAAGGCCGTCCGACATGGGGGCCCCGGCCGGGTCGACGAGGAGATCCAGGCCTTCTTCGCCGGCTTCACCTACGCCTACTTCGGTCATCCGGAGACCACACTGGCCCTGGAGGCGCCACAGTCGCGGGCATGCGGAGGGGGTGAGGGGGCATGACCGTCCCGGCGGACCGGCCGTCCGTCCCGCTCCGTCCCCTCGTCAGCTGGCCGGAGGAGGTGGAGACCGGACAGAAGTACCTCGTCACCGTCGACGTCGAATTCGACGCGGACAACGACTGCTGGCCGTACGACACCGAGGAGTACGCCATCGGCTGCATGCTCGAGGGCGGCCCCCGTCTCGCCGTCGAGTCGGTCGGCGACACCACCCTCGTCCTCCACCGCTTCGGCGGCACCTACGGCCCGGCCCGCTTCGTCACCTACCCGGTGGGCGACACGGCCCCCGGCCACGACACGGCACTGCTGCTCACGCTGATCACCGCCGGTGGGGTGCCCTTCCGCAGTGAGCGACTGCCGGTGCGGACCTCCCCGGCCGGGCAGCACCCGCCGGGGCCGCAGACCGAGGTGCCGTTGCCGGGACCGGCGGAGCCGGACGGGCCCGGGACCGAGGCGGAGGAGGAGACCGAGGAGGAAGCCGGGACCGTGCTGGTCCTGGCCGGGTCCGACCACCAGCACTCCGCGGTGTCCGCCAGGCTCACCGACCGGCAGTGGACCAGGGACTGCCTGATCGGCACCCTGGCCGGCACCGCACGGCGCGTGGTCCTCATGTCCGTCGACTGGCAGTCACCGCGCTACCGGCGCGAGGTCATGGCGGTCGGCCAGCGCCACGGCGCGTCCCTGGTGGTGTCCATGGTCCACGGGCGCGGTGTGCGGCGGAGGCTGGAGTACGGCGACGTCGTCGTGGCCACCGAGGTCGAACTGCGCAGTGACATCGTCGTGCGGCCCTCCGCGCGCCTGGTGGAGACGGCGCGCGTGGCCATGGGGAGCAGCGCCTACTACGAGCCCGTGCGCCCCGACAGCCGGCGCGACCAGGTCTGCCTCACGACCGCGTACGCCACACCCGCCGCCGAGCACCTCACGATCTGCGCCGTCGGCCGGGCGGCGGTCGACCGTGCCGCGGACGTGCTGAGGTCGGTGCTCGGCACCGACGCCCCGCGCACCGACCGGCTGGCCCTGCCGCACGTGCCCGCGGCCTTCACCGGACGGGATGCGGAGACGGCCTTGCTGCTGAGGATGCTGAACCCCTCCGAGAGGATCTCGACCGAGCGGTTCACCCTGGTGTCCGGCATGCCCGGGATCGGCAAGACCGTACTCGCGGTGGCGGCGGCTCGCGAGGCCGTGGAACGCGGCTGGTTCCCGGGCGGCGCCTACTGGATCCCGCCCGGCCCGGAGGCGGCCGGCGCCGTGGCCCGGTCGGTGGCCCGGCTGCGGGACGGCCAGCGGCCGGTGCTCGTCCTGCACGACGGGGTGACCTGGGCGGAGGCACAGGCCACCTGGGACGGCGTGCCCGCCCGCAGCCGGTTCCACGTCCTGATCACCTCCCGCCCCGCCACGGGGGCCCCCGCCGACCGGCACATGGTGCTGAGGCCGCTGGCCCCCCAGGCCGCGACGGCCCTTCTCGGTGCCGCCGGCCCCGAGAACGAGGAGGCGCAGCGGCTGGCCGCCCTGTGCGGAGGGGTGCCCCTGGCCCTGCGGCTCGCCGCGCACTATCCCGGCACGCTCGCGCAGATGCTCGACCGCGCCGAGTCGGCGGGCGGGATCTTCCATGTCTTCGACGAGCTCAGGAACGCCTTCGACGCCGAGTACGCGAGGCTCTCGCCGGCCCGGCGCACGGCACTGCGGCTGCTGTCCGCGGCGCCGGGTGACGACCTCGGGGCGGAGTCGGTGGCCGTTCTGTTCGCCGGGCACGACGCGGCCGTGCTGGGGCTGCACGGAGCCGGCCTGATCGAGGAGGAGCCCGAGGACCGGCTGCGGGTGGAGACGCTGCCGAAGGAGTACGTCCGTCAGGTGCTCGGCAGGGGCCCGGCCGTCCGGGAGGAGGCGACGAGCGCACGGCGGCGCCTGCTGGCCTTCTGCCTCGACCGGACACGCGAGGCCGTCACGGCCCTGGGCCTGGGCGCCTCTCCCACCGACGACGACCGTCCCGAGGCACGTGAGGACGCACTGGCCTGGCTGGACGGCGAGCGCGACAACCTGGTCGCACAGGCTCTGGAGGCGCCCGGGCACGCCGACGCCGACCAGGTCGCGGACCTCGTGCTGCTCCTGGGCGCCTACCTGAACTGGCGCCGGGACTTCGAGCGCTGCCTGGCCTGCTGTACCACCGCGCTGGAGCAGCCCGTCACCGAGCATCTGCGGGCGCACCTGCTGAACCTGAGCGGCGCCGCGCTGCGCGGGACGGGCCGGCCGGCCGGAGCGGCGCGGGCACACGAGGCGGCACTGACCCTGCACGAGGAACTCGGCGACGCCTGGGGGGCGGCCAAGGCCCACGAGGCCCTCGGTCTGGTGGCGGCCGAGCAGGGAGACTGGGCCAGTGCCCTGGCGGCGCACACCAGGGCACTGGACGGGATGACGCTCGTCGGCGACCGCCGCGGCGAGGCCGCGGCGAACACGGACCTCGGCGTGGCCCTCCTCAAGACGGGCGCGTTCACGGCGGGATTCGAGCACCTGAGCCGGGCCACCGACATCTGCCGCTCGCTCGACGACCGCCCGGGTACGGCACGGGCCCTGCTCATCCGCGCCGAGGCCCTGTACCACTCCGGCGGCATGCAGGACGCCCTCGCACTGGCGGAGGAGGCGGCGCCCCTGTTCGAGGAACTGACCGACCTCTACGGCCAGGCCCGGGTCCTCGAGGTGAGGGCCCGGGTGAACGAGGAGCTGCGCCGCTACACCGAGGCGCGCAAACAGTGGAAAGCGGCCGTGGAGGCGTACCGGCGCGTGGGGGACGCGGAGGGCGCGGCCCGGGCCGTCATGCACTCGTACCGCGTCGGCACCGGTGTGTACCAACGTGAGGCCCAGGTCCTGGTCACGGTGGCGAGCGGGCTGCTGCGGAGCTCCTCCCTCCGCTGGGCCGTCCTCCTGGCCCGCGGCGAGGGATGGGAGACCAGGTGCGAGGGCCGGTCCTCGATCAAGAGCGACGTGCTGCCCCGGGACGTGGCGGAGCCGCTCGGCCGGACGCTGCACGAGGCCGACTCGCCCCATCGTCCGGCCCCGGTCGAGTTCGCCCTGCCCCTCGCGGCCTTCGACCTGGCACCGCACACCTGGCGGAACACCGACTCGCCCCAGCCGCTGGGCTCCCAGCGTCCGGTGACCATCCGCTACGCGGACCGGCGCTCGTGGGGCGGTTCGAACCCGGGATCCGAGGCCTGGCGGAACGTGCAGCGTGCGCAGAGCTTCCTCGCCTGGCACCTCCCGCTCCCCGCCGCGGCGGAGCCGCTGGGCATCCATCCGCGCGGTGGCATCCCCTTCGTGTGCGGCCCGGTCAGCCACGGGCCCGGCCGGGAGATCATGTCGCGCCTGCTGGCAGAGGGCCATGGCGTCGCACTGTGGACGACGGCTCCGCACGCGAAGGAGTGCGGCCCACAGTGCGAGCGGTTGGGGAGCACGGTCCACGCCTTCCTCGGCGGCATCGGTTCCGTCGCGGAGATCCCCCGCGCGCTGTGGTGGCTGCGCGTCCAGGGCCGCGACGAACGGCTCTCGCTGCTCTACGACGATCCGCAGTCGCCCCTGCCCAACTTCCATCGCCCTGCGTACTGATGCCTCACAGCGGCCGCGGAATCCGGGATGCATGTCCCCTTATGAGGGATCGTTTCACCCGTACGGATTAAATGTGCTCAAGCCGCCAGAAGGGATCATCCGCCGCCGCCTACGGTCGCACGGGTGATGAGCAGTCCGGAGACCTCGACCCGCACCACCGGCGCACACAGAGCGCACCGTGAGGCGCGCGATCGTGCTGCGGCGCGCACGTTGGCGCAGCGGCCGCCCGCGCGCTACGAACCGTATCTGGACGGCCTGTTCACCTACTGCCTGTCCGTGCTGTGCGACCACGACGCCGCGACCGCCGCGCTGGGCGACGTCCTTGTGCTCGCCGAGCGGCGCGGTCAGCGGGTGCCTCAGGCGGCGGGCGACCGCAGGGCCTGGCTGTACGCGCTGGCCCGCTGGGCGTGTCTGCGCAAGCTGGCCGAGGCCAAGCAGAAACGTCAGGCCACGCACGCGGCGGGCCGCCCCGGAGCCGAGAAGCGGCGCGTCCCCGCTGCGCCCGTCTCCGAGGAGGTGCAGGAGCAGCGGCGACGCGAACTCGCCCAGCTCGCCTGGCCGGAGGCCGCCGGGACCAGTCCGGAGCAGCGCGAGGCGCTCGAACTCGCCGTGCGCCACCACCTCACCGCCCCCGAGGTCGCCGCCGTCCTCGGCATGGACCCCACCGCGGCCCGCGAGCTGCTGGCCTCCGCCGCCTGCGAGGTGGAGCGCACCCGCGCGGCCCTCGCCGTCGTCGAGACCGGCGGCTGTCCCGGCGTGGCCCGGCTCACCGGCGACCACCAGCTGGTGCTCAGCAGCGCCCTGCGGCGCGAGCTGGTACGGCACGTCGACGACTGCCCGCGCTGCCGCCGCACCGCCGAACGCGCGGTCCCCGGCCGCTGGCCCGGCGCCAGCGTCACGCCCGCCGAGCTGCCCGTCCTGGAGGCGCCCCGCGCGGCCCTGCACGTCGCCCTGGCACACAACCCCCGCGCGCGGGGCATCGCCCTGCCCCGCTTCGACCGGCGCGGCTTCCCCATGGATCCCAAGGACCGCGCCGCCCGCCGGGACCGCATCCGCGCGCGTGCCGTCACCACGACCGTCGTCGCCACCGTCGTCGCCGCCCCGGTGCTGGCCCTGTGGGCCGCCTACCGGGGCACCCCGGCCGGCGATGCCCAGGACGGCCGCGTCGGCACCGCGCGCGAGGCGCACAGCCCCGACGGCCTGGACGGCGAGGCGGCCGGCGGCTACGAGAACGCCGGGAACGCCAGCACCCCCGGCGGCAGCCTCGCCAAGGACGGTTCCTCCGACGTCTCCGTCGAGGTCATCAGCGCCGCTGGGGCCGGGCGGAAGGGGGCGGGACACCTCGCGGTCACGGCCGGCACCCGCGGCGACACCACCCTCGTCACGCTCACCGCCTCCGGCGACTCCCCGGTCCGCTGGTCGGCGTCGACCGCGGCCGACTGGCTCTACCTCAGCCGGTCCTCGGGAACCCTCCGGCCCGGCGAGTCGTTCACGATCAAGGTGTACGTCGACCAGCTGCGCGAGCCCGCCGGTCACTGGACCGCACAGGTGGCGATCGCGCCCGCGGGCGCCGTCGTCTCGATCGACGGCTACGGCACCGCCCCCACCGGCCCCTCGAAACCGGCCGGGCCGCCCCCGACCGCCGCCCCGGACCCGACCCCCACGGCCTCGGCCCCCTCGGACCCCACGCCCTCCGGCCCGCCCCCATCGACCGACCCGACTCCCACCCCGACCGCCCCGTCCTTCCCGCCCGACGACCCCGCGAGCCCGACGGCCCCCCCGACCGCCGAAGGCAACCCGGGCTCCTCGCGCACCCAGTAGGGGCCTGTCCGGCGGATCATGCCGCGGACGCGGGGCTTGGCACGCCCTCCCCCACGCTCGAACCAGCTCGCGCGGGGGCACCCCCATTCGCCCCGCTCACCCGCACTGACCGGGCACCGCCGGTTCCCTGCGCCAGGATCCGCCGGACCGGCCCTGGCAGCAGTGCCGGCCGCCTCAGCCCACAGGACCTGCCGGATCCGCCGGATGCGGAGCCACCAGCGGCAGCTGGGACGCCAGGCGCTGCTCGCACAGCTCGACCAGGCGGTCGTAGCCGGCCTTGCCCATCAGCTCGGTCAGCTCGGCCCGGTAGGAGACGTAGACCGGCTCGCCCGCGCCGTGCGCGGAGGTCGCCGACGTGCACCACCAGTGCAGGTCGTGGCCGCCCGGGCCCCAGCCCCGGCGGTCGTACTCACCGATGGACACCTGCAGCACGCGCGTGTCGTCGGGCCGGTCGATCCAGTCGTACGTCCGCCGGATCGGCAGCTGCCAGCACACGTCCGGCTTGGTCTCCAGCGGCTCGCGGCCCTCGCGAAGCGCCAGGATGTGCAGCGAGCAGCCCATGCCGCCCGCGAAGCCGGGCCGGTTCTGGAAGATGCAGGAGCCCTGGAAGGGGCGGGTCTGGCGAGAGCCGTCCTCGTCCTCCGACACCCAGCCGTGCGCCAGTCCCTCGCCGTGGTTCTGCCAGATGTCCGGCGTGAGCCTCGCCACATGCCCGGCGACCCGCTTCTCGTCGTCCTCGTCGGAGAAGTGGGCACCCAGAGTGCAGCACCCGTCGTCCGCGCGGCCCGCCTGGATGCCCTGGCAGCCGCTGCCGAAGATGCAGTTCCACCGGGAGGTCAGCCATGTCAGATCACACCGGAAGACCTGCTCGTCGTCCGCCGGATCAGGGAACTCCACCCACGCGCGCGCGAAGTCGAGCCCCTTCTCGTCGCTCACCTCGGGGCTCACCTGCGAGCCCCTCTTCGGGGCCTTCTTGGGCTTGGAGGCCTTCGCCTGCGAAGAATCCTTCGATCCCGTGGAGGATTTGCCGGGCTTCGCCTTTTTCGTCTTTGGCACGCATCCAGGGTAAGTGGCCCGGGCCCGCTCCGGGGCCCGAGGACAGCCGCACTGGCAGTAGCGTTCCGTACATGAGACTCGGTGTCCTGGACGTGGGTTCCAACACGGTGCACCTGCTGGTGGTGGACGCACACCCCGGCGCGCGCCCCCTGCCCGCGCATTCGCACAAGGCCGAACTGCGGCTCGCCCAACTCCTCGACGGCGGCGGAGCCATCGGTGCCGAGGGCGTCGACAAACTGGTCGGCGTCGTCCGGGACGCGCTCCAGGCCGCCGAGGACAAGGGCGTCGAGGACCTGCTGCCGTTCGCCACCTCCGCCGTGCGTGAGGCGAGCAACGCCGACGAGGTGCTGGCCCGCGTCCAGGACACCACCGGGGTCGAGCTGCAGGTCCTCACCGGCGAGGAGGAGGCCCGCCTCACCTTCCTCGCCGTCCGCCGCTGGTTCGGCTGGTCGGCCGGAAAGCTGCTGGTCCTGGACATCGGCGGCGGCTCCCTGGAGATCGCCTACGGCATCGACGAGGAACCGGACGCCGCCGTCTCCCTCCCGCTCGGCGCGGGCCGGCTCACCGCGGCCTGGCTGCCCGGTGACCCGCCCGCCCCGGAGGCGATAAGAGCCCTGCGCCGCCATGTACGGACCGAGATCGCCCGTACCGTCGGCGAGTTCAGCCGCTTCGGCGCCCCCGACCACGTGGTCGCCACCTCCAAGACCTTCAAGCAGCTGGCCCGCATCGCCGGAGCCGCCCGCTCGGCCGAGGGCCTGTACGTGCAGCGTGAGCTCAAGCGCGAGTCCCTGGAGGCCTGGGTCCCCCGCCTGGCCGGCATGACCGTCGACCAGCGCGCCGAACTCCCCGGCGTCTCCGACGGCCGCGCCGCCCAGCTCCTCGCCGGCGCGCTGGTGGCCGAGGCGGCGCTGGACCTCTTCGGCGTGGAGAGCGTGGAAATCTGCCCGTGGGCACTGAGGGAGGGCGTGATCCTGCGGCGACTGGACCACATGGGTTCGGCGTAGCCGGCGCAGGGGCCCGCCCCGTGGCGAACACCACAACGGCGAACAGACACCCAACCCCCTGGCAACTGCACCACGTAAGGTATCTCCGTGGCTGAACCAAGGGACGTGCACGTCGCCCTCTCCACGGCCTCCGTGTATCCGGAGTCGACGGCGACGGCCTTCGAGATCGCCGCGCGCCTCGGTTACGACGGCGTCGAGGTCATGGTGTGGACCGACCCGGTCAGCCAGGACATCGAGGCGCTGCGCCGCCTGTCCGACTACCACGGGATACCGATCCTGGCCGTGCACGCGCCCTGCCTGCTGATCACCCAGCGCGTGTGGTCCACCGACCCCTGGGTCAAACTCCAGCGCGCCCGGGCGGCGGCCGAGAAGCTCGGCGCCGGCACCGTCGTCGTACACCCGCCGTTCCGCTGGCAGCGGCAGTACGCCCGTGACTTCGTCACCGGGATCTGGCGCATGGCGAACGAGACGGACGTACGGTTCGCGGTGGAGAACATGTACCCGTGGCGCTACCGCGACCGCGAGATGCTCGCCTACGCCCCCGACTGGGACGTCACCCAGGACGACTACCGGCACTTCACGATCGACCTCAGCCACACGGCGACGGCGCGCACGGACGCCGTCGACATGATCGACCGGATGGGCGACCGGCTCGGCCACGTCCACCTCGCCGACGGCAGGGGGTCGGCGAAGGACGAGCACCTGGTGCCCGGCCGCGGCACCCAGCCCTGCGCCGAGGTGCTGGAGCGGCTCGCGCTCACCGGCTTCGACGGGCATGTCGTCATCGAGGTCAACACCCGGCGCGCGATGTCCAGCGCCGAACGCGAGGCGGATCTGGCGGAGGCCCTGGCCTTCGCGCGCCTGCACCTGGCGTCCGCGGTGAAGGTGCCCCGGCGGTGACCGGGGCGACCGGCGCGCGCCGCCGCGGGCGCCCGCCGCGTACGGAGTCGGCGGACACCCGCGACCGCATCCTGGCCGCGGCCCGCGAGGAGTTCTCCGAGCGCGGCTACGAGAAGACGTCCGTCCGCGGCATCGCCAAGGCCGCCAGCGTCGACTCCGCGCTCGTCCACCACTACTTCGGCACCAAGGAGCAGGTCTTCGAGGCGGCCATCGCGGTCGCCTTCGCGCCCGCCCTGAACGCCCCCGACGCGGTGGCCGCCGGCCCCCTGGACGGGGTGGGGGAGCGGCTGACCCGCTTCGTCTTCGGCGTCTGGGAGAACCCCACCACCCGTACGCCGCTGCTGGCGATCCTGCGCTCCGCCGTCACCAACGACACCGCGGCCGCCGTCTTCCGCCGTCTGGTCGCCACCCAGCTGCTGCGCCGCATCGCCGCCCAGCTCGACCTGCCCGACGCCGAGCTGCGCGCCGAACTCGCGGCGGCGCAGCTGGTGGGGTGCGCGATGATGCGCTACGTGATCAAGCTGGAGCCGCTGGCGTCGGCGGACCTGGAGCAGATCGTGGCGCGGGTGGCGCCGGTGGTGCAGGGGCACCTGACGAACCCCTGACACCAACGGAACGAACCCCTGACACCAACGGATCCTGAAACACGCATCCCGCATTCCGGACACTCGTGTCCAGCACTTGGAGCGGCGGCGTACGCTCGTAGGGAGTCAGAACTCTCCGAAGGAGCGAGCGACGATGCCCGAGCTGAGGTCCCGCACAGTCACCCACGGCCGCAACATGGCGGGCGCCCGCGCCCTTATGCGCGCCTCCGGTGTACCCGGTGCGGACATCGGCCGGAAGCCGATCATCGCGGTCGCCAACAGCTTCACCGAGTTCGTGCCCGGCCACACCCACCTCCAGCCGGTCGGCCGGATCGTCAGCGAGGCGATCAGGGAGGCGGGCGGCATCCCGCGCGAGTTCAACACGATCGCCGTCGACGACGGCATCGCGATGGGCCACGGCGGCATGCTCTACTCCCTGCCCTCCCGCGACCTCATCGCGGACAGCGTGGAGTACATGGTCGAGGCCCACTGCGCCGACGCCCTGATCTGCATCTCCAACTGCGACAAGATCACCCCGGGCATGCTGATGGCCGCCCTGCGCCTGAACATCCCGACGGTCTTCGTCTCCGGCGGCCCCATGGAGGCCGGCCGCGCCACCCTCGTCGACGGCACGGTGCGCACCCTCGACCTGGTCGACGCGATGTCCGAAGCCGTGAACGAAAAGATCTCGGACGAGGACATCCTCCGCATCGAGGAGAACGCCTGCCCGACCTGCGGCTCCTGTTCCGGCATGTTCACCGCCAACTCGATGAACTGCCTGACCGAGGCCATCGGCCTCTCCCTGCCCGGCAACGGCTCGGTCCTGGCCACGCACACGGCCCGCGAGCAGCTGTACGTCGACGCGGCCCGCACGGTCATGGACATCACCCGCCGCTACTACGAGCAGGACGACGACACGGTCCTGCCGCGCTCGATCGCCACCTTCGCCGCCTTCGAGAACGCGATGGCCCTGGACATCGCGATGGGCGGCTCGACGAACACGATCCTGCACCTGCTGGCGGCGGCCCAGGAGGCGGGCGTCCCCTTCGGCCTGGAGGAGATCAACGAGGTCTCCCGCCGCGTCCCCTGCCTGGCGAAGGTGGCCCCGAACGTCGCCAAGACCCGTACGTACTACATGGAGGACGTGCACCGCGCCGGCGGCATCCCCGCCCTCCTCGGCGAGCTACACCGCGCGGGCCTGCTCAACGAGGACGTGCACGCCGTCCACAGCCCGTCCCTCGCGGACTGGCTGAAGACCTGGGACGTGCGCGGCGGCTCCCCGTCCCCCGAGGCCGTGGAACTGTGGCACGCGGCGCCCGGCTGCGTGCGCTCCGCCGAGGCCTTCTCCCAGTCGGAGCGCTGGGAGGCCCTGGACGACGACGCCGAGAACGGCTGCATCCGGAGCGTGGAGCACGCGTACTCCAAGGACGGCGGCCTGGCGGTCCTCAAGGGCAACCTGGCGGTCGACGGCTGCGTGGTGAAGACGGCCGGCGTCGACGAGTCGATCTGGACCTTCGAGGGCCCGGCGGTGGTCTGCGAGTCCCAGGAGGAGGCCGTCGAGAAGATCCTGAACAAGCAGGTCACCGACGGCGACGTGGTCGTCATCCGCTACGAGGGCCCGAAGGGCGGCCCGGGTATGCAGGAGATGCTCTACCCGACCTCCTTCCTCAAGGGCCGGGGCCTGGGCAAGACCTGCGCCCTGATCACCGACGGCCGCTTCTCCGGCGGCACCTCGGGCCTGTCCATCGGCCACGCCTCGCCCGAGGCGGCCTCCGGCGGCACCATCGCCCTCGTCGAGGACGGCGACCGCATCCGCATCGACATCCCGAACCGCACGATCGACCTCCTCGTCGACGAGGCGGAACTCTCCCGCCGCGAGCAGGCCCTGAACGGCGTCTACGCCCCCAGGAACCGGGACCGCAAGGTCTCCGCCGCCCTGCGGGCCTACGCGGCGATGGCGACCAGCGCGGACAAGGGAGCCGTGCGGGACGTGTCCAAGCTGGGCTGAGTCTCCTGACCCGCCTCGGGGCCGCCTCCGGTGGGGGCGGCCCTTACGGGTGTCGTCTGGACATGTCACCAGGCGGCGGGGTCGCTGCCGTCCACGGCGAAGACGCTGCCGTCGGGAGCGGAGGCGTAGACGCGGCCGTCGATGAGCACCGGCTCGGGCAGCGCGGCCGTGACCCGGTCCGCGTGCGCGCCGAGCCGTGCCGGGGTCTGCCCGAGGAGCCTGCCGCGCCGGGCGTCGACGGCGAGCAGCCGCCCGTCAGGAGTAGTGACATACACATGGCCGCCGTCGGCGACCGGCGTCGAGCCGCGGATCACGGAGGTCTCCAGCCGCCACAGCTGCCGGCGCGCGCCCGTGTCCACGGCCTCCAGCGAGCCCCCGGTGGCCAGGAGGTACACCACGTCTCCGCGCACGGTGGCGTGGACGCCCTCGCGGGACGCGGGCAGGGCCACCCGGCGTACCGTCCGGGCCTTCGGGGTGTAGCGGACCACCGCCTGCGTGGCCCCGTAGACCCGGTCGACGGAGAGGAAGCAGACGGATCCGCCGCTGGTGCCGACGGGCTGCAGTGATCCGTCGAGCCGTGCCTGCCACCGCGCGTCACCCGTGTTCGGATCCACCGCCGTGACCCGCGTGCTCGACCCGTCGGCGGACGTACTCGTCGCGTACGCCAGACGGTCCCCGGTGAACCACGCGAACGACGGCATGGTCTGCCCCGGTATCCGCCGGTGCCACTTCGTCTCGCCCGAGGCACTGTCCACCCCGGTGACCGTCCCGTCGGTCCCGGTGAGCAGGAGCATGCCGCCGGCGTAGCGCAGCCCGCCGTGTGCGGGGATGTCCTGTTGCCGGCGGACCTTGCCGGACGCGGGATCGAGCGCCTCCACACGCTGCCCCTCGTCCGTCACGATCTGCACCAGCCCTCCGGACAGCACGGGCGGTCCGCTGCCGGGCGCGGTGGCGGCGGAGTGCCGCCAGAGCAGGCTGCCGTCGGACGGGGACAGGGCGTAGACCCGCCCCGGCTGCGCGCAGACCAACGTGTCCGCCGTGGACGAGCATTGAGGCGCACCGGCGTCCCCGGACCCGGGCTCGGCCGTCCACGGCGTGAACGCCCCGGCCGACACGGTCTCCGAGCCGCCCGCCGACGACAGGGGAGCGGGGTCGTCGAGCAACCGCACCGAGGCGACCGTACCGCCGACGACGAGGGCGAGCACCCCGGCCGCCAGGACCGACCACCGGACCCGGCGCCTCTTGGGCCGCCCTTCGGGCTCCACGACCGGAGGCTCCTCGGCCGGTTCCCGTTCCGGTTCCGCGGCGGCGTGGGTCTCGCCCGTGCGCTGCGCCGGTATGAAGGCCTGCGTGTCGTACGAGGCCGCCACCGACCGCAGTTCCCGCATCAGTTCGTCGGGCGTGGGCCGTTGCTCCGGCTCCTTGGCGAGGCAGCGCAGCACCAGCGGCGCGAGGTTCTCCGGCACGCCGGTCAGGTCGGGCTCGTCGTGCACGACCTGGTACGCGACGATGTAGGGGCTGTCCGAGTCGAACGGCCCGCGCCCCGTCGCCGCGTGCACCATGACCGACCCCAGGGCGAAGACGTCGGCGGCCGGGCCCACCTCCCGCGGGCGCCGGAACTGCTCCGGCGCCATGAACGGCGGAGTACCGATCAGCTTCCCTGTCTCGGTGCGCAGTTCGCTGTCCTTGGGGCGGGAGATCCCGAAGTCGATGACCTTGGGCCCGTCCTCGGCGAGCAGGACGTTGCTCGGCTTGAGATCGCGGTGCACGACACCCACCCGGTGGATGTCGCGCAGCGCCTCGGCCAGCCCGGCCATCAGCCGGCGCAACCGGTCCGGCGCCATGGCCCCGTGCTCCTTCACGTGCTCGGCCAGCGTCGGTCCGGGAATGAACAGCGTCGCCATCCAGGGCCGTTCGGCCTCCGGATCGGCGTCCACGACGGGCGCGGTGAACGCGCCGCTCACGCGCCGGGCGGCGGCCACCTCCTGCCGGAACCGGCCCCGGAACTCGGGATCCCTGGCGAACTCGGCGTGTACGACCTTCACCGCGACCTTCATGCCCGAGGTGCTCCGGGCCAGATGCACGACGCCCATCCCGCCGGAGCCCAGGCGGGACTCCAGGTGGTAGTGACCGGCGTACTCGGGAAGTTCCGCTTCCGCGCCCGCTCCGGCGTTCTGCTGTGGCGCCATGGGACCACCCCCGTGCTGTTCGACCGCGCGCGCGACGCACGGAGCCTAGTCGATGACTCGTACGAGACCGAGGCGGCTTGCTAGCGTTCGCGTGCAAGTTGCGCACATGTGTTTCGTGGCGCGTTTCAGGGGAATCAAGGGGACCCCATGGCAGTCATGGGGCCGAACGGGGGGAGTTCACATGTCTGTTGCCGACATCGGAGCGGTCGAGGGCGGAGACGGGGAAGCGGCCGTCACCGCCGCTGCGGCCACCGCGGACACGGTCGTCCATTACTACTCGGTCGCCCCGGGCGTCCGGCTCAACGTCCGCAGCGGCCCCGGCACCACCTACAGCCTCGTCCGCACCCTGCCCGAAGGCGCGAAGGTCCCGATCTTCTGCCAGACGCCGGGCCAGACGGTCACGGGGCCGTACGGCACCAGCAAGCTCTGGGACAACATCGACGACGGCCAGTACGTGTCCGACGCCTACGTCCACACGGGCACCGACGGCTACGTGGCCTCGCGCTGCGCCTAGGGCCGTCCGGCGGATCGTGCCGCGGACGCGGGGCTTGGCACGCACCGAGCCCCGCTCACCCGCACTGATCGGGCACCGTCGGTTTCTTGCGCCATGATCCGCCGGACAGGCCCCGACCCGAGTACGGAGCCCGCCGCACCCGTCGCCATAATCGTCCCGTGAGCGACGAAACCGGCACCCCGGACACCCCGGCGGGCTCCACGGGCGACGGCCCCCGCCCCGAGCCCCTCCGTTACTTCGGAACGACCTGGGTGAACCACGACAACGGCTACGCCGCCCGCCGCGCGGCCGTCGCCGTCGGCTCGCTGGCGGGGGCCGTCGCCTCCTGCCTCGTCCTGCGCTTCGCCTACCAGGGCCTGGAGATCGCGGGCAGCGGAGCCTTCGTGACCGTCCTGGTCGTCGCCATGTTCGCGATCTGCAGCGCGCTGGCTTTCCGCACCACCTGGGACGGCTTCGCACAGCGCCCCGACCCCGACCGCCAGGCCTCCCTCCGCGGCCTGCTGGCCATCGGCTTCGTCGGCTCCCTCGCCGCGTACTTCTTCCGCTCGCTCACCGAGGCCCCCGGCGAGAAACTGCACCGCGCCGAGTACGAAGAGGCCCGCGCCCAGTACGCCCGCCGCACCGCCCGCCGCACGGGGAACCCCTCGAAGAAGCGCCGCCGGGGGTAGACAGGCCGGCGTCAGTGGCACCGGCGCATGATCTCCGGGGCTCTCGGACACCCCCGAGGAGCTCGCCGCCAGCCCCCTCACCGGCGCCCGGGTCGCGGGCGTCGGCGCCGTCACCGGCACAGCCACCGCGCTGCTGCACGCCCGCGGTGCCGACGTGCTCGCGGTCGAACCCGGCGACGGCATGGCAGCCCGGTTCCGCCGCGCCCTTCCCGACGTCCCGCTCGTCCGCGGCAACGGCAACGCCCTCCCGCTGACCGACGCCTGCGCCGACCTCCTCACCTGCGCCCAGTCCTGGCACTGGACCGACCCGGCCCGCTCGGTCCCGGAGGCGCTGCGCGTCCTGCGGCCCGGCGGCGCCCTCGCGCTGTGGTGGAACACCAGCCCGGTCGATGTCCCGTGGATCGGCGAACAGGCGGGCCGGCCCCAGCGCCACCCCGGCATCAAGTGTCCCGAGGACAGGGACGTCGACGGCCGCTCAGCCCTGGCCGACCCCACCGGCCGCCTGGACTTCGCCCACCGCACGGTCCGCTGGAGCCGCCGCGTCCCCGTCCCGTCGACACCCCTCTCGCCAACCTCGGCAGCCGCTCGATCTTCCTCGTCCACGACCCGGGGAGCACCAGCGCCTTCCTCACCGAGGAGCACACCCACCTGCTGGCCGCCTTCCCCGACCGGATGGTGGAGGAGGTCTACGACGTCGAGCTGCTGGTGGCCACCGCCTGACGACCGCTTGACGGCCCGCCGCCCCGGGAGGATTATTCATCGTATGATGAATTATTCGCCCGGTCCTCCCGGGGACCCCGCCGGCCAGCCCCCGCCCCCCGCCGTACAGGCCTCCGCCCTCACCGTCGTCCGAGGCCCCCGCACCGTCCTGCGCGGCCTGGACTTCACCGTCCCGCGCGGCCGGATCACCGGCCTGCTGGGCCCCTCCGGATGCGGCAAGTCCACGTTGATGCGCGCCGTCGTCGGCACCCAGGCCAAGGTCACCGGCACCCTCCAGGTCCTCGGCCATCCCGCCGGCCACCCCACCCTGCGCACCAGCATCGGCTACGTCACCCAGGCCCCCTCCGTCTACGGCGACCTGACCGTCCGCCAGAACCTCGACTACTTCGCCGCGATCCTCGACCCCGGCCGCGCGGCGGCCGACCGCCGCCACGATGTCGATCGCGTCCTCGCCGACGTCGACCTCACCACCCATGCCGACGCCCTCGCCGGCAACCTCTCCGGCGGCCAGCGAAGCCGTGTCTCCCTGGCCGTGGCCCTCCTCGGCACCCCCGAACTCCTGGTCCTCGACGAACCGACCGTCGGCCTCGACCCGGTCCTCCGCCGCGACCTGTGGAACCTCTTCCACGACATCACCGCATCCCGCGGCGCCACCCTCCTGATCTCCTCCCACGTCATGGACGAGGCCGAACGCTGCCACCGCCTCCTCCTCATGCGCGAGGGCGAGATCCTCGCCGACGGCACCCCGGACGCCCTGCGCACCCGCACCGGCGCGGAGACCGTCGAGGCTGCCTTCCTGCACCTGGTGGACGAAGCGGTCGCCGCGGGCCGCACGAAGGAGACAGCCCGATGAGCACGACGACCGCACCCGCCCCCACCGGCGCGCTCAACGCCTCCCGCACCACCGCCACCGCGACCCGCGTCCTGCGCCAGCTGCGCCACGACCCGCGCACGATCGCGCTGATGATCCTGATCCCCTGCCTGATGCTGCTCCTGCTGCGCTACGTCTTCGACGGCAGCCCGCGCACCTTCGACAACATCGGCGCCTCACTCCTCGGCATCTTCCCGCTGATCACGATGTTCCTGGTGACCTCCATCGCCACCCTGCGCGAACGCACCTCCGGCACCCTCGAACGCCTCCTCGCCATGCCCCTGGGCAAGGGCGACCTCATCGCCGGCTACGCCCTCGCCTTCGGCGCCCTGGCGATCGTCCAGTCGGCCCTGGCGACGGGCATCGCGGTCTGGTTCCTGGGCCTGGACGTCACCGGCAGCCCCTGGCTGCTCCTCCTCGTCGCCCTCCTGGACGCCCTCCTGGGCACAGCCCTCGGCCTCTTCGTCTCGGCCTTCGCGGCCTCCGAATTCCAGGCGGTCCAGTTCATGCCCGCGGTGATCTTCCCCCAACTCCTCCTCTGCGGCCTCTTCACCCCCCGCCCCGCCATGCACCCCGCCCTGGAAGCCATCTCCAGCGCCCTCCCGATGTCCTACGCCGTCGACGGCATGAACGAGGTCCTCCACCACACGGACATGACGGCGACCTTCGTGAGGGACGTACTGATCGTGGCGGGCTGCGCGCTGCTGGTACTGGGCCTGGGAGCGGCGACACTGCGACGCCGAACGGCATGATGCCCAGCGCCGGCCGGCACATCTCAGCGCCGGCCGGCATCACTCAGCCCGTCCGGCGCTTGAGGACGAGGCAAACCCGGCCCCCGGCACCCCCCAACCCCCGTCCGCCCACCGGACACCCACCCCGCACCCCCACCCCCCGATGCGAGGATGACCCCGGACGACAAAACCCCCGGAGGGCCCCGCACCATGACCCAGAAAGTCGCAGTCCTCGGCACCGGCAAGATCGGCGAAGCCCTGCTCAGCGGAATGATCCGAGCCGGCTGGGCCCCCGCCGACCTCCTGGTCACCGCCCGCCGCCGGGAACGGGCCGAAGAACTCCGCACCCGCTACGGCGTCACCCCGGTCGGCAACCCCGAGGCCGCGAAGACCGCCGACACCCTGATCCTCACGGTCAAGCCGCAGGACATGGGCGCCCTCCTCGACGAACTCGCCCCGCACGTCCCCGCCGACCGTCTGATCATCAGCGGCGCCGCAGGCATCCCCACCTCCTTCTTCGAGGAACGCCTCGCCCCCGGCACCCCGGTCGTCCGCGTCATGACGAACACCCCCGCCCTCGTCGACGAGGCCATGTCCGTCATCTCCGCAGGCACCCACGCCACCGCCGCCCACCTCGCCCACGCCGAGGAGATCTTCGGCGCCGTCGGCAAGACCCTCCGCGTCCCCGAGTCCCAGCAGGACGCCTGCACCGCCCTCTCCGGCTCCGGCCCGGCGTACTTCTTCTACCTGGTCGAAGCCATGACGGACGCCGGCATCCTCCTCGGCCTGCCCCGCGACAAGGCCCACGACCTGATCGTCCAGTCCGCCATCGGCGCGGCGGTGATGCTCCGCGACAGCGGCGAACACCCGGTCAAGCTCCGTGAGAACGTCACGTCCCCCGCGGGCACCACCATCAACGCCATCCGCGAACTGGAGAACCACGGCGTACGGGCCGCCCTCATCGCCGCCCTGGAAGCCGCCCGCGACCGCAGCCGCGAACTGGCCTCTGGCAAGAAGGACTGACCCCTCTCCGGGGGGCGGCCATTCACGCGGCCGCCGCGTCCACCACTTCCTCCGTGGTCACCACGCGCGCGAACCCGCCCCCCTGCAGCGACACCGCCGATGCCTGCGCGATCTCCTCCGCGCTCCGCCGCCACCCGAACGGCCCCTCCAGATCGAAGGTGTGCGTCGCGTCGTACGGCACCACCACGTCGTACCCGAGATTCCCGCCCATCCGGGCCGTCGTCTCCACGCACATGTTGGTCTGGATCCCGGCCACCACGATCTGCCCGATCCCTTCCCCCTTCAGCCAGGCCCCCAGATCCGGCGTACCGAGGAAGGCCGAGTTCACCGTCTTCGTGACGAAGAGTTCGGCCCCGGCCCCCTTCCCGCGCCGCTCCCGCACGTACTCCTTCAGGTCGTTCCCCTCGTACCCCGGCCGCAACGGTGACTCCGGCTTCGGCGAGTCGTGCCGTACGAAGACGACCGGCCGCCCCGTCGACTGCCACACGCCGATCAGCGCCGCGATGTTGTCGTCGGCCGCCGGGTTGTTCCGCGGCCCCCAGAAACCGGCCTCCTCGAAGCCCTTCTGCACGTCCACGACCACCAGTGCTGCGTTCTCCGCGATCTCCATGCCCACGATCCTGCCGCCGCCGGGCCGCCCACCCCATAGGGTGAAAAGACAGCGATCGATGGTTTACTGCCAGCCATGGCCAGTGCCCACCGCGTCGCCCTCGTCGCCTTCCCCGGCATCCGCGCCTTCGACGTCTCGGTCATCACCGAGGTCTGGGGCACGGACCGCACCGACCGCGGCGTCCCTGCCTTCGACCTGCGCCGCGTCGCCACCGACACCACCACGCCCGTTCCCCTGCGCGGCGGCCTCTCCCTCCTGCCCGACCGCACCCTCAGCTGGCTGGACCGCGCCGACCTCATCCTGATCCCCGGACTGGACGACCACCTGACCCCCGCACCCGCCCCCGTCCTCGACGCCCTCCGCCGCGCCCACACCCGCCGCACCACCCTCGCCGCCCTCTGCGGCGGCGCCTTCACCCTCGCCCAGGCGGGCCTCCTCGACGGCCGCCGCGCCATCACCCACTGGAACCTCGTCGACCTCCTGCGCGCCCAGCACCCCCACGTCACCGTCGTCCCCGACGCCCTCTTCATCGAGGACGACAACATCTGGACCGCGGCAGGCACGGCAGCCGGCATCGACCTCTGCCTCCACCTGGTCCGCCGCTCCCACGGTGTCGAGGCAGCCGCCACCATCGCCCGCTCGATGGTCACCGCCCCCTTCCGCACCGGCACCCAGGCCCAGTTCATCGAGCACCCCGTCCCGCACACGGACCGCGACGCCGACACCCTCGCCGCCGTGCGCGAACACGCCCTGCGCCACCTCCACGAACCGCTCACGGTCGCCGACCTGGCCGCCCGCGCGGGCATGTCCCCCCGCAGCTTCGCCCGCCACTTCACGGCGGCCACCGGCACGACCCCCCTCCGCTGGCTCCTCGACCAGCGCATCGCCGCCGCCCAGAAACTCCTCGAACGCACCGACCTCTCCATGCCCGAGGTCGCCCGCCGCGCCGGCTTCGGCAGCGAGGTCACGATGCGCCAGCACTTCGCGTCGCGCCTCGCCACCAGCCCCCGCGCCTACCGGGCCGCGTTCACGACGGCCTCCGCCCCGGCGGGCAACAGCCCGATCGCCCGATAGGCGGCATCCACGGTCGGCCGCGCCATCGCCCGAGCCCTGTCGGCCCCGCGCCGCAACACGCCCTCCACATACGAGGGATCGGCACACAGCTCCTTGTGCCGTGCCTGCACGGGCCGCAGCACCTCGACGACGGCCTCCGCGGTGTCCTTCTTCAGCGCTCCGTACGACGCGTACGCCTCACCCAGAGCCTCGGGACCGCCACCGGTACAGGCAGCGAGAATCTCCAGCAGATTCGCCACCCCGGGCCGTCCCTCCCGGTCGTACACGACGTCGCGCCCACTGTCGGTCACCGCCCGCATGACCTTCTTGCGCACCACATCCGGCTCGTCGAGCAGATACACGATCCCCGGTCCGGAGTCGTCGCTCTTCCCCATCTTCGAAGCCGGCTCCTGCAGGTTCATCACCCGCGCCGCCACCTCCGGACGCGTCGCCCTCGGCACCACGAACGTATGCCCGTACCGCTGGTTGAACCGCACCGCCAGATCCCGCGCCAGCTCGACGTGCTGAGTCTGGTCGTCCCCGACCGGCACCTCATCGGTTCCGTACGCCAGGATGTCCGCCGCCATCAGCACCGGATACGTCAGCAGCGACAGCCGCACGCTCCCGCCCCGCGCCCGTTCCCGCGCGGCCTTCTCCTTGTACTGGATCATCCGCCGCATCTCACCGTCGGTCGCCACGCACTCGAGCACGTACGACAGCCGCGCGTGCTCATCGACATGGCTCTGCACGAACACGGTGCACAACTCCGGATCCAGCCCGACCGCCAGCAACAGCGTCGCCGCCTGCCGACTGAGCCTGCGCACCCGCGCCGGATCGTGATCCACGGTCAGCGCGTGCAGATCGACGATGCAGAACAGCGCGTCCGCCCGGTGCTGGTCCATGTCGGCCCACCGCCGCATGGCCCCCAGGTAGTTCCCCAGCGTCAGATGCCCGGTCGGCTTGACCCCGCTGAAGACCCGCGTCATCTCCACTCCACCTCCTGGTCGAGGCCACCGTCCCGGCGGTCGCCCCGGCCCTCAGGAGTTGCGGAGGGAGATACGAGAACGGCCGCCGAGTCGGCGGCCGTTGAGTGCATACGTGCGTACGGCCGCCGTCAGGCGGCCCACCACTGCTGGTTGCAGGTACGCGTAGTCACGCATCCCAGAGTACGCGTCCCGGGTCCCGCACGGCCGCGAGTTGACACACCCCGCCCAGATCCCTAAGGTTCTTCGAGTTGTCCGACGTGAGAGCCGACTCCGGTCGGTCCCGGGCAGCCATTCCGCGGTACCAGCCACTGCTCGGCGACATGTCGTCGTGTGCTCAGGCGTGCGTATTTGCGAAATGAGGAATCCGCGTTCGAAAGGACGCAGCCCCCCGATTAGCTCGGGAGCGAGGAATCCGCTAAAGTCTCACTTGTCGGAACGGCCCAAGGGCCGGGAAGACAACCCCCTCTGACTGGGAATCAGACGCCGAAAGGATCTGATAGAGTCGGAAACACCGAAGGGAAGCCCGGAGGAAAGCCGCGAGAGAGTCTCTCGGGTGAGTACGAAGGAAGCGACCGTTCCTTGAGAAC
>NZ_JBITDA010000046.1:0-38024 GCF_044453765.1 Streptomyces sp. NPDC051636 | reverse complement strand
CCGTTACGAGCGAAAGGCCGAGCACTTCCTGGCCTTCGTCGGCATCGCCGCAGCCCTCATCAGCTACCGCAGGCTCACCAACTGAAACGACGTCTTAGCAGCCGTTGATGAAGAGGTTTACTGCACCGATGTTGTTGAGGGCGAGGTAGTCCTCGCGGATGTCGCCGTTGAGGTCGGCGAACTTGACCAGCGACCCGGGGCTGCCACCGCCTGAAGCGATCTGTCCCTGGGGAAGCCACAGGGCGTTCTCGTTGCGGCCGCGGAGGCCGCCGTTGACGTATTCGGCGGCGGCACCGTTGTGGGCGGCGACCATCACGTAATCATCGCGGCCGTCGCCGTTGAGGTCAGCGAATCGGACGGCCATGTTGTCGCCGAGGTCGCCGTCGGCGATCTGTCCCCAGGGGTGCCAGATCGCGTTCTGGTTGCGGCCCTGGAGGCCGCCGTTGACGTACGCGGTCACCGCGCCGCTGTAGTTGTCCACGATGAGATATTCGGCCCGGCGGTCGCCGTTGAGGTCGGCGAAGTCAATGTGGGTGTTGGGCCCGTTCAGGCCTCCTGAGGCGACCTGACCCCAGGGGTGCCAGATGGCGTCCTGGCCGGGGGATCGGAGGCCGCCGTTGAGGTAGAGGGTGACGGCGCCCTGCGGGCTGACGATGAGGTAGTCGTCGCGGCCGTCGCCGTTGAGGTCTGCGAACCGGACGTCGTCGCCGAGGCCGCCGGAGGCAACCTGGCCCCACGGGTACCAGATGGCGTCCTGGTTGCGGCCACGGACGCCGCCGTTCATGTACGCGACGACGGCCCCGGTCGGTTTCACAATGAGGTAGTCGTCGCGGCCATCACCGTTGAGGTCTGCGAAGTCGACGTATCCTCCCATGGGCCCGCCGGTCGACGTTCCACCGCCGGATGCGACCTGTCCCCACGGATGCCAGATCGGCTTGGTCGGGCATGCGGTGTGGCCGGCCGGTGGCGCGCTGTTGGGGTCGCTGATCCATCCTCTGGCGGCCGCTCGGTTGATGCCTTGGTACCAGATGTCAGCCATCATGTCGTATCCGGCGTCGTTGGGGTGCAGTTCGTCGGCGAGGTCGGTGTCGGGGTCCAGTCCGCCCATGTCGACGCTGAGGATGTGCTTGCCGGCTTTGGCCCGTTGTTCGACGATGCCCGAGATGGCCCCGTTGAACGCGTTGATCCGGTCGTTGGTGCCGTCGTCCTTGGACGGCACAACCTGGGCGACGATCACGGCGGCATCCGGTGCGTCCTCGATTACGTCGTCGAGAAGCTTGGCGAGTCGGCCGGGTGCACCGTTGGGGTCGGGCGCGCCTCTCTTGAGGTCGTTGGTTCCGGCATGGATCAGTACGACGTTCGGCCGGAACGTTGGGACGGCGTTGTTGGCTGCGCCGTCGATGTCGCTGATAGGCCAGCCGCTGTGCCCTTCGTGGTCTCGATCGGACATCGTGCCGTCGCTGCCCGAGCCGACGTAGTCGACCTTGTTCTCGGCTGCGGTGAGCTCCCTGTGCAGCTCGTCCCGATAGCCGTTGCCGTCAGAGCTCTTGAAACCAGCTGTGATCGAGTCGCCGAGAGGCATCACACGCAGATCGCGTTTCCTGAGTTCGGTGTGCCCGCCCTCGAAGATCCCCATACCGGCCTGCCCGATGAGCCATTCGTAGACCCCGTTGTCTCCGCCTGCGAGGTAGGACATGTAGACGTCTTTGGAGCCCGTCACCACGCGCGAAGCTACTCCGTGTTGTACGAGGGTGGCGTTGTCGCTGTCCCACTCCCCGTTGGGTCCACCGGAATCGCCCTGCCAGAGTTTTCCGTACGTGGTGCGGACCTTGTAGGCCGAACCGCCCTTGGCGTCCTGGAGGCCCTTCTCGTTGTCGATGACTTTCGCGTCGGTCTTCCTGAGCTCCGCGGACGGCCCGCAGGTGGCGCAGGTACGGCCCCAGCCCCAGCTGGTGAAGGTCGTCCTGAGCCGCGGCACCTGCTTGCTGTTCGGCAATTTTGCGTAGTTGACGCCTCGGAAGCCTGCTCCCGACACGCGGACGATGGCCACGTCACCGCGGGTCTCGAGGTACTCGATGTCCAGCCGTGTGCCCTCCCCTCTGCGCAGGCTGCCGAACCGGACCTCGTAGGAGTTGCCCACCTGCCCGCCGGTGTCGTCGAAGCAGTGGGCAGCCGTGAGGCCCCACTTCAGGCTAACTGCGGTGCCGGCGCAAATGTAGCGGGCCCCGGTGCTTCCCTCCGCTTTCCGCCAGATCTGAACTATAGGCAACAGATGGCTCGTCTCTATTCGCCCGTTCTCAACGGCTTGAGAGGGGGGCGCGGAGAGCGCGCCGGCGGACATCACCGCGGCCACAATGGCTACGATGACGAAGCTCAGCCATTTTCTTCGGTGCACAGTTGCTCCTCATCTGCCCATGTGTGAGCCGGGAACTGACCTGAATGCATTGCTGATCGAATCGACTTGCCCCACGGCCGAGCTGAGGATGCGTGCACCGTATGGCGACAGTCTCTAGTAGTCCTCCGAAGCGCCTGCCATCCGGGCGGCTTCGTCGCGCCGAAGGCCGGGCACACGGCGGCGCGGCACGGTCAGCAGCCCGACTTCGGCGGGCGTGATCCGCGCACGCCGTGACCGCAGGAAGACGCCGAGTTCGATCAGGTGCACGAGATCGAGTATTGACGTGTCTGCGCCGGTTAGCCAGGGGTCACCAACCCCATGATCACACAGTGAACCGCTCCGGGATCGGTGCAGACTCTATGAGTTGACACCAGCTGCCGGTTGGGGCTGGTGTTCAGCGTAGTGGTTGGTGTCGTATTCGTGGGGTGGGATGTCTCCGATCGCGCTGTGGATCCGTTGGTTGAACCAGTCGACCCATTCCGCGGTGCCGAGTTCGACGTCGGCGAGGCCGACGGGACAGCTCCGCTTTGTACAGGCCGATATGAGACTCCACGAGTGCGTTGTCCAGGGCATCACCGACGGTGCCGACCGAGGCGTCGATGCCGGCCTCGAGGAGGTGCGCGGTGAACGCAAAAGACGTGCAGTGGCTGCCCTCCTACGAATGGTGAACCAGCCGCGGTCCAGCTGGAGTTCCGCAGCGGACGCGGCGCCACAACGGCGGCTTGGACTCGCCACGATCCCGACGGGCCAGCGACGTCGTCCTCCGCGCGCTTTGAGTGAGACGGGTTGCGGGCGCCGTCCCGATCACCCCGGTATCTGCGCAGTTCAGCGAACTTATGTGAGTGAGACAGGACAGGAGAACTGGGCCTTGTCAGAGCCAGCGGGTAGAACCGAGCAACTGACAATCCACGGCGATACTCGCGAGGTACCCCTGATGCGCCCTGCCCTGCCCCTGCCCCCGGCCGATGACGGCCCGCGGGTGTCCGGCATGCTGCTGATCCGCACCCACCACGGCGACGACGACGCCTGGCATGACGTGCTCTCCCGCATGGGCGAACTGCCCGGTCTGGTCGCACCGCGCCTGGGACACGAGGCCCACACGGTGCCGCGGGAGCCCATCCCCCGGCGCCTGATCGTGGTGGACGACCGCGCTTGGCAGGGCGCCACCCCCGAGGAGGTGAGCGAGGCCCTGGAGGGAGACGGGACGTGGATTCCCGACCTGGTCCTGCTTGCCAACGACAGGACCACGGCCAACCCTCACCTGCGTCCGCTGCTGGCGTTCCGCGGCACCGACGGGGACACGTTCCGGATCACGCCCCGCCAAGCGGCCCTGACCTACCTGGTGCTGCACCGCCCGTACCAGGAGACGACCCTGGAGCACTTCGAGGAGAAGGCCCCCGCCGAACCCGATTGGGAGCCCGAGGAGGACGAGACCGTGGAGGACTGGGAGGACGACCTCCCCGATCCCGTGGGTACCTACCTGGAGTCGCTGAACCCTCCACCGCGCTACGAGCCCCCGACCCGGGTTCTGCCCCTTCTCACCCAGGAGAACTTCGGTCTGCTCGTGCGCACCGACTTCACCGATGACGCCGCCTGGACATCGCTCCTCGACACCGTGCACCGCCCGGGGCCGGGCTATGACGACCCCATCGAAGACTTCAGCGACTACATCGACACCGTGGACGACCCGACGTTCGAGGGCTCCAGCCCGGAGCAGCTGATGGCACTGGTCCGCGACAGCGAGGACCCAGAGCTAATGACCGCGGACCTCGTGGTGATCGCGGACGGGACCACCATGCGCGATCCCGACCATCGCGTCCTGGTCGTACCCCTGGAGGGCCCCATCGGGTACGCCTTCCGGATGGACCCTGAGCAGGTCGGAGGCATGGTGAACAACCTGGCGATCGGCAACATGGACATCGAGGACTTCATGGACGACTAGACCAAGGCCAACTTTTCGGGAATGCAGTGGCTTCCGGCCCGATTCCAGGGCGGCGACGAAAGAGTACGGCCAGCCGGGCACGAACTGGTCCGAGGACCGTCCGCTGCGGCCGTAGACGTGGCAGAACAGGCGATCGGCGCTGGTGGGAGCGTCGGGACGGAGCCAGTTGCTGACGTCGACCGCGAGGACCAGGCGGCCGTCGCCGGCCTGCGGCATGGGCAGGCCGGCCAGCACCTGCCGCAGCCGGGGCACCTCGACGTTCCCGCAGTTCAGGGCGTCGTACATGGCGCCGTGCCCACGCCGGTGCTCAGCCACCAACGTCAGGTCCGCCGGCGCCCTCACCGGCCCGTCCGCACACAGCAGCGCATCCGTGAGGTCGAACCGTTCGTCCCCGCGAGCGGTCAGACAGTCGAATAAGTCCTCCCGGAAGTGTGACGCTTTCGCGAACGCTTCCCCTGGGACATGATCAGGCAGCAGACTCATCTTCACGGCCTTCGTCGTGGTCACGTGCATCCTTGGTCGGAGCACATGATCAGACGAAGGCCGCCTCAGCGTCCGGCGAACACCCAGGTGAGCGGCCTAGTTCGAGGAGCATTTCGACTCATCGATAGCCTGCATCACCATGGTGCGCGCTTGGATCCTGCCGATGCTGCTTGTGCTCAGCGGCTCAGCCGTCGCGACTGGTCAGATATTCAAGGGGAGCCCCGGCACAGCCGCAGCACTCGTGCCGGCGTTCCTGGCGCTCGCCAGCGTGAACTCACCCCTGATCTTCCCGAGGTCGATCGGTGCGCAGGAGGCACAACGCCGCAGCGCGGTCGACGGCCGACCGGTCGTCTTCTGGCGGCCGGGCTGCAAGTACTGCATACGACTGCGCATCCGGCTGGGCCGCAGCGCCCGCCAGTTGCATTGGGTCAACATCTGGCGCGACCCGGCAGGAGCGGCAGAGGTGAGAGCAGCCAACGACGGCAACGAGACCGTGCCGACCGTCGTCGTGGCGGGCCAGCCACACACCAACCCCGATCCCGAATGGGTGCGCGAACAGCTCTCCCCTTCCGCATGATCAGAAACCGCGCCCTACGGAGAAGCAGCCGCGGACACAAGCGCACAGAGGTTAAAAGACAAGCTGAGCAGGTCAGCCGCCCGCTCATGCCCGTCGTCGCGCACGGTGGTGCGGATCTTCGTGCCGCTGCGGGGCGGTGTGCCGGTCGAGTCTGGCCAGCAGATCGTCCAGGTCGGAGGTGGTGAACTTCCACTGGAACGGCTGTGCCGTGGCGTTGTAGCGGTCTTCGAAGGCTCGGAGCCGCAGAGGCGGCGGGCCTGGATGAAGGTCTTCTCGTCCGCGCTGATGACGTACTCGTCCTCGCCCAGCGGCCGGCCCTGCCAGGTGCGGGCGTACAGGTCCAGGACGCGGGCGGCCTTGGCGCGGAAGTCGGGATCGGTGATGAAGATCCACGAACGGTGCTGCCAGGGCTTGAGCGCGTCCTCGGCCAGCCAGCGGCGCACGGTGAAGGCCGACACGAACGTGGCGATGCCCCGCTCCATGGCCTCGTGGGCCAACTCCGGGCACGACCAGCGGGACAGCGGTACCCCAGTCTCAGCGGGCAGCTGGCAGGCCAGCGCGGTGACCTGGGCGGTCTGCAGTGCGGTGAACGTGCGCGGGCGGCCGGTGCGCTTGCGGTCGGCCAGGCCCGGCAGGCCCTGCTCGGCGAACCGGCCCCGCCAGGTGCGGACGGTGTCCAGGTGCAGGCCTGTCGCACGGACGATGCGCGCGTTGGAACGCCCGCGCGCCGCGTGTAGGACGATCTGCGCGCGCAGGCGCATCCGATGCTCGGTCTTGTGGCCGTAGGTCATCTTCTTCAGCCGCTCGCGCTCGGCGGCGGTCGGGGCTATCGGGCGGGCCGGGGCAACGGGCATGGGGCGAGGGCCGATCGGGAGAAGTGGATCACGGCAGGCCGTAGCCTGCCGCGTCCGCTTCCCGGCCCGTCGGGCAGGATGGCTGCGATGCCCACACCTCCGCAGTCCACCCGGCTCTCGCTCCAGCAGCACTTTGGTGGCGCGACGCGGGCAGCGCGACGCCCGGCGCCCGCCCGCCCGACCAGGCCGGACTAGGCGAGCCGGGCGACGCGCTGTGCCACGGCCGCCAGCCAGCCGGTCAGCGCTGGCGGCGGGTCGCCAGCCACAGGCAGACGACGGGAGGCACGGCACTCCCGACCGCCGTGGCCAGCGCCGCCGTCGCCAGCGGCTCGCTGAGGGTGGGCACGACGGCGCTGCGTGTGGTGCCGTCGGCGGCCCGTACCGTCAGCTCGCAGCCCTCCTCGGTCATGCTGATCCTGTCGGCCAGTCCGTAACCGGTGTCGACGCACTTCTTGGTGGCGACGGCATCGGCGACGAAGAACAGCACGGCCGCCAGGACGGCGAGTCCGAGCGCCGCCGTCAGACCCACCGTGCGCAGGGTGCGGTTTCTGTCATGGGCGGGTCGGCCCTGCTGGTCGTGTGCGGTCATACGCTCATCCTCCTTGCGGTGGTCAGCTGTTGGCGGGGCAGGTTCCGGTGCCATTGGACGACGCGGTCGGGGAGCCGCCGCGGACCCATTCCGCGCAGCTCGGCACCGTCCAGCCAGGCCTGCTGTTCACCATCAGCTCGGTGGCCGAGCCGGCCCGCGTGTAGTTCAGGCCCATGCAGGAGCTGCCCGGGTCCATACCCGCGTCGTTGCAGTCGTTGCTGAGCTTCTGGCCCGCGAGGCCGTAGGGGGAGGCGGACTTGGCACCGTTCTCGGCGTGGACCCAGAAGTTGTACGTGACGCCCGCGGTCAGCTTCTTCGGGTAGCCGACGCCCTCGGCGGTGCGCACCGTCGTGAGCGGTTCGCCCGACGGGCCCTCGGCCGAGGTGGTAGAGACGGGCGTCAGGGAGGCGGGCGACGAGAACGTCGGCGTGGCTACCGGCCGGCTGTTGAGCGGTTCCCCCTCCGCGGCCGGCTTGAGTGTCACGGCACCGGGATTGGCGGCGGCGCCCCGCACTACGTACTTGTCCCAGCCGCCCGCCGAGCTTTCCTTGGCCACGAGGTCCGAGCGTGCCCGGGACAGTGCGGTGCTCACGCTCACGCCGGTGGTGGCGTGGTACGAGAACCGGATCCAGAAACGGCCGCGGCCAGTATCGCGTCCAGGTCGTCCGTGGCACCCTCGTCGGTCTGGTAGATGCCGCCGTTCGCGTGCCCGAACAGCGCGAAGACGTCCGCGTCCATGCCGTCCGCCCAGGCGTTGTCGGCGCTGCGGCCGGAGGTGTAACTCGTGCCCGTGTAGCCGATCGTGCGGGCCGCGTCGCGGAACGCGGTCGCGCTGAGCCGGGTGTCCAGCCCGTCGTTGAAGCGCCGGCCGAGGCTCGTCTCGCCCACGGCCTGCGCGGGCTGCGCGCCCACGGTCAGAGCGCAGACGAAGGCGACCGACAACGCGAGCAGAGACCCGCCGCGGCGGTGTCGCCGTCCGCTGTCCTTGGTGCTGTGCAAGTGATTCTCCGCTGGTGATTACGTCCCCGCCTGCTGGGGCCCGGCGGTGGTGTCACCTGCTCTACGGGCAGGGGTGGGCGATCCCTCGCGGACAGCGCGAAATTTCTTGGCGCCCTGCTGGTGGGTGGCGGCGTGGGGTTTGCCAGGGGTCAGGGCGTCATCGCGGCCGGAACCGCTGTGCCGGGCAGGGACGGGAGCCTCGACGGGGGGAAGCAGCGCCGGGACGCCGAGGAGCGGCGGGAGTGTCGTGGCGGGGGGCTCCGGCAGCGTCGGGAGGTCGGCCGCCGGGGTCGCGGGGAGGGACGGGCAGGTGGGTTCCGTCGCGCCGGTTGGCGGGGTGGTGCCGGTCATCGGCGTCGCCGGTACGGCGCTGGGAGTCACCCCGCGCCCGCCGGTGTGACGAGACGGGTCTCGATGACCGGCGTACCGGGAACGCGCCCGGTTCCGCGCCTTGGCCCTCGTACCCGAGACCGGACGAGGACACGGAGTCGGCGGGCCCCGACAGCGGGCTCTCGGGCATGGCCGGGCATGCCGTCGGCGTGGAAGCGCGCGGTGTTCTCCAGCCCCGAACTGCCGCCCGGGCCCAGGCTTCAACCGGGTCTCGCAGACTGGGCAGTGCCGGACGCGCGGTCGCCCGCCGTCCTCTGACCAGCACGCCCGCACCGCCTGGCCGCAGTTGCGCGGCTGCACGTCCGCAACCGCGGGGCCTTCGCCTACGTCGACGGCGAGCTGGCCGACGGCGAGGGCGTCAAGCTCATGCGCTTACACGACGGCGGAACCGCCAGTAGATAGGGCTTCGCCCTCTACTACGCCAGCAGCGACCGCTGCGAAGACTCCCTGCTGCCCAACCGGCGGCTTCGCCGGCGCCCCCGAAGAAGCCCTCAACTGCGCCTGCCCGCTCCACCTCACCGCCCCAGACATCTGACCGGCAGGCACACAACACCGGATCCGAAGTCAGCCCCCGAAGGACTTCGAACGTGGACCACTAAGTGCTCGGCGAGGCAGCGCTCTGCTGGCGGCCGGGCGGGAGCCAATTCCTGGCCCGACCGCGTGGGATCACTGCGGCCGCGGCCGCGAGGAACAGCACAAGGGCGAGGGACGCCCCGGCGACCGCCCCAGCACGGATGCCGGGAGTGGGATCGGCGGGCTGCGGCAGGTGTGCGACCGGGGCAGCCACCCGGTCGGCCTTCTGCTGCGGCAGGGCGATGGTGAGTGCGGCATAGGGGTCGAGGCGGGGGATGTCGGAGGGGTAAGCGGCCACGAGCAGCTGCCTGGACACTTCCTGGACGGTCATCCGCGGGTCATGGGCCCTCACGAGTGCGGCTGCTCCCGCGGTGCAGGCCGCTGCCAGTGAGGCGCCGGAGCCGATGTAATGGCCCGAGCCGCGCGGTCCGATGCTGACCATCGCGCTGCCGGGTGCGGACAGGTCCGGGTCGTAGGCGGGCGGAGCGTTGCTCTGCCGCATTCCGTTGGGGCCGAAGTCCACCACCGACAGCACTCCCGGCGCGGCAGCGGGCCAGTATGGACCCGTCGGCTGCTCACCTGTGGACCCGAGCTGATCCTGGGGGATGGCGTCCGGGGCGGCGGGGGCCACGACCAGCGCATCGTGCCGGGCGGCGTAGGCGGCGGCAGCGGTCAGCTCCGCTCTTCCCGTTCGCAGCGCCTGGCCGACGTAGATGACGTCAGCACCCTGGTCGGCGGCTTCGCGGATGCCCAGGGCGATGCGCTGCGGTGTGGGCACACCGCGATCGTCGGTACCCTGCGCGGCGATGATGCGGGCCTGAGGGGCCATTCCCACAATGGTGCTGCCTTTGGTTCGGGCACCGGCGATCAGGCCCGCTGCGAAGGTGCCGTGCCCGACGCAGTCATTGTCCGCCTCCCCCACCGTTTGCACCCGGCCTGCCAAGGCAGCAACGTCCGGGTTCACACCGGTGTCGACCACCGCAACACTCACGCCTGCGCCTGCGGAGAGCTGTTGAGTCCTCGCCAGACCGAGCGCCGCTTGTGCCCAAGTGGTTCCGGCGGCTGTGCGGTCAGAGGCCTTGGTACACGGATTGCCCTCGCCGAGCCGGACCGGCAGTGGCGGCAGCAGGGTGACCTGTCCGTCGCCCGGGGACGGCGATGGCGTCGGCGCTGCGGCGGCGGACGTGGTGACGGGCAGGATGAGCGCCGCCGCTGCTGTCAGCACAACGAGGGTCCGTATCACGGGGCTTCGCATGGCGCGCATGATAGGCACACTCGGCACGCGGCCGCTCGACGGCACCAGTTATGCGGTGCCCTGGTGATCGGAGAAGGTGCGTGTGCGCGCCGTCAGGTCAGCCGGGGGCCTGCACCGCTACCGCCGCACCCGTCCCCGCATCTGCGGCCCGGCGAGCCGGGCAGCACACAACTGCCCGTTCCCTTCAGTTCACGGGCACATACGCAACAGGGCACACCAGGAGGTTCGAAGCGCGTGTCACGGCAGTTGCTCACGGTCGGCACAGAACGGCCGGGTTGTCCTCATTTTTCTCCCGGTATGTACATTTCGAGGACTACAGCACCGACGAGCTGGTGGCCATCGTCGAGCGGCACGCTGCAGCCGGCTACGGCATGCGCCCCCGACACCCTTGCCGCGCTGAGTGATCACGTCGACGCGATTCCCCGGGACCGCTCGCTCGGCAACGCCCGGCTCGCCCGCCAGTTGCTGGAGACGATGATGAGGCGTCAGGCACGTGATCTCGCGGATGCGTACGGCGCTGCGCGGGGAAAGGCGGCACGGTGACGGCGGCCGGCCGTCCAGTGGCATGCCCGGGGTCCACGGCTCGGTGAAGCGGGGGACGCGCAAGCCCCGGCTCTGCCGATCGAACGCGTCAATTTGCGGGCCCCTCCTTTTCTGTGCAGAAATACCCGCAGCAAATCGCTCACCTGAGCAAGGGCCGTCGGTAAAGCGTGCTCGGTTGAGCGAATTTTGCTCAACCGGCCGTTACTTTCACCACCGTTGTCTTGTTGGACTGCCGACGCACGTCATGCAATACTCGTTTTCCGAAATCCTGAAGTGCAATTCCCACGAAGCCATTGGTGCGCGCTCGTTCCAGATTGGCGGCTTCCGCCAGGGACCCGCGGGCCGACCTGCCGCTGGTGCTCCCGCAGGGAGGCTTCTTCAGGAAGGGCCTCCTCGGACGGCGGTGTCAGACCGTCGCCCGCAGCCGCGGGCCCGTGGGCCCGGGATCGTCCCCCACGACCGAAGTGAGCCAATCCTTCATGCACGAACTGACCAGCCCGGCATCGCAGTACTTCCTCGATCTGCTCGGCATCTTCGGCTTCGCGTTGTCGGGTGCCTATCTCGGCGTACGCAAGGACTTCAACCTCTTTGGGACTCTCGTGCTCGCCGAGGCCGCCGGACTGGGCGGTGGCCTGTTGAGGGACCTCGTCCTCGACGTGCCGTCAATCGCCTTCACGGACTTCGGCTATCCCGTAGCTCCTCTTGCCGCAGCATTGATCGCCTACCGCGGCAGGCCCCTTCGACAGCAGCCCTATCTCTTCGACGTGCTGGATGCTGTCGGTCTGGGTCTGTTCAGTGTGACCGGCACGGTCAAGGGGCTTCTGCACGGCATGGACGCCCTCCCGTCAGCCGCGCTGGGTGTCATCACCGCCATGGGAGGAGGCATTCTGGCCAGCTCGGTGGCCAAGGAACTTCCCGCCCTGCTGCGTTGGGACAGCGACCTGTACGCCGTTCCCTCGCTCGTCGGCGCGGGGGCCACCGCCGCGCTGCACGCGGCGGGGCTGCTGGATGTGGTCACGGCGACCACAGCGGCCCTGGCCGCGTTCACCCTCCGGCTGCTGGCTCTTCACTTCCGCTGGCGCCCGCGTCGCTCGACCACCTGGCGGGGCCACCCCTCCCCGCCCTCTCGCCACACGGCCCCCGATCTCCCGTCAACCCCGTCGGAATACGGGGAATTCCCGGACACCATGCGCCTCAGGGTCATCAGGCCCGCACAGAACCGCACCGTCCCGAAGCATCGGCTGACACGGTCGGCCGCCACCAGCGTGGCTCCTCCGCCCCGGCCTGTCCGAACCTCGGTTCCCGGCCCGGTCGACCCCCGGCTGTCCATGGCGATACGCCACTCGCCGAACCGGCAGTCGCAGCAGTCCGGCAGTGGCGAACTCCCGCCGCGCAAGGGGGCCTGAAGGCTGCTGAGGGGCGACACCACCGGCCGAGCAGACTGCACGGCTGCACGGCTGCACGGCTGCAGGACTGTACGGCTGCACAAGTAACTGCGTCACCCGCTACGACGATGGGAGCCACCATGTACGTGAACTACCTGCAGCGGTTCCATGGGCTACCCGTGGTGACCTTCCCGGGCCAAGCTCCGGCCAACGCGCTTCCTGCGGCCGGGAGCGTTGCATGGCGGCTGAGCACTGGTGACGAGGCGGAAGAGGAGTACTGGGAGCGCTTCGCCGGGACCGTGAAACTCCACGACGTGCGGGCGCTGATCTTCAGCGACTCCTGGTACAGCGCGAACTGCAACTGGCCGGAGGGCCCTGTGGAGTTGCTCGTGGAACACCGCTCCCAGCTCACCAGCCTTCAAGCCGTCTTCCTTGGAGATGTCGTGGCCCAGGTGGACAGGGGGATCTCCTGGCTGCACCAGACCGATGTCACCCCGATACTGCGGGCCTACCCCCATCTACAAGAGCTCGGCGTCCGCGGCGGCTTGGGGCTCGCCTTCCCCGTTATGCGGCACGAGGACTTGCGTGTCCTGCGTCTCGAATCCGACGGGCTGCCGCCGGAGGCCGTGGAGGGCGTCATCGCAGCCGACCTGCCCGCGCTCGAGTTCCTGGAGATGTGGCTGGGCAACAACTGCAACCTCGGTCACACCACCGTCGAGCACCTCGCGCCCTTGCTCACAGAGGGCCGCTTCCGCGCACTGCGCCATCTCGGCCTGCAGAACAGTCCCATTCAGGACGAGATAGCCGCCGCAGTGGCCTCCGCCCCCCTCGTGGCTCAACTCACGTCACTCAGCCTGTCGATGGGCACCCTCAGTGACAGTGGTGCGCTGTCGCTGCTGGCCGGCCAGCCGCTCACCCACTTGGAGGAACTCGATCTGCACCACCACTACCTCAGCGACGCCGTCATGCTAAAGATCCGGGAAGCCCTGGCACCAGCAGGAGTTCGCATCAACCTGACCGGCCAGAAAGAGCCGTACTACTTCGACGGGGAACGCGACGACTCGATCGCCGTATGACGTCAGCACCCGCATCACCCCCTCCCCCACTCGCGGAAGGCCATGAGTGAACGTTCCGGGAGGGGAGCACCGCCTGTGTTCGAGGCCGCCTACGATCCACGTTCACGGTTCCCGTTCGGGCAACCACGTCTCACCGGTATCTCACAGGGCCGGTGAGAGGCAGCCGCCGTACACCGCGGGGCGGGGCGTGCCCGGCTCCGTGATCCATCGCGAACCAGCACGTGCAGCGGCGGTTGGCCAGTGGCTGATCATGACATGGCGGTGACCATGATGTGGGTGTCCGCGATGGTCTCGAAGGAGATAGGCACGCCATTCTCGAAGCGCCAGGCGTGTGCGAAGCGTGCCTTCATCGACTTGCCGGTCTTTCGTCCCCTCCCCTGATAGTGCCCGAGTGCTATCACCGTGTCCTCGACCGCGACGAGTTCTGCTGGAACGACGGCGAAGTCTTCCCAGTCGGTGTCGAAACGGGAGAACACACCAGCCAGCACTGCGTCACGGCCACGATAGGTTGCGCCGTACGGCAATCCGGCGGCGACGACCCACTCGATCTTGTCACTGAGCGTCTCAAGGACCGCCTCACCGTTTCCGCGGCTTAGAGCTGCGTACATCTGGGCCACTGTCTCTCTGTTCTGCGCCGCCCGGGCGCCCTGCTGGTTCTTCGCCAGACTGACGGTCATCTGTACTCGCCTTCCTGGTGCGTTGTGAGGCCGATCGCCCGAAGCAAGCGGTTGACGGGCTTGATTCGGCCGATACGGGGTGCTGAAGCCAAAGAACAGCGAGAACGACCGCGGCAGCACGGGCAACTGACCTACCGGCGGCACCATCCGTGGCGCACAGCCACTGGCTTCACCACTGTGCTGTGCGCCATACGGGGCCGCGACCCCGGACAGGGGCCGCAAAGAGCGAAGACGTCTGCCGCTGTGAGGATGCGGGCAGCCGAAGGAAGGCTGCCGGAGGGGTCGCCTCCTTGGTAGCCACCGCCGTCTATTCGGTGTGTCCCAGCATGGCCGTCCCGCCGAGTCCGCGGTCGGATCAGGTCAGTTCCCCACCAGGGACCCTTCGACGATCTCGGTGGCGATGCCGTTGCTGATGTGGACCTCGGCCTCAACCCCGCCCTGCGCGGCGGCCTCCAGGTCGGCCTCCGTGCACTCGTCGACCGCCTGGCCGTCCGGGTCGCCGCAGATCTCACCGTGCCCCTTGATCTGGGTGTCCTCAGCGACGAGGAAGATCTGGTCTTGCCCGCCGGAGCCGTGGGCGGAGGCACCGGAGACCTCGTACTTCCCAGGCGCCAGGTACTTCACAATGCCGTACCAGGTACCGTTGACGCCCTTTCCCTTGTTGATGCCGTCGACGGAGGTCTCCGGGCTTTCGTTCGCGGCCGGGCTTCCGGAACTGTGCCGGCTGTCGTCGGCAGGGGCGCCCTCGTCCGGTGCCGGACGTTCGGTGATGGTAGTGGCCGCGCCGTTCTTCATGACCACGTCCGCGGCTATGGAGCCGCTCTTGAGGACCTTCTCGAACTCGTCCACCGTGCAGGGCGTGTCGGCGGCCGGGTTGTACTCTCCGCAGATGGTTCCGGCGCCGTAGATCTTGGTGTCCTCGGCGACGAAGAACTGCTGCTCCTTGCCGCCCGCCTTGACGGTGTGCTTGCCGGGCGCCAGGTATTCGACCGTGCCACCGGTGAAGGTCCCGCTGACTCCCTTGCCCTTGACCGTCGCCTTCACGGATTCGAGGGCCGACGCGGCGCCGGAGGTGTTCTGCGCCGAAGGGGCGGCGCCCGAAGTGTCGGGCTGGCAAGCCGTCATCAGACCGGTTCCCGCAAGGAACGCGGTAGCGACGAGGGCGGACTTGGCGCGGAAGACGAAAGCCATGGTGGGTGTCCCCGTTTCGTGGAAGGAGGCCGGCGGCAGGATGTCCGGCCCCCGGGCGTCGAATGCCTGATCACCATGAGCGGGCCGGTCGGGGCGGCGGAAGACGGGTCTGTGACCCGCGACCCCGCTGTTACCGTTCCCGGACATTGCAACAGCCACGGTCGGCTAGGGCCGTGGAGGCCTTCCGTGCGCCGGGGCGCATCAGCTCCCTCCGGCCGACCGCAGCGTTCAGCTTTCCGATCCGGTGGTGGCTACCGGCCACTTCACAGGTCAGACCCATCAATCGGTCCTCATCCACAGCGGCACGGCAGCCGCGGCCGGTGCGGTGAGACGCCGCCCGAGCTGCCGACCGCGACGGCGTCGGACCCTCTGCGGCGGGGTGCGGTGCGGGAGCTGCTGTTGCAACTGCACGTCCGTGACCCAGGGGTTGCCATCCCCTGGTTACCTCTGGGCCGAACACCAATACTTGACCGGGTGGACCTGCCTTGAGCAGCAGCCGGTCGCGTGGTGTGCCGGAAAGGCTCTGGCACTTCCTGTTCGCGGTTTCCGGTCCGCAGACCGCGGGCCACTGTCACCGCGCGGGTGTTTGCTCAGGTGCCACCCTTCTCCCGCCAGGTCGGCCCTCCCCCAGGCACGGCACCGGGGGATCACCAAGAACCCACCGCCGCACGCCCGGCGGTGGTCCGACACTTCGCCGAGGAGCATTCATGCGTGTCGTCACTCAGCACACCGTCGGCGCCCCGTCCGTGCTCACGATCGTGGAGACCGTCCGCCCGGAGCCGAGCTACGGGCAGGTGCTGATCAAAACCGGCGCGATCGGCGTCAACCCGGTCGACGGACATGTGCGCTCGGGGGCCTTTGCGATGCTCGGCGAGCCGCCGTTTACTGTGGGCTGGGACGTCGCCGGCACCATCGAAAGCGTCGGCCCCGGGGTGTCTGCCTTCGCTGTCGGAGACAAGGTCCTCGGCATGCTTGCCCTCCCGCAGGCGGGCAACACCTACGCCGAGTACGTCCTCGCCTCCGTCAACGAGATCATCTACAAGCCCACCAGCCTCACCATCCAGCAGGCGGCGGCCCTTCCCATGGCCGGCCTGACCGCCTGGCAGAGCCTCGTCGGTCTGGCCAGGATCCAATCGGGGCAGCGTGTGCTCGTGCACCGGGCCGCAGGTGGTGTCGGCCACCTGGCGGTCCAGATCGCCAAGGCACGTGGCGCCTACGTGATCGGCACGGCCAGCGCGCGCAAGCATGGCCTGCTGTCCAGTCTGGGCGTGGACGAGCTGATCGACTACCACACCCGGGACTTCACCGAGGTCGGCCCGGTAGACGTGGTGTTCGACCTCGTCGGTGGCGAGTACGGTACGCGCTCCGCCCGGATCGTGGCTGAAGGCGGCATACTCATCAGCGCCTATCCCCAGGACACCGGCGTCACCCCGGAGCTGATCGCCGAACTCGGCATCCGCCACGCCATCACCGGCGTGCGCCCGTCCGCGCCTGACCTGGCGCGTCTCGTGGCGCTCGTGGAGGCGGGACGGCTCACCGTCCACATCGATCAGGTGCTGCCGCTGGAGGAGGCTGTCAAGGCCCACGAGATCATCTTGACGGGTACGACCACCGGAAAGATCGTCCTGGTTCCCTGAGGACCGCCTGCCTGCTCTCTTCTTCAAGGCAGTGCCGCTGGTCCCCCTAGCGGTGAGTTCCCGGTTGCCTCGATACGACACGGCGACCAGTCGACGCGGCTGGTCGTCGGTCACCGTTTCCGGGGCCGGGCAGGTGCTCAACCATGATCCCGCAGTTTCCTGCCGCGCCGGCGAGCCCGGGCAGACGCTGTACGTGGCTCCGGACGCCTTGGAAGCGGGGCGAGCGAGGCCGGCGACCGCTGGGCGTGCCGGAGGCGCGGCTGTCATCGTCAGGAAAGCAGACCGTGCTCCATGGCAAACACCGTCACACCGGCCCGGGTCCGCTGGCCGGTCTTGTCGTAGATGTGGGCCAGATGGTGCCCCACTGTCCGGCTCGAAATAGACAGCTGCATACCGATCTCCCGATTGTGCAGGCCCTGAGCCACCAAGCAGAGCACCTGCACCTCCCTCTCGGTCAATCCCGCAGGCAGGTCCGACTGCGACGCGACGGACGCGACCTGCACCTGGCGGCCAGTGAGCCGTTCGGGAGCATCCACCGAGCGGCGGAACCCGCCCGTTGCTCTCAGCTCACTCTCCGCTCGCGCAGCGAACGCTTGCGCACCCATCGCAGAGAGCATCTCGTGCGCCGTGAGCAGCTGACCGCGAGCATCGATACGGCGTCTTTGGCGACGGAGCCACTCTCCGTAGACGAGGTACGCCCGGGCCAGAGGCACGCGCATCTGTGTCCGTGCCAGTCGCTCAACCGCCTCGCGATGAAGGTCCTCCGCCACGGTGTCGTCCGCGACCTGGGCTCGCGCCGCGGCTTCGACGCCGAGCGCCCAGTCGGTGCCGCACGGAAGGGTCCTCTCCGACAGCTCATCGGCCGCGTTCATGGCCACGTCCGTGTGTCCCAGACGACTGGCGGCCTCGACGACCTCGGACAGGGCCCACACCCCGAACGCCGAGATCTGGACGTGCTTCGCAGCCTTGCGCGCGGCTATGAGCGCGGCGTCATAGCGGCCGCCGCCGTTGTGCAGCACCGCGGTGGCCAACTCGGTGATCGTGACCGCGGTCGCCTCCCCGCGCGTGGCTGCTTCACGTGCGCTGGCATCCAGCAGCTGCCAGGCCTGCGGGCCACCGCGCGATCCGGCCAGAAACGCTGCCCCGTATTTCGTCTGCGGCGCACCGGTCGCCTCCGACACGGCATCGGCTTCCTGGATGAGCGCGCCGGCCTTGTCGAAGCGCCCCTGTTGCATGCGCAGCCATGCCTCGAAATTCAGACCGACCGGCAGAACGGCCAGCGCTCCCGAGTCTCGAGCAGTTGCGGTCAGCCGCGTGGTGAGTGCTTCCAGGGCGTCATCGTCCCAGACCCCCCAGGCCGCACGGCAGGCGAGCGGGAGTGCTCGTATGTCACCTGACCGCCGGTAGGTGTCGAGGGCGGCCCGGATCTGCGGTACGGCTGCCGCCAGTCCCTTGGTGAAGAGCTTCACCACACCCTCGAGCAGTAGGTCGGCTGCTCCGGGAGGCCGCGGACAGGGTGTGCTGGTGAGCACGGTCTCGGCTGCGTGCACGACCGATTCAGCATCGCCGAAGCGACCTGCCCATGCCGCGGCCCACAGCACCTCCAGAAGTGTTTCGCGGGCGAGCCCTGCGTCGAAGGGGGCGAGCAGTCGAGCCGCTTCGAGCAGCAGCGGCGGAGCCTGGTTCCCCCGCTGCACCGAGAAGGATATCTGGCCGCGCAAGCGTCCCGATCGGGCGTGCTGGAAGCCGTTGAGTCCACCGGCGTCCATCGCGGCGAGCAGGTTCAGCGCCTCGTCCGGGCAGCCGGCGTCGTGCTTGGCCTGTGCGGCCGACAGCAGACGTTCGTTCCGGCGGGTGCGGTCCGGCGTCAGTACGGCGGCTTTCTCCAGGAAGGCAGCCGCGGCGGCCAGACCGCCGCGGACCTGTGCTCGCTGCGCCGACTGCTCCAACTCCGCCGCGACAGCCTCGTCCACCCCGAAGGTCGCCTGGGCCCGATGCCAGGCGCGTCGATCGGGATCCGTCTGCCGGTCCGTTGCCCTGGCCAGTACCGAGTGGGCGGCGCGGCGCTCGGCCAACGGCGCGGCCCTGTAGACAGCCGACCGTACGAGCGGATGACTGAACCGTACACGTGCGCCGAGCTCCAGCAGCCCGGCCGCCTCCGCTGGGGCCGCCGCCTCGATACCCGTGCCCAGGTACGCGCAGGCACGCTGCAGCAGCGCCGGATCCCCGACCGGCTCCGCCGCGGCGACCAGAAGCAGCCGTCGCGTCTCGTCAGGCAATGCCGCGACGCGATCGTGGAAGCTCCGCTCGATCCTCCCCGCGACCGTGTCCGGGAGGGCGAAACCGCCCGCAACGGCTCCTGGACCTGCGCCGTGCGCCAGCTCCAGCAGCGCGAGCGGATTGCCACGCGCCTCAGCGATGATCCTTTCGCGGACCGCCCCGTCCAGTGGTGCCAGGACTTCCGCGGCCAGCAGCGCGCGGGCTTCGGCCTCGGGGAGCCCGAGCACGGTGAGCACGGGCAGCCCTCGCAGCACATCGGTGTCCGGCACGTCACGCAGCCCGAACGTGAAAGCGACAGCCATGGACCGGACCCGTCGAGCGACGAACGTGAGGACACGCGCCGACGCGCTGTCGAGCCACTGGGCATCGTCCACCACACACAGGACCGGGCTTTCGCGGGAGGATTCGGTCAGCAGACCGAGAACGGCGAGTCCGACCCGGAAGGGGTCGACCACCACGTCGCTGCGCAGTCCGAACGCGGCCTCCAGCGCCTCCCGCTGAGCAACGGGAATCCGGTTGATCCTGGGCAGGAGCGGTCCGCAGAGCTGATGCAAGGCCGCGAACGGCAGGTCCATCTCGAACTCGACCCCGACCGCGCGCAACGGCTGAAAGCCCGTCGCCGCGTCCAAGGCGTGGGCGAGTAGCGTGGTCTTGCCGATACCGGCCTCCCCGAGCAGGACGAGCGCGCCGCCCTGTCCCGCGCGTGCCGCTCGCACGAGCTGCTCGACTGCCTCTGCCTCGCGTGCGCGAGCACGGAGCTGGACCGGGCGCGACACCACACGCACTTGTCTCACCTGACGCACCCCCAAGGACGCCTTTCCATCGGCACGACTCCGGCCCCCCTGTGCGGATTCGGCACAAGACGTGGAGTGATCCCGCCACGTGTGTCCTTGCAGCGGCGTAGCCTCAGGAGCCGTTTCGAGGATATATGGAGCCTGCTTGCCCATGAGCGGTCGCGCCACTCGCCGGTCGTGCCGATGGGCTCGCAGCGGCAATGCGTCAGAGGTTGCAGGCAGGTGAGGCTGTCTTGGGGGGAGGCCCATCGGAAGCCATGCTCCGCCTGGCCACGACCAGCCTGTCGGCCGTCGCCTCACCGTCGAAACAGCCCTGTCCTGGCGCGAAGCGGCGTCATGTGAGAATCACCGTCGGCGGAAGGCTCGTTGAGGCCGGTTCACTCCGCGGGCTCCAGAGGCCGGCCGAACAGCGGTCATGTCAGCGGTGCCCGGCCGGCCGGGGGTCGGTGCGTGGTCAGTTTGCGGGGTCTTCTGGGGTTTGCTGGAGCATGGCGAGGGTGAGGACGTTGCCGCCGATGCCCCAGCCGCCGTCGGTGACTTCCTCGACGAGGACCATGGTGTTGGCGCGGGCGCGTTCGCCGTAGATGTCGACGTACAGCTCGGTGGCGCGGGTGACGATCTCCTCCTTCTGCTTGGCGTCGAGGGTGCCGGCGGGGACCTTGAAGTTGGCGAACGGCATGATCGTTTTCCTTGTCTGTATGGGTGGTGCGGGTTATTACAGGGAGCTGCCTGCGGTGAGCAGGTCGTCCAGCCCGATGCGGCGGAAGAAGTCGGCGCGGATGCGGTCGGCGACCGCGGAGACGACTTCGCTGCCGTCATGGCTGGGGTCTATGTGGGTGCGAAGCGGCCGGGTGCCGGCGGGCATGGCCACCAGGCGTACGACCGCGTCGGCGACGTCGGCCGCGTCGGCGTCCGGGGGAATCAGCGCGGAGAGCCGTTCGTCCAGGCCGGCCAGCAGGGGGCCGTAGCGTTCGTCGTAGGCGGTGGTCCGCGCGGTGTCGGCGGGGGTTCCGGCGTGCACGAAGTGATTGGTACCGGACGGGAAAACGCCGGACGGGTTAAATGATGCCGCCGTTGGCGCGGATGACCTGGCCGTTGATCCAGTGGCCGCCCGGAGAGGCGAGGAAGGCGACGACGTTCGCAATGTCAGCAGGGGCGCCCAACCGCTCCAGCGGAGGCTGCGCGGCCAGGCGGGCTATGGTCTCCTCGTCCTTGCCTTCCAGGAACAGGTCGGTAGCCGTCGGTCCCGGGGCGACGGCGTTGACGGTGACGTCCTTGCCGCGCATCTCACGGGCCAGGATCAGCGTGAGCGCTTCAACGGCGCCCTTGCTGGCGCTGTAGGCGCCGTAGCCGGGGAATGCCAGGCCCACCACGGAGGTGGAGAAGTTGATGATCGCCCCGCCGTCGCGGATGGTGCGGGCCGCCTGCCGGGCGACCACGAAGGTGCCGCGGATGTTGGTGCGGTGCGCGGCATCCAGCTGGTCGAAGTCGATCTCGGCCACCGGCGACAGATACAGCCGCCCGGCCGCATGGACGACGACATCGACCCCACCGAACTCGGACTCGGCCGCGGCGAACAGACCCGCGACCGCCTCCTCGTCGCCCACATCGGCCTGCACCGCAACCGCCCGGCCGCCAGCGGCGGTGATCTCCTTGACCGCGGCCTCAGCCTGCTGCCTGTTACCGGCGTATCCCACCACCACGGCAAACCCGTCAGCGGCCAGTCGGCTCGCCGTCTCACGGCCGATACCACGAGAACCACCGGTGACGATCGCGACACGAGAATGATCCGTATCGGACCCCGAAGCGGCGCCGCCCGGTGCGACATTTTCGAGGGTCATCAAAAACTCCTGCTGGAGAAGTGGATGAGGATGCGGCATGGGCGTCGCCTCCGCGGTGCCCCGCCTTTCCCCTCCATCCTGGGGCCGCTTTCGGCTCCCTGCCAGGGCTAGGCCATCCGGGGGTCGCCATCCCTCGACTTAGACCCCCACCATGAGCACGATGGGAAGCGTGAACCCTTCCGAACTCGCCGCATTCCTGAGGTCCCGGCGCGACCGGATCCGCCCGGCCGACGTCGGCCTGCCCACCAGCACCAGGCGCCGTGTCCCGGGCCTGCGCCGCGAAGAAGTCGCGCAGCTGGCCGGCCTGTCGGCGGACTACTACACCGAACTGGAACGCGGAAGCGGTGCCCAGCCCTCCGCCCAGGTCGTGGCCGCCCTCGCCCGAGCACTGCGCCTCGACGGCGACGAAAGCGACCACCTGTTCCACCTCGCGAGCCGGCCTACCCCGCCGAAAGTACATGGCTCTACCAAGAAGCCCCAGCCTTCGCTCCTTGATCTTCTGGACCGGCTCACCACCACGCCCGCCCAGGTCATCACCGACCTGCACGAGACACTCGCGCAGAATAGGTTGGCCATCGCACTGGTCGGCCTGCACCCGGCGGGAGGCGGCTTCACGTCCAGCTTCGCCTACCGCTGGTTCACCGACCCGGACAGCCGGTCGCTGTATCCCGAGGAAGACCATCCGCACCACTCGCGGGTGTTCGTGGCCGATCTCCATGCGGTCGCCGCCCGCCGCGCCCGCGACACGGACGTGACACAGATGGTCGCCGAGCTGCGACAGCACAGCCAGGAGTTCGCCGCCCTGTGGGACACCCACGACGTCGCCCTGCGCCGAGCGGATCACAAACGGCTCGTCCACCCCACACTGGGCATCATCGAACTGGACTGCCACAGCCTCTTCAGCGAGGACGGACGCCAACGCCTGCTGTGGTTCACCGCCCCACCCGGCACAAAAGGCGCCGCCCAGCTCGAATCGCTCTCCGTGGTGAGTACTTGAACGCAGAAGCTACATGAGCAGGTCTTGAAACCGACCACGCACTGCCCATTCAGTGTCTCCGGCTTGCTCTTCCAGGTTCCGGAGGCCGCTCATTCGAGTAGAGGCTTACAGGAAAATCGACTCAACCGAGCATTTCCGCGGCACAGGCCACACGGAATCGCATTGTTACAAAGTCCGTAATTGACGCCCGGCTCGATTACTGTCTACGATCCAATCGCTCCTGCGGCCCTGGCGGCGCCGTACCCCCCACAGCCTCGCTAGGGCCGCAGGATCTCCTCTCAAACTCAGAACGGCATACCAACTCAAGCCACCATCCCAGTGGACATGGCAGTCCGACCCAACCCCGTAATGGATACCGACTAAGAAAAAGGCGGAAGTCGTCGGGCGACCACCGCATTCTCAGAAAATGACTGGCGGACAGGCAGGACAAACCCTTCCGGACAGTGCCTTGATTATGAGAATTCTGCCATCTGTCTTCTTTACTCTGCCGGCGCTCATCCCTGGCGCGGGTTAGGGCCGTCGATCCGGGCCATCGTCTCGAGCGACCGGCTCCACACCCCTGGGAAACAGAGATTGAAGGGCGATCCTCACCATCACCCTCAGGTGGCCCCGGCCCGGAAAGCACCCTGATGTTCACCTACATCTTCGCGCACGTCTCTCTTTCCCGCCCGCTTCCAGGACTGACCTTCCACGGCACGGGCGCCAGCACTTGCCTGAGTAGTCCTTCGCCGTACGCCGGACAACTGGGGTAGCCCACCGGACCGCTCAACGCCGCCGCGACGCGAGGGTGGGGCATACATACCGACGGCCGCGCACCTCCGGGCAACAGCCGCGCGGCCCGTTCGCCGCGTGCAGCCTCAGCAGGTCGGCGGCAGGCGCCCACTTTCCGACATCACGCCCACCGTGCGGGGCGACACCCCTCAGTCTTCCCATCCCCGGCACCGTACGAGTTGTTTGCCGTCGACGTCACATTCACGCGATCGCCTCCCCGCAGGAGTCTGATTCGAAAATCAACCATTCCCGCAGGTCAGACCGCTTCCGCTGATTGGAGGGACACTTGATAACCGAGCATGTTGAGCTGGCTGACCAGGCGCCGCGTCCGCCTGGCTCGTCCGGTTCGTTGGACGAAGTACTCGCCTCCGGGTGTCTGATATCCGGTCAGCAAAACCAGCGCGCCCTTGTGAGCCGAGTAGTCCAAGACCCGCTCCGGGGCGGGAAAGACGCCGGTCAGCACGTCGCGGAGCCGATTGATCATCCGCACCCGGTCGGCCACCAGGTCGGAGCGGTGAGCGGTCAGCAGCGCGAGGTCGGCGGCCAGCTGGGCGGACACATCGATGGCGGCGAAGCCCCGGCGGCGGCGGGAGGATTCGGCGATGACATAGGCGCCGCGCGCGTCGGTCTTCGCCTCTGCCCGGTAGGCGCCGGACATGCGGTTTACAGTGCGGCCGGGCACGCAGACGGCCCGCTGCCCATGGGCCGGGAACAGGGCCAACAGCAACACGGAAGACGTGCCGGAGATGTCCACCGCCCAGCCGACCTCGTCCGCCAGGTCCAGGATCTCGCCGATTGCGCTCAGGATCGCCGACTCGTCATTGTCGATCTTCTTCGACCACGGCGTCGCGCCTGTCTCATCGACCACGGCCGCCCAGTGGTGGCCCTTGTCGGCGTCGATGCCGGCCCAGATGCGGGTCTGCCGCTCGCGCACTCGCCCCTCCTCGTTCCGCGCAACATGCCGCCGGCAGGAGGAACACCCCGCTGTCATCTCCGTGATCAGCGACCGAGGCGCACATCTCAATCAGTAGCCAGGGCGCCCCGGAGAGCCGGACGGCCACTCCTGCCAAGCCACTGAAGACAAGGACCTCACAAGCCACATCCGGCTCTCCCGGCCCACCCAACAACTCACGGAGACCCCATGCCCCCACGACTGTCACACTTCCAGAAGCTGATGGACCGCATCGGACGCTCGCAGATCTACTTCAACGAACCGCAGTCGTCCTCGGACTTCCTCAGGGACTTCCACGCTCTCGGCAGGTTCACCGTTGGTCAGGGCGGCAGCCGCTGGTGGGCGCGCGGGCTGGTAACCGATGCCGTCGACAGCGCCGACCTACGCGCGGCGTCGGTGTCCTCCAGCCCACTGGAAGTGACACAGATGCCCGCCCGCGGTGACGACGGCCGGACGATGACGTTCGTCCAGATCGCCCAGAACAGCGAGGACCGAATGCCGTCCGCTGAAGTACGCGGTTCGTTCATCCAACAGGCACAGCGGCATATCGACTTCGAGGAGAAGATCTGCGGCGACTTTCATCACAGGGCCAACACCTTGGTGGCTGCCGCGATGGAGACCGGCGTGGCACTGGTGTGCAACGACCCAACCGGAGAATGGGGCATGGGCATCACCGCGGACGTGTTCCGCCGGCTGATCAAAAGCGTCTTCTTCGTCGACGATGACACAGCCTCAAAGATGCTTCAGGGCAAGGGCTACTCGCCCCGGGGGCACTACCTGTTCGGCATCAGACACGCTGACGGTCGGCTCAGCCATGCCATGGTGTACGCGAAGTGGCCCTGGGGCTTCGAGGCCACCTACATCATGAAGGATGACGCCTACACCGGCGGGCAGCTACGGCATGCGGCCTCGCTCCTGGCGCTGCTGAGCTCGGCCCTCGTCCTCGGAAGGCACGGCGGCGACAGCCTGTGCTACGGCGAGACCAACGCGGCAAGCTCCAAAACCGGGGCGCTCGCCGGCTTCCGGATATGCCGACCCGACGTCGTGACGGACGCTCCGCTCCTGCACCGCAATATCCTCTGGGCCGAGAACCCCCTCGGGTACTCGGCCGCCGCACATGACGGCCAGGCCCTGCCCCCGCCGTACAACCAGTGGACGTACGAAAACTACACCCCCGTCATGCTGGACTCCTCGAAGGTACAGCCCTACCGGGAAACCGCGATGGACCTCCTTGCGGCCTGATGCCAAGGTCAACCGCGGATTGAGAGGGAGGTGTGACGCGGTAGGAACACCTGATGTGCTTCAGCTCGGCGGCGGGGGTCGCCATCCCTTTGCACCGCCGGGCGTGCCCTTCCAATCCGAACGCACCATGCGGCCCTGGCTGCCTGGTCGTACCCGCCAGGCCGGTGCTTGCTGTCAGCACCGCTCACCAGCCTTTCCCGATCGACGAGAGACCGATGCCATACCGACCATGCCTTGGAATACGTCCGACATACCCACCAGTGCGTTCGGCACTCCACTGATCGACGTTTCGCCGCTCGTCCCGGGTGCCCGACTCCTGGTCAAGGACGAGACACGGTACGCGTCCGGAAGTCACCAGGAGCCGGCGGCCCGCGCCGTCGCAGCCCGTGCCGCATCCGACGGATACCGCCGCGTCATCTCGTCGACCCCGGTCAGGCGCCTCTGCCGCTTCATGACGATCTGCGGCTCGAAGCTGCCGTCGCGGTCACGCGGCACCTGCAGGCCGCCCGCGCGGGCCCGGTCGACCAACTGCCCGATCAACTGGTCATCCAGCAGGTCCGTCGGCAACTCGGCCGGCCGGACCTCTTGAACCGCCTCAGCAGAGACAGTCACGTCACTCATCAGGTGCTACTTCCATGATCGGGAGTTACACCGAAGACCGTACAGACCCCAAACCGGGCCGCCTGACCGGCCCACCAGCGCACGCTGAGCGTGTCGGGGGAGTCGAAGCGGCGTCCGAGGCCCTGTTCTCGCATGGCTTGGCTACAGCCAGGTGCCGTGTACCGCTCCGTGACGTCCTGCGGGGCGGTCTCTGTGAGGGCCATCGGTGCAGCGGATAGCGGTAGCGAGGTCCGGGGCCTGCGAACCCCGGACATTCCGAAGTCTTCCGCACTACAGTCGGCCGCAGTTGTGTCCGTGGTGCGGAGGTGGACGATACGTGGGGAGCTATACGACACGACGAGGCGTCCGAACCGGCGCGACGATGTGGCGGGCGCTCTCAGATGGTCCCGAGAAGCGCATCGCCCCCGACGGCGTGATGGATCTGATGTGGTTCCAGGACCGCCTCGTCGTGGCAGGCCCCGACACTCGGACGGTCATCGTGCCGACGCATGCCGGCAAGGTGACCTGGGGTCTCCAACTCGCTCCGGGCGTGGCGTACGCACTTCTCGGTGTGCCCGCACACGAACTGAGGGAGCGGCGCGTCGAGTTGTCGGAACTCGTCGTACTCCCCAGGCACGACGGCTGGTCGTTCGAGGACAACCCGGCCGACGCGCTCGAACGGGTTTTCATTGCCCTATGGACGCGGGCGGACCCGGAGCGCTCCGTCCTTCGTCTGGCGACCTCTCTCGACCGCGCCGCTCGCGAAGGCCTGAGCGTGCGTGAGACAGCAAAGCTCCACGACCTATCGGAGCGATCATTGCGTCGGCTCAGCAACCGGCTCTTCGGCTACGGCCCCAAGACGCTCATGCGGATTCACCGTTTCCAGCATGCACTCCACTTGGCACGAGCAGGTCTGCCGTTGAGTGATGCAGCGGCGACAGCCGGCTACGCCGACCAAGCCCACTTCAACCGTGAGAGCAAACGGCTCACCGGCCAGACACCCACCACGCTCACACGCGTCGCTTAGCTGTTTTCAACAGGATGACGCCCTCTCAAACGCTCGCCTTTCTGGCTTCGTGTTCGTTCCCCTCGGCTGGCCGTTTCGTCCAAGCCTGACATAGCCAACGGATGACAGGGTCGTCGTATGAGCATCAACCTGGGTCGCGCGAGAGCGTTCATGGCCTCGCACGCGCGAGTTCTCGATCAGCGGCGCTTCGAGGCCGTCACCACCGGCAGCGACGCGGCTCGTAAGGCCATCATCCACGGACTCGACGCCTACCGAAACCCCGACGGCGGCTACGGATGGGGACTCGAACCGGACCTTCGCGCACCAGAGAGCCAGCCAGGAGGCGCCCAGCACGCGCTCGAGGCACTCGCCGACGCCGGCCCTGCGACCTCGCCGCACACGGCAGCCCTCCTCGACTGGCTGGACTCCGTGACTCTGCCCGATGGCGGGCTGCCGTTCGCGCTCCCGATCAGCGACCCCGCGGCGTGCGCCCCGTTCTGGGTACAAGCGGATCCCTCGGAGACATCGCTGCAAATCACGGCCGCAGTGGCGACGCAGGCGTATCGCACCGCGCGCTGGGATGAAGCCGTACGAGACCATCCATGGCTGGCGACGGCGACACGGTACTGCTTCGACGCGATCCGTAAGATCGACGAAGCGCCCTTCGCGTACGTGCTCTCCTTCGCGCTCCAGTTCCTCGACATCGCAGCCGACACCCACCCGGAGGCGCATGACCTCCTCGACCACCTCGGACGGTTCGTCCCGAAGAACGGGGCACTCGCCGTCGTCGGCGGGGCCGAGGGCGAGACGCTTCATCTTCTCGACTACGCGCCCGAGCCCGGGCGACCGATCCGCGGCCTGCTCGACCCCCAGGCTGTGTCGGACGACCTCGACCGCCTGGAACTCGGGCAGCGACAGGACGGCGGGTGGGTGATCGACTTCACCAGCTATTCGGCCGCCGCATCACTCGAATGGCGTGGCTACACGACGGTCGACGCCGTCACTGTGCTGCGCATGAACGGACGCTGATCCCGGCTCGCTCCGGGCCACAGAGTGCGATTCGGCCCTGTTCTACAGCTGCCGCCCCTCAAGTGGCTTTCGGTAATCGCTGCCGCAATCTGTGACACCACACTTCCCGAGGGCTGCCGCAGTAAATACCGGATTTACTGCGGCAGCTCCCCTACCGTGATCATCGCGACCTGCGGCGGGCCATTCCGGCCGCAGGGGTGAGGTGTACGCATTTACTGCGGCAGAGCATGAAGGGCGGGCGGGCGTGACACTCGAACGAGTGACCGAACTCGGGAGCGGGCGTGCGTTGCGGCTGCCGCGCGCCCGGGTGGTGCCCCTGTCCGCCCAGCCCTCGTCGTACACCGCGGCAGTCGAGCGGTACCTCACCGGCGCGGGCATCGCCCAGCTCCTGCCCCGACTGATCGCCCGGCGCACCCGCGGCCCGCTGTTCCTCACCGACCGCAAGGCCCCGGCCGGAACGCCGACGCTCGACGTCTGCCCGGAGACCGGCCGCGCCCGGCTCTCCTACCGCCGGGCCGAGGAGATATTCGAGGAGAACACCCGGCTCCTGGCCAACCCCCTCGCCTCACCCGACAACATCGAAGACCTGGACGGCTGGACACTCCACCGGCTACGCCACAGCGCCCTCACCCACGACGCCGAGGACGGCACCTCAACACCGATACTGCTGGCCCGCTCCCGCCACGCCTCAGTCCGCTCCCTGGAGCAATACGCCCGCCCCGGCGTCGACGCGGTCGCCCGGCACGTCGCCGAACGCGCCCCCGCCGCCCGCCGCCGTCGCTGAACATCCAGAACCTACCGGCGGGTTACTTGCTCCCTGGCGTTGGAGGTGGGACTACAGGGCCGTCAGGGATTCAAGATCAACTCATTGCCCCTTTGACGCGTATCTGGGTCACACCCCTGGGGGGATCGCCCGAACGCTGTTTCAGCGAGGCCACGGTCAAAACTCACCTGCGGCGGATCTACGGCCAATTGGAAATGGACTCGTGGCCGGTGCGGTGGCTGTCGCGAAGGAACGCCGCCTGCTTCCGTGACAACCTCGGCAGGGAACGTGGAATTGGATCGCGCCGCACGGCCCCTGGAACTTCTGATCCGGCCCAGAGCCGGAATATGAGGCCCTCCGCATGAGGCATCCTGCCCCGGCTGGAGGAGCTCGGCTGCTCCACGTTGCAACGGTGGGCCAGGGGACCTGGAGGCCCTGCGTCACCACACCCGACCGGGGTGCGGTGACGACCGAGATCGAGCAGGGAGGCTGCGTCGGCTGCGGGTTCTGTCAGAGGGGGCGCGTTATGCCGAATTCTTGCATGGCGGTGGAGGGAGGTCCGCCTTCGGAGCGTTCGGTTTTGTAGCCCTTGATACGGGCGGCGACCGTGCGTGGGTCGACGGCTTCGGCTGGGGCGCCTTTGGCGTACAGGCCACTGGGTTCGGTGTCGCGGTCGTGCGGCAGCAGCCAGAAAACGCGTCGGCGGAAGGTACCGGAAGAACGGGAGGCCTTGGCCTGGGGGCCAAGGACGGCGTAGCCGACCATCCGGCCCGGGCGGTGGTAGACGGGCCTGCCGCGGCGGTTTGGCAGCCTGTCGAGGCTCTGGCGGACGTAGTCGAGGGTGTCGATGTCTTCGAGCCAGATGAGGTCTGTTTCGTGGCTGATCTCGTCCTCGGTGATCAGGGAGCTCATGCGGTGGCTTCCCTTTCCTCGTCAGTGAGCAGTCCGATGCCCGGGTAGTGCTTGCGCTGGTTAGACAGGATCATCTCCTTGGGCGAGGCCAGCCCGACCAGCTCGCGGGTCCGGGCGGCGAACGCACGCGAGGACATGGCCGGTGCACCTTCATTTTGGCACCACGCCCTGTAGACGGCGTAGAGGGCCGTCTGTTCAGCGCGCAGATCGGGGCCCAGGGCGCAGCACTCGTCATAGAAACGGCCGGTGTGGTCCTCGGTCTCGGCGTAGGCGGTAGTGGCGATGCGGACGCGTTCGGGGCCGGTGAGGTCGCGTTCGCCGCCGAGATAGCGGCGGGCACCGTCGATGAGCCAACCGAGGATACCGGGGCCTTCCTCAGTGACGAGGATGTCGGCAAGGTTGTCGATCTTGCGGTCGTCGGGGACGACGCGTTCGAAGGGGATCAGACGCATACGGCGCCAGAAGGCGAAGCCGCCGGTGCCAACCTCGGGGCGGTGGTTGCCCAGAAGCCAGAGCTTGTGGGTGGGCTGGAAGCTGAAGAAGTCCTGCCGCATGCGGCGGGCCTTGATCCGGTCACCACCGGTAAGCAGCTTGACACGTGCCTCGTCGAACTTGTCTCCGGGCTTGACTTCGGAACAGATGATGACACGCCGGCCATGAAGCTCCGCAAGATCGGTCGGATGGCCTTCATAGGGACGGGCCATCAAAAAACCCGGCGGCGCTGCGTCCGCGTAGTCACCCAGCAACTTCATCAACACATCCAGCAAAACTGACTTGCCATTCTTGCCAGCCCCGAACAGAAACGGCAGCACCTGGCCGCCGACGTCGCCGGTCACCGAGTAGCCGAGCAGCAGCTGCAGGTAGTTGATCATTTCGCTGCCTTCGGCGTCACTCCCGAAGGTGTCAGTCAGGAAGCGGTCCCAGCGCGGAGTGGATACGTGCTGGGGACCGACGGTGGTGGAACGGGAGTGGAAGTCCTTGTCCGGGTCCGGGATCTTTACCAGGCCGGTGCGTAGGTCGACGATCCCGGCCGGTGTGCACAGCGCGTAGGGGTCAGCGTCGAGCAGGGCAGAGTTCAGGACCATGCCAGGGGCGGATTTGGCCTGGCTGAGCATGGCGTTGATGCCGGTGGTGGACAGCGCGCGGCGGCGGTGCTGCTGCAGGGCCTGGGTGGTGAAGAGGCCGCGGGGGTCGTGAGTGGCGATATTCTCTGCGAGGTCGCCGGCGGCCCACAGGACGGTGTCGTCCTCATCAATCTGCCAGCGGGTGGTGTCCCACCGGTACCAGCCGATACCCGGCACGTGCCGGTAGTCGTTGGCGTACAGCTTGACGAACAGCTTGGCGTTGCCCCGGTCGGAGAGGGTGTCGGGCAGCAGTCCGGCCTCGGTCGCCGCGCCGGCCGTGGCGCGCTTGGCATCGGCCTGGGCCGGCAGGGGCACAGAGGTGCTCTGGGCGCGGATTTGGGCTGCGACGGCTTCGGGATCGAACTCGAAGAGGGTCTCGTTGCCGGGCGACGTCACGGGCGCCCTCCACGGGTGTACAGAGGGCGCTTGAGGCCGGCAGCCAGGCCGCTGCGGATGATCTGCTCGATGCGGCGTTCCTGGCCCGGCCGGGCCGCGGCTGCGGTCCCTGTCAGAGCACGCTCGGCCTCTTCCTGTGTCAGGCGGCCTGCGGCCACGAGTCCGCCGACGGTGTAGGCGGCGCGGTTGAGGGTGTCGGAGAACCCGGCACCTTGTACAAGTTGGCCGCAGGCTTCAACGGGGGCGAGGACGGACGCGAGCAGGCGCTGGGTGTCGCTGCGGCCGCCGCCCGCGGCGAGGACGGCCTGCTGGGCTCGCGGTGGTACCGGTCGGGGGGCGGGGATGCTGGGCGCGGGCAGGTGGCCGGTGCGCTCGAGTTCCTGGGCGAGCCAGGCGGGGAGAACGGCCGGCTCTCGGATGTCGCCGAGCGGGGTGTACGTACCCTGGGACGTTACGGTGCCAGGGCCAACGATGTAACCGCCGTGGGCGCGGACATCGACTTGCCAGGCCAGGGCGCGGCCCTGGCTAGAGCCGGACGAACACTGCCAGCGGCGGTTGTCGGCGGCCCGGTACCAGACGTGCAGCCCGCCCGAGGGGGTGCGCACGCGCAGCGTGGTCTCGTCGTCGGCAGGACTGGGTCGGCCGCGCAGCGCGGCGAGCACGGCGAGAGTGTGAAAGCCGTTGGCGAGGCCGGTGAGGTCGATGTGGTCGCCGATGGGGATCCCCGGCAGGATCCGGTCCCGGCTCGGGGGTTGGGAGGGGTGGGCGTCGATGTCGATGACGACCAGGCCAGCCGGGCCGCAGGCGACGCCGACGCCGAACTCCGGATGAGTGCCCCACCACTGGGTGATACGTCGTTGGTCGAGGGTGGCGGCGTGGAAGCCGTGACACCAGCGGCCCGCAGGCAGGCACGGGCACCCGGCGGGCGGGTGTGGCGTGGTACGGCAGTTGGTGCAGTTCGCGGCGGGGGTCTTGCGACCGGCAGCGAGGGGATGCACTGGCCAGCCCCGCCGCGCGCACCAACTGGCGACGGCGAGGGAGGCAGCGACTGAAGGGTCGGGGCTGCTCTGCCCTGAGTCGCTGCGGGAAACATGCAGCTCAGCAGGCATCTGCACCCCCTATCAGCGACCGAAGCGACTCAACGACGGACACAGAGTAGCGAATGCAGGTCCCGAGGTCGTGGAGCACATGCGAAAGAGCATGCGTTGCGTAGCGGTGATGCGTTCGCCAGGCCACCAGCAGCGACTGAACAGAGTGGCCAGCGACTGAAGGTCCTGCAGTCGCTGCCGAACGTCCATGACTGAAGTTCCTGGCCAGAGGCTACTCAGTGACCTGATCAGCGACTGAAGCGACTGAAGGTCTCTATATATGACGCACACACGCGCACAGGAATGTCTTCATATATCCCAAAGTTGAGTCGCTTCAGTCGCTGTGTCTCCCGCGCATACCGTCCGACCTGCGGTTTTACATCCGGAGTGGGCAGCGACTGAAAAGCTGCTGAGTCGCTGTTCTTCAGTCGCTGCGCCGCCCGCGGGTCAGCGACCCAAGCGACTGAAGCGACCGAGCGACCGAGCGTTCGGCGTGAACTCGACCAAGGCCGCGATGGCTCGGACCGCGACACCGGGTCGCTTCGGTCGCTCCTGCTCAGCACCAGCTCCCCCGCGCTGGGCTCCACGCCCCTGGGCCGCGCCTGTCGGCAGCCGGACACGACGCCCAGGCAGTCTGCGACAAGCCCAGCCTGATGTCAGAGAGTGTGTCCGGCATAGCCCGGCAGGCGGGAGTGGACCGCACCTTCCTCTATCGCCACCGCGACCTCCTCGCCCTGATCCACGCCGCCGAACTCCAACCGGCGCGGTACGACCCGGCGGGCGCGTCACCGGTGAGCCTGGCCTCTCTCAAGACCGACCTCGCCAACGCCCAAGCTCGCAATACCCGACTCGCCGCTCGCGTCCAGCAGCTGAAGAAACGGCTGTCGGAACTCATGGGCGAGCATGCCTGGCGCGAATCGGGGCTGGGGGCACCCGCTGACATCGAGGAACTTCAGCGCACCATCACCCGGCGATGCCGAAGTGCGCGCCGGCCAGCAGGTTGCGGTACCGGACGCGGTCGCCCCGGTCGGAGGCGATCGTGACGCCGTAGAGGAAGGCGAGCTCGTCGCGGTGCCGCTCGGGGCTCGGGTCCAGCCGGACGCGTTCGGGACTGCGGGTGCCGAACAGGTCCATCACGGTCAGCTTCACCGGGGCCTCGGCAACCATGCGGCGGGCCAGGTCGGTGAACGCGGCGGTGCCGTAGTGGGCGTAGAGCGGTGGTTGTAGACGGCGTGCGCCTCTCCGTCAGGTACGGCGACGTTGGCAGGGTCACGCACCAGGCGCTCGTCGCGCGGGGCGGGCACGATGTGCAGTTTCTCCGTGAGGTCCACGCTCATCCGGGCGGCGGCTGCCGTCGTCCATGACGCGGCGGTGGACGAGTGCACGAGGACCCGGTCGCACGCCGTGAGCCCGGCGGCGAAGGCCAGCATCACGCTGCGTCCGAGCCCGTCGTCGTCCAGGGACGGGTCAGCCAGGAGCCGCCCGTCATCGGCGAAGGAGAACGGCAGGTAGTGGCAGTACCCGGCGATCAGTGCGTCCGTCCCGGCTTCCAGGAGGACAGCCCGGATCGCGGGGGCGGCCTCGATCTGGTTGGCCACCACCACCTCCGGCCGCGTACGCCGGATCAGATCCGCCAGTCCGTCCAGGCCGGGGTCGAAGCGGGCCCGGTACTTCGTGGCCGGCACCCGGGTGGGCTCGAAGCCCACCCGGCGGTCACCGGTGGCGACCGGGGCCGCCACGGTCACCTCCGCCCCGGCGTCCGTCAGGGCCGGGGCCAGCAGGTCGGCGAAGGTGAAGCCGGAGTCTGTCGACAACCGGTTCGGGTTGGAGACGTTGAGCAGGTACAGCAGGCGCGTCATGGTGCATCCCCTCTCCCCGGCCACGAAGGTCGGGCCGGTGAGAGGAGGAAACCGGCGGCGGGCATGGCGACAGAATGGTGAACTGTCCTCACTCACGGTTCACTCACGCACTCAACACCCAAGCAGGGCGGGGGCTTTGATGGACGCGCATAACGCGGTCACCGTGGAACAGGCAGCTGCCAACTGCGCCGCCGAGATCGCCTACTGGCGCGAGGTGCGCGGCATCTTGAAGAAGGCCCTCGCCGAGCTGATGGGGTTCCACCCCTCCTATGTCAGCCTTATGGAGTCCGGCCGCCACAAGCCGACCGCTGACTTCGCCCGCCGCGCGGAGGAGACACTGAACGCGGGCAAGGCAATCTGGCGCAGGTGGAACGACTACGAGACGGCCCGCACCCGCCAGACCACCGCGGCGGCGGCCGCCGTGCCTGCCTCGCGGCCAACCGAGCAGCCGTACGCCACTGGCTCGGCGATCGTCGTGGAGCACGATGCCGCCCGGCTCGACTACGACGGCAGCCTCTACCGGCTGACCATGCGCCGTCTGCTGCGCAACACCGGCACGGCCCCGATCACCCGCTACCTGATCCGCATCTCGGTCGACCGCTATCCCGGCGACCCGAGCGTTCCAATGCCCACTAGCGGACGTATCCGCTGACCTGGGATGAGTTAGCGCTCGCGGCGACCTGCCGCGGGGAGGTGATGCGCTGGGAGGCCAAGCACGACCGGGACGCCTTCAAGGAGGTGTGGTTGCTGTTCGACAACGACCAGGGCCGCTTCCCGCTCTACACGGGCGATTCGGTGTGGATCGAGTACGCCTACACCGTCAGCGACACCAAGTGGGGCCGCTGGTTCCAGCGGGCCGTGCGGCTGCCCACCGAGCACCTGGAGGTCACGCTCGCCTTCCCTTCGCGCTCGATCCGGTGGTGTGGAGCACCGAGACGTCGATGACCGCCGAGGCCTCTCCGCTGCCCAGCGCGCCCGGCCGTCGCGAGGAGGTGACGCGTCTAGTACTCCAGCCGTAGTTCGTGATCTCGATCGTGAGGGGCGCCGAGGAGGCAGGTGGCAGCGTCGATCATCTGGACGAGACCGACCACGCCGTCGCGGGCGTCCGCGTTCCTTCTCCACCTACCCGAGTCCACCGAGACGGAGGGCGTTCTCAATCTCGCTGAGTTTCGCGGAGGACAGAACGCCCGCTCGCTCGATCAGGTCGTCCCGGGACACTGTGGTCAGCCACGTGCAAGGGGTAAAGCCCGGACGCGGGAACGCGAACCGCAGCACCCCTTCAAAGGGCAGTCCTTCCACGGCGCCTACTGCCACTTCGACGCACAGGCCGGTGATGTCGACACCCGCTGGAGCAACGACCTGCATTACCCGGATCCCGGACGCGTCGTCTCCCGACAGCAGTACGACCAGCCGCCGCTCGTCGAACTCCACCCACCAGACTTCGCCACGTTGCACATGTCCTCCTGACACAAGAACGGCGGGCGGACGCTGCCCGACCCTGACGCGCTGTGGAGACGGGTGCGGCCACCCGTTGATCATCGGTGTGTGAAGACAAACGATCACGCGGTGGCCGCAGGTCACAGCGTAGACCCTGCCCGCTGGCAGGAGGCGTTCGAGGGCCTGATGAGCCGGATAGCTGGACGGTTCACGCGGGTCGAACCCCGGCGCCGGGCACGGCAGTTGGTGCTCGGCCTGCTGTCGGACCTGCCGCGCAAGAACTGCTGGACCATCGCCGAATGGGCCGGGGAGAGGACCCTGGACGGCATGCAGCATCTGCTGGGGCGGGCCAAGTGGGACGCCGACCGGGTCCGCGACGATGTGTGTCACTACGTGGTGGACCACCTGCACGACGACCAGGCGGTACTGGTGGTTGACGAGACCGGGGACGTGAAGAAGGGCACCGACACGGTCGGCGTCCAGCGCCAGTACACCGGCACCGCGGGCAGGATCGAAATGCCCAGGTCGCCGTCTACCTGGTCTACGCCGGCCGGCGCGGGCACGCGGCAGTGGACCGGGAACTGTACGTCCCGCGTTCATGGACCTCCGACCCTGACCGCTGCCGGGATGCCGGACTCGACCAGGACACCGCCTTCGCCACCAAGCCGGAACTGGCCACTCGTATGGTTGCCCGGTTCCTGGACGCCGGCCACCAGGCCGCATGGGTTGCCGGCGACGAGATCTACGGCGGCAACCTCAAGCTGCGAACCGCACTGGAGGAACGCGGCACCGGCTACGTCCTCGCGGTGGCCCGCTCGCACGAAGTCACCACCGGAGCGGGGAAGTCCCGTGCGGACATCTTAGCCAAGAAGGTGCCCAAGCGGGCCTGGCAGAAGCTCTCCGCAGGGGCCGGGGCCAAGGGCCACCGCTTCTACAACTGGGCAGTCATCGACCTCGCCGACCCCCGCCCCGGGAGTCGTCAGCTACTGATCCGCCGTAACCGCAGCACCGGCGAACTCGCCTACTACCGCTGCTACTCGCCCGCGTCCGTGCCGCTGACCGTACTGGTCCAAGTCGCTGGATCAAGATGGCGGGTGGAGGAGTTCTTCCAGTCGGGCAAGGGCCTGGCCGCACTCGACGAGCACCAGGTCCGCCGCTATACCTCCTGTTCCCGCTGGGTCACCTTCGCCATGCTCGCGCACGCCTTCCTCGCCGTCGTACGCGCAGACGAGCACACCCGCCCCGCACCCGATGCCCTCATTCCGCTCACCTGCAACGAGATCCAGCGCCTGTTCATCACACTCGTTGTCCGACCCGTCCACGATGCCGCCCACCGGCTCGGTTGGTCCGACTGGCGCCGCCGCCACCAGGCCCGATCCCAGGCCAGCCACTACCGGCAACAAGCCACTCAGGCATGAAGATCACGATCTACGGCTGGAGTACTAGGGCGGACTGCGCACCGTGGGGGAGACTGGCCCCTCCCCGGCCACGCGCCTGCGTCCGGCCGATGCCGCGGTCAGCGGGGGACTCTCCCCATGACGAGCTGCTCCCGAGTAGCGTCGTATGCAGCACCCAGGAGGAGGCCACCGTGACCGCTCAACCCGAGCACCCCGGCGTCAGCCAGTTCAACCCGCCCATGCGCACGTTCGCCGAGCTGCGCGAGGCGCTGTCGACGTGGGGCTTCCCCGGTGACCGGCAGGAGTTCGAGAAGGAACTCGACGCGATCGAGCTGGACGACCTGACCGCGGTCCGTGAGATCGCTCAGGCCTACCGGCACCGCGTCCTCATGCGGTACGACTCCGGAGCCATGGCAGCCCTTGCCCGGCCCGCCGACGACGTCGAGGCCGAACTGCGGCGCAAGCTGGCCGAGGCCGCCCGGTGACCCACGCCTTCTTCAGCGACCCCGCCGAGAAGATCCTCACCGAACTCAGCCCGACCGAGCGGACCGCCGTCGAGAGCGTCCGCCGCTCGCTCGAAGACGACCCGGCGCAAGGCCGCGGCCTGCCGGACGCCGACCCGCGCAGCGAGTCCCGCGTCGTCGAGCTGCTGCCCGAGCAGACCCAGGGTCGCGGCATCAGCGTCGTCTACCGCTACAGCCAGGACCTGGACGCCGTCCTCATCCTCTGGCTGATCGCCGGACCGTAGGCATGTCCCCGCCGTCCACCTGACCTGTGGACGGCTCGTAGGCACTGCGGTGCGCGACCCGCAGAGCCCTCATGAGGCCACCAGTACGTGCGGGCGGTCACCGACGTGGAGCCGTCGAGGTCGGCCCCGGGACTGGTGAGGTCGCATGTTCAAGTGTCGCGTATTCCGTCGACGGCACCCCATCTGCTCGCGTTGAGTAGTCGCTCAGCGAAGGGCTGATAC
>NZ_JBITDA010000045.1:0-39460 GCF_044453765.1 Streptomyces sp. NPDC051636 | reverse complement strand
CAGCCACCAGAAAACGAGAAACCACGCTCTACCAGGCCAGAAAGCTGTCACTCACCAATGACACCCAACCACCGCCACCACACCCCCAACTCACACCTACCGCCTATCCGGTCGGTCTTGGGGCACTGAATCCAGGAGGTCACACGGACGACATGTCTCCTCTAGCGCGGCGCTCATCCGACCCCGAGGAATGAGTACGCCGAGCGTGCCACCAGCTCCAGATGGTGTGACTTACTAGAGCCAAAGCAGCTGCGGCTGCAATGAACCGAATCACAGCCCAAGTAATTCCAACGCCCACAGGTTGCCCATCCGCCTCTGTAGCCAGCCGCATGGAGGTCTCAATAAAGGCTACAAGCGGAACAATCAGTCGGAATGGAAGGCCGCCAACGCCTGGAATTCGCGCCAGGTTACCCAAGAGCCCCAAGGGCGCCCCTAGGACGAAAGCCGCTATTCCCCACACAAGCATCCTGGAGAAAACTCCCTCACTGGCGGCGCCAGATTCCAGTCCGGCCGGGACGGTGGGACTCAGATACTTGAATAGGTAGTACGTGAGCACGCCGATAGCCAAACCCAAAGAAGACAGCAGCGCTGACTCAATTTTGGATCGGCGGAAATAGCCCACCAAGAATGCGTAACAGACCCACAGCCACCCAGCAGAAAAAACAGCATTCAGGGTGACGCAACCTGGATTATCCCATTTTTCGGTAAGGGGGCCCGCTAGACCAAGCAGCAAACCCACCCCGAGGGATGTTGCGATCGGAGCAACGCGAGTGCGCAGGAAGTGTGCGATTTCTCTTCCCATCCCGTGAGTAACTCAGAATTGGAGGCGGCGCCACTCCGGCACGGCGCGGGCGACCGAACAGACCGGAGTGGCGCACCAGCCTACCCCACCAACCGAGGGGTCGGCTCGGAACCTACTTGATGCTGTAGTAGGTGTAGCAGGTGTAGGCAGCGCCCGCCGTGCGGTGGGCGTTGGAGTAGTCGTTGGCTGCCACCCAGCCACTGTCGACCGTCACGCCGGCAATCTTCACCGAAGACTTGTGGACCTTATCGTGGTGGTAGTAGTTCGAGTAGCAGTACTTACCGGACGTGTTCAGGTAGTCGCCGTAGCACCATTTTCCGCCACTGGCGGGGACGCACGCCTCTGACATTGGCGAAACGTTGCCCGCCGAATCGTCCACAGTGATCGCCGCCACACCCCATTCAGAGGGGTTGCCCAGCTCGGCGGGCGGCTTCGTGCCGTCGCCACGCTTGTGGAAGGTGATCTGGCCGACCTTGGAACCATCCGCGGCGACGACAGCGCCGTGCGCGGTAACGGTCGCAGCCTGGGGGCTGTCTGCGGCGGCCGACGTGGCGAAGCTGCATACTGCGAGTGCCATGCTCGCAAAGCCAAGAGCTAGCGACTTACCAAGTATCCTCACGAAATTCCCCTTCCCCAACCCCCCGTTAGGAGTTGCGTAGTGATCTTCAGCGAGGGAATGGCGGCAGTCAACAGCCTCGAGAAGGATTGTCTGAAAACACACTGGCTGGCTTGTGGGCCCTACGGGTTTATATCGTGCAATAGATGGCGAGTCGGACGGGTCGCTTGAGCAGCGCCGGAATGCGGCGAGACAGGTAGTTGCGGAATGGCGTTCGTAGCGCGGGATGGAAAAATGGCAAACCAAGACTTGAGTGGTGACAAACAGTGTCTTCAAGGTTGAGCGGTGCGGAGGTGTCCGCTGGCTCGGCGAGTGGTGACGCAGCGTGTCCGTAGCCGTTGGTTGTCGGCGTTGCGGAAGCCGAAAGCGTGGCGGGCGACGAGCTTGATGACGCGGTTGATGCCCTCGCTTCTGGCGTTGCTGTGCCCGGTGCCGATGAACGCATCGATTTCGGGCCACCAGCGGTCGCCGGTGATGGCGAGCTGGCGGACCTCGGGGATGTCGGAGTCCGCGCACCAGGTGAGGAACTTCCATCGCGCGTGGCCGACTCGGTGGCGGTCGGCGCCGGTGCGGGTAAGGGCGAGGAGGGTGCGCAGGTTCTCCTTGGCGATCCACGCGGTCAGCAGCTGTTGGCCGATCTTTCCCTCGCCCAGCAGGGTGTTCCACATCGTGGCGACTGTTCGTCGGTGAGGTGCTCTCAGTTGCGCAGGAGCCGTCGTCTGGCCTTCCACTCCGGATTGCTGGCGCGTCCGCGTCGGCCGCGGATCTCGGCGGTGGTGCGGCGCCGGACCATGGACAGCATTTTGTCGGCGAGCTGGACGACGTGGAAGTGGTCGACCACGACGGTGGCGTGCGGCAGGCCGGTGCGGACGGCGGCCCGGTAGGGGGAGGACATGTCGATGGCGACGTAATGGATGCTCTTGCGCCAGGTCGGTGGGGTGGTGGCGAGCCAGGTGAGTACGTCGGCGACCGTGCGGCCCTCAATCTGTCCAAGCAGGCCACCGGTGCCGAGCGCGTCGACGAAGCCGGTGTGCCACCGGTCGCGCACCGGGTGCCACGTGCCGGTCGTGGGGTCCTGTTCCCGGCGTGGCCGTCCGCGTCTGGTCTCGTCGATGCCCAGCACCTGCACCTTCGGCAGGGGTGTCTCGACAACCTCGCGGGCCTGGACACGAACGGCGTCCATCACGGTCGGCCAGGACAGGCTCAGGTCGCGGGCGGCCTGAACTGTCGGCGTACACGTGAACGTGGCCCTGGCAAGATTTCCGTGAAGCGGGAGTGTGCCACCGTGCGCCGGTGACGCTCCGTCACGGGTAGCGGCGTCGGAGCAGGGCCATGAGGATGACGCGGTGGCGGAGGAGCGGGACTCCTGCGCGTCCGGCCGTGATCCGCTTCTGGAGTTTCAGGTCGGTTATGCGGCCTTCGTTGACGCCGGAGTTGAACGGGGTGGTGATGCCCTGTTCGACTGCGGGCTGGTCTTCGCGGATTGCCTTGGCGAGGCTGGCCAGGGCGGGAAGGCGGGAGGTTGCGAGCTGGTCGAGCCAGGCTGGCAGCGGGGTGGCGTCGCGGTTCTCGAGCATGGCGGGGAACTGACGGACCAGGTCGTGGCTTCGGTTCAACTCCGGGCAGTGCTCGAACAGCCGTCGGAGTGCCTCGGCTGCGTGCAAGCTGCGGCGGGACGGTGTGGCGGTGATCCAGCGGGCGACTTCGCGAGGTGAGGGCGGCCGCTCGCGCGGGGTGTCGATCGGCAGGCCGCGGCGTAGCGGTGCGATGGCCATCTTGACCCGTTGGTAGTGGCCGCGGTAGCCCTTGGCGGCGATCTCCTGGTGCAGCACCGTTGCGGTGTGCTCGCCTTCCTCCCACCGCTGCCGAAGGTACTCCAGGTACGGATCGAGGCTCGTGGACCGGCGGGGCCGGGTGCGCCGTACGCAATCCTGCCAGGTGGCGGCCCGGGCGTACTTGCCCACGGTGCGCCGGTTCAGGCCCAGCTCGCGGGCCGCGGCGCTGAGCGAACAACCAGTGTCGGTCACCGCGTGCACTGCCTCGAACAGCCGCTTTGCATGGCGGCGGGCGGGGGTGTCGGCCTGATCGGACGGTCCCGTCGCGGTGGTTGGTGGTGGTGCCGGTTCGGGCTCGGGAACTGCGGCGGGCAGGCAGTCGCGGTGGGTGGCGGCGATCTCCCCGATCCGCTTCGAGAGCCCCTGCCACAGGTGGAAGCGGTCGCTGACCTGCACCGCGTCCGGGGCGCCGTCGGTGATGCCCTGGCGGTAGACCAGCGAGCCGTCCCGGCAGACCACCTCGACACCTGGGTGCGTCCGCAGCCAGGCGGCCAGCGGCTCGGCGTCGCGCCCGGCCCACAGTTCGATCGGCAACCGCGTGGTGGCATCCACCAGCAGGGTTCCGTAGACGTCCGCGTACAGCGTGAAGTCGTCCACGCCCAGCACCCGTGGGACCGCCGGTGACGGAAGCGGCAAGCGCATCAAGTGGAACAGCACGCTGGTCCGCGACAGCGGCACCTTCAGGATCTGCAGCAGCCGGGCGCCGCCGCGGCCGGCGAGGAGCACCCCGGCCATCTCCACCAGGTGCTGCAGCAGCGGGCTGCGGCGCTGATAGCGCACCGTCAACCCCTCGACCTGCTCGGCAAACGTCCGCCGGCCACAGCCGGGGCTGTCACAGAACAACCGCCGCACCGACAGCCCGATCAGCACCGGGCGTCCTCCGACAGCGACATCGGCCAGCGCCCGGCCATAACGACTGTGCACCCGCGCAGAACCGCGACCACAGTCCGGACACGCCACCGTCAACTCGCGGGTGCAGGCCGCGATGCGGACCACGCCGCCCGCCACCCACACCCGTTCCACCCGCACCGCATCGAGGTGCGGAGACATGATCTGTACGAGGTCATCACACTCGCTGACAGTGCCACCATTCCTGACGGAGCGTCACCGGCGCACAGTGACCTCCTTCAGTCATCCACAAGCGGATGACAAGGATTCCACTGGCTTTTTCGGCCACGTCGAACCGTGATTGGCGCAATTACGGATAGTCCGCCCGGTCGTGACCGGGCGGACGGTAAGGATTCGGCAGGGATCTTCCGGCTGGGGTGGCGGAAATGCGCCCGGGAATGGCAGAGGGTCGCCGGTGTCCCGTCAGCCGCTTGCAAGGGGGCGGTGCACGATGTCCCGCAGAGCAAACTGTGCCGGATCGAGGCACAGGGCCGCTGTCAGCTGCGGCGCCGTCGGAGGCTGCGGTCAGGGTGAACGAGGCGGAAGCGGAGTGGTGGGTTGCCTTTTGGAATAGGTTCTTTGCCCGTGCGGTCGCGTCTGTTCGTGCCGTGACATGACCGGCATCACAGCCTGTGGAGTTTATCGATCACCGCGATCGGATTGGGCGGCCCGGGGCGTCGTTCGACCGGGTCCAGAGCCCGGTCCCCGAGATCCGACCGAAGAAGGAGAAAGTGATGGGAATACCTGCCCGGTCCGCTCAGCGCAGTAGCGGAAAACCGCAGCAGGGCGGCGACGGGTCGGCCACAGGCGCCGGCACCGCCGCGGTTTCCGCGTTCGGCCGGATGGCCCTGTGGCTGCCAACAGGACCGCTGGAGTTGGGGCCGCCGCGGCGGCGCGCGGTGCTCGCACTGCTGCTGATCAACGCCGGCAAGGTGGTGTCGATCTCGTCGATGGTCCGCAGCATCTGGGAGACCGAGCCCCCCGACCACGCCATCGCCACGCTGCAGTCGTACGTGTCCCGGTTGCGCAGGATGATCGCCGACCGACCGCTGCACGGCGGGGCCGAGCTCCAACTCGAGTACCGCTCGCCGGGGTACCTGCTCAACGCGATGCCGGAGCATGTTGACGTGATGCGCTTCGAGTCGGCCGTCGGCCAGGGGCTCGCCGCCCAGCGTCGCGGCGACCTACCGGAGACCTTCGCCCTGGCGTCCGTGGCGCTGCGGCTGTGGACCGCGCCGCCGTTCGAGGACCTGACCGGCTACGAGTTCGCCGCGCAGGAGGCAGTACGGCTGGACCAGCTGCGGCTGGCCGCGGTGGAGGCGCGTGCCGCGGTGGCGTTCGCCCTGGGCCGCAGTGAGGAGGTCCTGCCCGGACTGGAACGGGAAGTGGCCGACCATCCGACCCGCGAGCGGCTGGTCTACCAACTGATGCGGTCCCAGTACCACAACGGCCGACAGGCCGATGCACTGCGCCTGTTCGAACGCACCCGGCAGTACCTGGCCGACGAGCTCGGGGCGGACGTCAGCCCCCAGCTGCGGCAGGTCCACGAGGAGATCCTGCATCACGACCCCTCGCTCGCCCGGTTTCCGGGCGGGTCCGGTTCACCGCTGGTGGCCGCCCGGGCCGCCGAGCGGCCGGTGTCCGCTGCTGCGCCGGTCGCCGCTGACTGGCAGCACGGAACAGTGGACCGGCCGGGCCTGCCGTGTCAGCCGGGCCGGCTGGTGACCGGTGCCCCGGCTGCGTTCGTCGGGCGAAGGGAGGAGCTGCGGCGGCTGCTGGCCGCGGCGCAGCACAGCCACGACGGAGAGGGGCGCACCGTGCTGGTCGTCGGAGAGGCGGGCCTGGGCAAGACCCGGCTGGTGCGGGAGCTCGGGCGGCTCTGCCAGGAGTCGGGCACCGACGTGGTGACCGTCAACTGCCCTCCGTCCGAGGACATGCCCCCCTACTGGCCCTGGACCCAGGCGCTGCGGCGGGTGGCGGCGCGGCGGCCGGACGCGATGCGCAGTCTGCCGGACAGCGCCCAATGCACCCTGGCGGCGCTGGTGCCCGAGCTGGCACCGGACAAGGCTCCCGGCGATCGCCCCGAGCTGTCCGGAGCGGGCCGGTTCGCGCTCCACGACGCCGTGAGCCAGGCGCTGCTGGGGACAGCCCGCCGACCGCTGGTGCTGGTGCTGGAGGACTTCCAGTGGGCCGACGCCGCCTCGCTGCACCTGCTGCCCTTCCTGACCCGCCAGTCGGCCGATTCGCGGTTCCTGCTCGTGGTGACCTTGCGGTCCTTCCGGATCGCGGACGACCCCGGCCTGCGGGCGACCCGGGCGGCGGTTCTGCAGTCGCTCAACGCCGAGGAGGTCCGGCTGGACGCGCTCAGCCTGGACGAGACCCGGCGGGTCGTGGCGGGCGCCCGCGGCATCGACCCGGAGCTGTGCGCCGCCCTGCACGAACGCGCGGGGGGCAATCCGTACCTGCTGCTCGGCCTGCTGGAGTCGCTGCGGGACACGGCAACGGTGCAGGAGGTGCACGGCATGGTGCCGCCGGTGATCCGGGAGGTGATCAACGAGCGGCTGTCCGGCCTCCCGGCGGAGATCCTCGAACTGCTCAACTCCTGCGCCGCGGCCGGCCCCGGGGGTGTCCACGGCGCGGTGCCCCGCGGAGCGGTCGACAGGGCGGTCCGCGGCGGACTGCTGGTGGCGGACGAGACGGCCCCCGAGGGCATCGGCTTTGTGCACCAGCTGATCCGGGACGTGGTGCGGCAGGAGCTCACCGACGCGGCGCCCTACTACCGCCCCACCGTCCGGGCCACCGCCCCGGCGGTGGAGCACAGCTGCGCGCGCGAGGAGGCGATGCCCTGGCGGGCACATGTCGCCGCCGCGAGGGAGATGCCGTCGACCAGGGCGGTGAGCGCGCGAGTCGCCGAGGGCGGGAGCGGCGGCCAGGGCGCGGGCAGCGGCGCGCCCAGCACTGCGGGCGCCGTCAGCCCAGGTACTCCATGGCCATCACGCCCCAGGTGAAGCCGACGGCGCTGGTGGCGTGCAGAACCAGGTCGCCCGGCTCGAGCTGGTTCCGGGTGATCAGGTCCTGCATCGCGATCAGGGTGTCCGCACCGCCCATGTGCCCCAGGTGGTCGTAGTTGAGCGCGCTCCTGCTCTCGGGCAGACCGAGCTGCTGCAGGAAACCCTCGTGGATCGGCCGGGCGCCGTGGGTGACCAGCAGGAAGGCGACGTCGTCGAGCTCCCGGCCGATCGAGGCGAGGACCTCGGCGGTGAGCGCCACGAAGTTCTCCGAGTAGGCCTCGCCGAGACCGTCCCGCACGCCCTTGCGCCGCACCACCACCCGGTCGCCCTCATGGGTGCCGGTGTAGTAGTCGGCCCAGCTGGGGTCGGTGCGCATCTTCGAGTCGAGGACCTCGGCGACGCAGCCGGACGCCGACAGGAGGATCGCTGCTCCCGCGTCGCCGTTGTTGAACACCTCCTTCATGCCGGCCTCGGTGTAGTCGACCATGGTGCTGACGCGGTCGCCGATCAGGACGAGTGCGTACTCCCCCGGCCTGGCCGCGACCTTGTCGCAGCCGATCTGGATCGCAACCGTCACGGCGTTGCAGTGGTTCGCGAGTTCGAAGCAGTGCGCCCGGTCGATTCCGAGCTCGTGGGCCACCCGGGCGGACGGCGATCCGAAGGGGACGTCCCACACGCCGGACCCGGCGTAGATCACGGTCCGGATCGACGACAGCGGCACCTGGTTCCGCTTCAGTACCGCCTGGGCGGACCGCAGGGCGAGCTCCCACTCCCGCTCATCCTCCGCGAGGATCGGGATGCTGTCGCAGGTGGTGATCGCGCGGATGTCCTCCTCGGGCAGCCCGGAGGCCGCGGATATCTGCTGGACCGTCACCCGCGACGACGGCATGGTGACCTCAAAGTCGACTATCCCGGCCATTCCCTGCTCCGATCTGATTTCGGTGTTCGTGTGGGCCCTGCCTAAGGGCTGTCCCGCAACCCCCCGTGGATTAGCGAGCGGCGTCAGATGCGCTCAATCGCAAGGCGGCGAGGCATCCTCATAGTGGGTGTATTCGGATGTTTCGCCAACGCCGCGAGTGGCCGTAGCTGGCGTCGGGAGCCCGCCGGGGATTGCGGGACAGCCCTTAGGAGAAGAACAGAGGCTTTCCCGCGTAGTAGTCGACGACCGCCTCGCTCATGCTGGTCCTTGACGGGGGGTGAAAAACGATGGCCTGTGCGGCGCAGGCCAGGTAGGCGATGGTGGGGGAGGCGATGTAGGCCATGCCGCCCAGCATCTCGGCGGCCTGGCCGACCGCCCTGGTGATCAGGTCCTGCACCGAGAACCGGGTGAACAGCGAGGCCGCGGCGCAGTCGTTGCCGAGGTCGCCGTCCATGATCCGTCGGGCCAGCCCCTCCACCAGGAAGCCTGCGGTCTCGATCAGCAGGCACAGGGCCGCGCGTTCGGCGACCGACCCGCGCTGCTTGCGCAGCACCAGATCGACCAGGGCGCTGGCAACCCCGGTGTACGAGGCGGCGATGATCATCTGGAACCAGATCACGCCGGCTTCGTTGAGTTCGTCAAGCTTCTCCGCGGCGTTTGGGGGCGTCCGCAGGATGTACTGCTCCTTGACGAACACGTCTTCCAGGACCACCTCGTGGCTCTCCGCGCCGACCAGTGGGAACGTCGACCAGAAGTCGCGGACCGAGACCCCGGGCGTGTCGGCGGGCAGCACCAGAAGGCCCATCTCGGTGCCGCCGTCCGGCCCGCGCAGCGCCACGCTGGCGGTGAGCAGGTCCATCGAGCGAGAGAGGCTGCAGGGTTTCTTCGAACCGCTGACGAGGTAGCCGCCGGGTGCCCGTCGGGCCTGGACCGTCGGGCTGAGGATTCCGTGTCCGGAGCGTCCCTCGGCGTAGCCGGAGGCGATCAGTGAGCGGTTCCGGGCGACCGTTTCGAGGACGGTCTTCTCGATGTCGGTGGTGTCGGCATACAGCGGACCGACGGAGTAGAGCATGCCGACCGAGAAGTGGTGCATTGCGGTCGCCACGGCCAGCGAGGGTGCCAGCGCCCCCAGCGCGCGCACCACCCGGACGGCTTCCAGGGCGTCGGCGCCGATGCCGCCGTAGGCGCGGGGCACCAACAGGTTGGTGCCGCCGTGGTCGCGGAACAGCGCGATGGCGGGGCTGCCCGAGGCCTCCAGGTCTTCGAAGGGCACCTCGGCGAGGCGGTCGGCCAGGCCCGGGAGCAGCCTTTCGCAGGCGTCGAGGTCGGGCTGCAGGAATTTCATCGGGTTCCAGTCCTCCGTAAGCGCCGGGGCGGGGCTCAGTTGTCGACGAGTTGCATGAGGAAGGGTGCGTAGCGTGCGCCGTGCACGGCTGTGGGCGGGACCGCCGCCTCCACCGCCGCGCAGTCCTGGACGGACAGCTCGACCTGGGCGGCGGCGAGGTTCTCCTCGAGGTGGCCGCGGCTGCGGGTGCCCGGGATGGGCACGACGTCGTCGCCCCGGTGGTGCAGCCAGGCCAGGGCGAGCTGGGCGACCGTGACACCGTGTTCGGCGGCCAGCGGCCGCAGTGCCGCCACGGCCGCCAGGTTGCGGGACAGGTTGGGCTCGCCGAAGCGCGGCAGGGTGTGCCGAAAGTCCTGGGCGGGTCCGAGATCCGCCGTCGAGTGGATCCGGTCCGTCAGGAAACCGCGCCCCAGTGGGCAGGAGGCGATGATGCCGATGCCCAGTTCCCGGCAGGTGGCCAGCACCTCCGCCTCGATGCCTCGGCTCCACAGGGACCACTCGCTCTGCACGGCGGTGATCGGGTGGACCGCGTGGGCCCTGCGGACGGTGTCGGCGGAGACCTCGGACAGGCACAGGTGGCGTATCTTGCCCTCGGCGACGAGTTCCGCCAGCGCGCCGACCGCTTCCTCGATGTGCTCCCCGGGGGCGGCCCAGTGCTTGACGTAGAGGTCGAGGTGGTCCACCCCGAGGCGGCCCAGCGAGTCGTGGCAGCGCCGGCGGATGTACTCGCGGTCGCCGCGCACTCCCAGGAACTGTCCGTCGCGGTTGCGTTCCAGGCCCACCTTGGTGGAGATCAGCACCTGGTCGCGCAGGCCCGCGACTGCTTTGCCGAGCAGCCGCTCCCCCTCGCCGAGGCCCTGGACGTCCGCGGTGTCCAGCAGGGTGACGCCCCGTTCAATCGCGCGGCGCACGGTCAGCACGGCCTCGGCGGGGTCGGCCGGGGCGTAGAAGGACGACATGCCCAGGCAACCCAGGCCCTGGGCGGGGAGTTCCAGACCGCCGAGCCGGCGGGTGGGCAGGGGAGTGTGGGTGGTCAACTGTCTGCTCCTCGTTCGGTTGGGGCCGTGCCCGCACCGCAGGCAGGTCTCACCAGGAGTCGATGTGCAGGACCTGGTCCAGTGGTTGGCGTGCCGCGGGCTTGAAGTCCGTCCCGATGGAGTAGGCCGTCGGGATCAGCGCCGCCTGGACGATGCCGTCGGGAAGGCCGAGCAGTTCGGCGATCTCCTTCTCGTACATCAGGTGCAGGGTGGTCCAGGCGGTCCCCAGCCGACGGGCCCGGGCGGCGAGCATGTAGCTCCAGCCGGCCTGGATGATCGACCCCCACATGCCGGCCTCGTTGTACTCGGGAGCAGCGCTGGCGTCCAGGCAGGGGATGACCAGCGCGGGCACGTCGCCGAGCCGGTCGCCGAGGTGGGCGACGCTGTCGCCGACCCGCTGCTGCACCGCGTGGCGGGCCGCGTCCTCGGGGTACAGCGAGCCGCACGACCCCTCGGACCCCAGGTAGGTCTGCACGGCGCGCTGGTAGAAGCGACCGATTGCGGCCCGCTGCTCGGGGTCGGTCACCACGATCCAGTGCCAGGTCTGCCGGTTGCTCCCGGACGGGGCCTGCAGGGCGATGGTGATGCACTCCTTGACGAGGTCCAGCGGCACCGGGCGGGTCAGGTCCAGCCGCTTGCGCACGGAGCGGGTGGTGGTCAGCAGTTCGTCGGGGGTGAGTTCGAGGAGCGGCATACGGCGGTCCCTTCGGTCGATTGGGTCATCCGGTTCGTTGTCTCGGTCGTCTCGGCGCCGGTCAGTTGTGGCTCAGTCGCAGGTCAGGCGCGGATCCGGCCGTCCGGCTCGACACGGGACAGCACCGCGTGCAGCCCCTCGGCGAGTTCGTCGGCCGCGTCGCGGTCCATGACCAGTGGCGGGTTGATCAGCAGGGCCCGCGGGTTGCCGCGCAGGATGATGCCGGCGTCCTCGCGCATGGCCTGGGCCACCGGGGCGGTGCCGGTGGGCAGTTGGGCCCGGGTCTGCTGGTCCGCGACCAGTTCCACGCCCAGCATCAGGCCGAGCTGGCGGACGTCGCCGACGACCGGCAGGTCGCGGAGCGATTCGAGCCGGCCGGCCAGGTATCCGCCGATCTTGGTGGCGTTTCCGAGCAGGTCCTCCCCCTCGATGATGTCCAGGTTGGCGAGCGCGACAGCGCAGGCGGTGGGGTGCCCGGTGTATGTGTAGCCGATCGGGAATCCGGTGGAACCGGTGACCGTCGCCGCCACCTCCTCGGTGACGAGCACCGCGCCGTGCGGGACATAACCGGAGGTGATGCCCTTGGCGGTGACCATCAGGTCCGGCACCACCCCGAAGTGCTGTGCCGCGAACCAGTGGCCGGTGCGTCCGTAGCCGGTCACCACCTCGTCGAAGATCAGCAGGATGCCGTGGCTGCGCAGCAGTTCTGCGACCCGCGGCCAGTAGTCCGAGGGCGGTATCACCGCGCCGCCGACGCTCATCACCGGTTCGCCGATCATCGCCGCGATCTTGTCCGGGCCGATCCGCTCGATGGTCTCCCGCAGTTCCCGCAGACAGAACTCGGTGACGTCCTCGCCGCCGTACACATCGTGCTGGTAGGGGTCGGGGGCGGTGAGGTGGTGGACGTCGGGCAGGGTGGGGCCGAAGCCCTGGTGGTACACGTCGAGCCCGGAGACGCTCCCGCTGCCGTAGGCGATTCCGTGGTAGGCGCTCTTCCGGGACAGGATCCAGGTCCGTTCGGGCTGGTCCCTGCGGTAGTGGTAGTAGCGGGCCATCCGCAGCGCGATCTCGTTCCCCTCGGCCCCGCCGCTGGTGAAGAACGCGCGATCCAGGCCGACGGGCGCCAGGTCGGTGAGCCGGACGGCCAGTTCGATCGCCTTGTCGTTGCTCATGTTCTCCCAGAGGTGGAAGCACTCGAGCGCGTTCATCTGGGCGGTGGCGGCCGCCACGATCTCGGGCCGGGCGTGGCCCACCTGCATCATGCCGAGCACGGCTGCGGCGTCCAGGTAGCTGCGGCCAGTGCTGTCGCGGACGTAGCAGCCGCGGCCCTCGACCATGACGAGGCGGTCTGTGCGGCCGGCCGGCAGGTTGGGGTGGATCAGCCGGTCGCGGTCGGCCTGGACCCAGGCGGCTGTCCGGTCCGAACCGGGCTCCGGTGCGCTCGGGGGTGTGGGCATGAGGCGAACTCCTTTGCGGCGGGGGCTTCCGTCGAGGGGATGCACACGGCGTCGGGCAGTGACCGCCGGTTCGCCGGGAAGTCTGGCAATCGGGTGCTGTGTTCCGCTGACGGCGGGTTCGGACGGATCGTCAAGCGGCCTGCAAGGCCGGGGGACCGGCCGCCCGGCCCTGCGGCCGCCAGGTGGGCTCGTGGCCGGAGCCCGCGCCGACGGGCACAAGGAGACCGTCCACGCCGCTGCAAGGCCCATTCGGCACAGTGGTCACCGACCAGCCAGTCGGTTGCGATCGTTTCCAGCAGAGGATCTGCCATGTCCCGCGTCTCCACCGGTCCGAGCACCAGTCCGACCGCCGCCCATGCCCTGTTGCAACGTCTGCACGACCACGGAGTGCGCACCGTGTTCGGCGTGGTCGGCCGTGAGGCGGCGTCAATTCTCTTCGACGAGTCGGACGGCATCGACTTCGTCCTGACCCGGCACGAATTCACCGCAGGTGTCGCGGCCGACGTGCTGGCCCGGATCACCGGCCGGCCGCAGGCGTGCTGGGCCACGCTCGGCCCCGGTATGACCAACCTGTCGACCGGCGTCGCCACCTCCATGCTGGACCGGTCGCCGGTCATCGCGCTGGCCGCGCAGTCCGAGTCCCACGACATCTTCCCCAACGACACCCACCAGTGCCTGGACTCGGTGGCGATCATGCGGCCGATGTCCAAGTACGCGGCGGAGCTGCAACGCCCCGACGACGTGACCGATCTGGTTGACTCCGCCGTGGCCGCCGCGATGGCCGAGCCGGTCGGCCCCAGCTTCATCTCACTGCCCATCGACGTCCTCGGCGGCAGGATCGACGCCACCCGGGTCCACCCCGAGGCCAGGACCCCGGCCAAGCCCCTCGGCCTGGTCGAGGACGGCTGGCAGGAGGCCGCGCTCAAGGCCGCCGAACTGGTCGGATCGGCGCGGCACCCGGTCCTGGTGGTCGGCGCCGCGGCGATCCGGTCCGGAGCGGTGCCCGCCATCCGCGCGCTGGCCGAGCGGCTGAACCTGCCTGTCATCACCACGTACACGGCCAAGGGTGTGCTGCCGCACGGTCACCGGCTCAACTACGGTGCGGTCACCGGCTACATGGACGGCATCCTGTCCTTCCCGGCGCTGGACGCCCTGTTCGGGTCGGCCGACGTCATCCTCACCATCGGCTACGACTACGCCGAGGACCTGCGGCCCTCGATGTGGCAGCGCGGCGAGGACAAGACGACGGTCCGGGTGTCGCCCACGGCCAACCCGGTGCCCCGGGTCTACCGCCCGGACGTGGACGTCGTCACCGACGTCCTGGCGTTCGTCGAGCACCTGGACCGCCACACCGCCGACGTCGCCGCCAAGACCCCGCACGACGTCACCGCACTGCGCAAGCGGATCGCTGAGTTCCTGGCCGACCCGCGCCGCTACGACGACGGCATGCGGGTGCACCAGGTGATGGACGCCATGAACACCGTCATGGCCGAGACCGCCGAGGCCGGCGAGGGCACGATCGTCTCCGACATCGGGTACTTCCGCCACTACGGGGTCCTCTTCGCCCGCGCCGACCAGCCCTACGGGTTCCTCACCTCTGCCGGCTGCTCCAGCTTCGGCTACGGCATCCCGGCGGCGATCGGAGCCCAGATGGCCCGCCCGGGGCAGCCCACCTTCCTGATCGCCGGAGACGGCGGCTTCCACTCCAACAGCGCCGACCTGGAGACCATCGCCCGGCTCAACCTGCCGATCGTCACCGTCGTGGTCAACAACGACGCCAACGGTCTGATCGAGCTCTACCAGAACCTCGGCCACCACCGCGCTCACAACCCGGCCGTGAAGTTCACCGGCGTCGACTTCACCGCACTGGCCCACGCCAACGGTGTCGAGGCGGTCCGCGCCGCCGACCGCGAGGAACTGCTGGCCGCGCTGCGCAAGGGAGCCGGGCTCGGACGGCCGTTCCTGATCGAGGTGCCGATCAGCTACGACTTCCAGGCCGGCGGTTTCGACGCGCTGAGCATCTGAGATGACGCAGACGCTGCCCGCCGCCGTCGGGTTCCTCGCCGAGATCCGCGCCGAGACCGGCCGGGGCGCGGGCCGGCCGCTGGAACCGGTATTCGCCTCCCTCGGCTCCCGGGCCGAACTGCAGGAGCAGTCGGCCGGCCAGGCCCTGCGGATCGTCCTGCTGCACTCCGGGGCGCCCGACGACGCCCACGCCCGCGCTGGCGGCCGCACGCTGGCGCTCGCCGGAGAGCTCTACAACCAGGACGAACTGGTCCGGCTGCTGCCCGGCGCCGCCCGGCCGGACAGCGACGCCGCCCTGGTCCTGGCCCTGTTCGAGATCTACGACCTGCACGCCTTCCGTCTGCTCAACGGGCGGTTCGCGGCGCTGCTCGCCGCCCCGGGACGGGTCGTGCTCGGCACCGACCACGCGGGCTCGGTGCCGCTGTACCTGTCCGCCGCCCCCGGCCGAGTGCTGGCGGCGACGGAGGCGAAGGCCCTGCGGACAGCCCCGGCGGGCCGCAGGCTCCCGGCCCGGCCGGTGCGCCGGCTGCCCGGCACCCACCAGGTGCCGGCCGGCACAGTGCTGGACATCCAGGTCGCAGCCGGGGACTGCACCGCCCACCGCACCTGGGCTCCGCCACTGGCCCGCCGGACCGTACCGGAGGAGGAGGCGGCCGAGACCGTCCGCCACGCCCTGGACCGCGCGGTCCGGACCCGCACAGGCCCAGGCACGCCGCTGGTGGTGCTGTCCGGCGGCATCGACTCCTCCTCGGTGGCGGCTTTGGCCGCCCGCCGCGCGGCCGGACCCATCGACACCGTCTCCATGGGCACCGACCTGGCCGACGAGTTCCCGCAGGCGCGGGTTGTGGCCCAGCACCTGGCCAGCGCGCACCGGGAGGTCACCGTCCCGACCGGCGACCTGTTGCGCCGGCTCCCGCACACCGTGTGGGCGGCCGAGTGCCTGGACCCTGACATCATCGAGTACCTGCTGCCGCTGACGACGCTGTACCTGCGGCTGGCTGGCACCGGTCGGCGGATCCTGACCGGCTACGGGGCCGACATCCCGCTCGGCGGAATGCACCGCGAGGACCGGCTGCCGGAACTGGACACCGCCATCTGCCGCGACATGGCCACCTTCGACGGCCTGAACGAGATGACGCCGACCCTGTCCGGCATCAGCGGCCACTGGTCCACCCACCCCTACTGGGACCGCGACGTGCTGGACCTCCTGGTGCCGCTGGAGGCCGGGCTCAAACGCCGCTACGGGCAGGACAAGTGGGTGCTGCGCGCCGCGATGGGCGACCTGCTGCCGCACGAGGTCGTGATCCGGCCCAAACTGGGCGTGCACGAGGGCTCCGGCACCAGCTCGTCCTTCACCCGGCTGCTGATCGACGCCGGCGTCGTGCCCGAGCGGGTGCGCCAGGCCAAGCAGCTGGTCGTCCAGGAACTGTTCGACCGAGTCGTCACCGAGGGCCGGCACCCGAACGAGGTGCCGCTGGACACCGTGGTGGAGCAGGTCACCGGCCCGCTGCTGTCCGGCGCCCGCCCGGTGCCGTGATGACACCGGGCCCGCCCGCACCGCACCGTGACCGGCCGCCGGCCCGTAACGCCAGGAGGGACCACCACACCGTGGAACGCGTCAACACCAATGTCTCGCCGCGCTATGCACAAATCGCCACGTTCATGCGCCTGCCGCACGACCCCGCGCCGCAGGGCAGGGACATCGTGGTCATCGGCGCCCCCTACGACAGTGGCACCAGCTACCGGCCCGGTGCCCGTTTCGGCCCGCGCGCGGTCCGCGACGAGTCCGGGCTCATCCACGGAGTGGGCATCGACCGCGGGCCGGGCACCTTCGACCTGATCGACTGCGTCGACGCCGGGGACATCGACCTGACCCCGTTCAACATGCACATCGCCATGGAGACCGCTCAGCAGCGCCTGGACGAACTCCTCGCCGACAACGCCGCCTTCCTAATGATCGGCGGCGACCACTCGCTGACCCTGGCCGCGCTGCGCGCCGTCGCGGCCAAGCACGGACCTGTGGCCGTCCTGCACCTGGACGCGCACTCCGACACCAACCCCGCCTTCTACGGCGGCGAGTACCACCACGGCACGCCCTTCCGGCACGCCATCGAGGAGAAGCTCGTCGATCCGCAGCGGATGGTGCAGATCGGCATCAGAGGGCACAACCCGAAGCCCGACTCGCTGGACTACGCCCGCGGACACGGCGTGCATATCGTCACCTCCGACGAGTTCTGCGAGCTGGGCCCCAAGGCCACCCGGCAGCTGGTGCGCGAACGCATCGGCGACGCGCCGGTCTACGTGTCGGTGGACATCGACGTCGTGGACCCCGCGTTCGCGCCGGGCACCGGCACCCCTGCCCCCGGCGGCCCCAGCTCGCGCGAGGTGCTCGCGCTGCTGCGCGGCATCGGCGAACTGAATCCGGTGGGCTTCGACGTGATGGAGGTCTCGCCGCCGTACGACCACGCCGGCATCACGGCGGTGCTGGCCACCGAGATCGGCGCCGAACTCCTGTACCAGTACGCCCGTGCACACGCCCGAGAGAGGAATTCCTCGTGACCGTCCTGAACTGCTCCGCACACTCCGACGAGCTGCTGGCGCTGGCCGCGACACTGCCTCGCACCCCCCGTGCCGACCTGCACGGCTTCCTGGACGCCGCTGGCACGGCCGCCGCCGTGCTCCCCGACGACCTGGGAAGCGCCCTGGACCGGTTCAACGCCGACGGCAACCAGGACGGCTACCTGCTGCTGCGCGGCCTGCCGGTGGAGGACGACGCCGACCTGCCGCCCACTCCCCGCAGCACCCCCGCCCCGGCCGACCGCCCGCTGCTGAACCTGGAGGCGGTGCTGGCGATCGCCGGCCGCCGCCTGGGCCTGCACACCGGCTACCGGGAACTGCGCTCCGCCTCCGTCTATCACGACGTGTACCCGTCCCCCGATGCCCACTACCTCTCCTCCGAGACCTCCGAGACCCTGCTGGAGTTCCACACGGAGATGGCCTACCACGTCCGCCAGCCCAACTACGTGGTACTCGGCTGCTCCAGGGCCGACCACGAGCGCAGGGCGGCCACCCTGGTGGGCTCGATCCGCAAGGCGCTGCCGCTGATCCCCGACGACGTCCGGGCCCGCCTGTTCGAACGACCGCTGCCCTGCTGCGTGGACGTCGCCTTCCGCGGCGGCGTCGAGGACCCCGGGGCCATCGCCAACGTCAAACCGCTCTACGGCTCCCCGCAGGACCCGTTCCTCGGGTACGACCGGGAGCTGCTCGCGCCGCAGGACCCGGCCGACGTCGAAGCCGTCGCGGTACTGTCCAAGGCCCTCGACGAGGTCCGCGAAGCGGTGTACCTGGTCCCCGGCGACATCTTGATCGTCGACAACTTCCGCACCACCCACGCCCGCACCCCGTTCACGCCGCGCTGGGACGGCAAGGACCGCTGGCTGCACCGGGTCTACATCCGCACCGACCGGCACGGGCAGCTGTCCGCAGGGGACCGGGCCGGCGACGTCGTGGACTTCGTACCGCGCCGCTGAGCCGCCGGGCCGGGCCGTACGGGCGAGCCCCGCACGGCCCGGCCGCAGCGCGGGCGTGGCGGATGCCGCCAACACCACTGTGCGCAGGGGATAATGACGTGCCGTGAAACTCGGCATCCGCACCCGGGGAGACACTTCACCATGACAGACAACGCAGTCCGCGAACCGCGGGGGTTCGCGGTGTACACCGCACCCGCGGGTCTGGCCGACGACGGGCGCGACGACTTCACCGTCCTGGTCTCCACCGAGCGGGCCGTGGTGAGCGCGGTGTTCACCCGCTCCCGCTTCGCCGGCCCCAGCGTGACGCTGAGCCGTGCCGCCGCCGCGAACCTCAGCGCCCGCGGGGTCGTGGTGCTGGCCCGCAACGCGAACGTCGCCACCGGGGCGCAGGGCGAGGCCAATGCGCGCGAGGTACGCGCCTCGGTTGCGCAGGCCCTCGGCCTGTCCGAGGACGAGCTGCTGATCGCCTCCACCGGCGTGATCGGCCGCCAGTACCCGATGGAGTCCATCCGAGACCACATCAAGACCCTGTCCACGCCGCTTCCGAACGGCGGCCTCGACCGCGCCGCACGGGCCATCATGACCACCGACACCCGGCCAAAGACTGCCCGCGCGCAGGTCGGCGACGCGGTGATCGCAGGCATCGCCAAGGGCGTCGGCATGCTGGAACCGGACATGGCCACGCTGCTGGTCTTCTTCGCGACCGACGCCCAGCTGGACCCGCAGGAGCAGGACCGCGTCTTCCGCCGGGTGATGGACCGGACCTTCAACGCGCTCAGCATCGACACGGACACCTCCACCAGCGACACCGCGGCGCTGTTCGCCAACGGCCTGGCCGGCCCCGTCGACGGCGTACGGTTCGAGGAAGCCCTCTACGATGTGGCCCTGGCCCTGGTCAAGGACATTGCCCACGACGGCGAGGGCGCCGGCAAGCTCATCGAGGTCCGGGTCAGTGGGGCACGCGACACCGCGCAGGCCAAACGCGTCGGCAAGTCCGTGGTCAACTCGCCTCTGGTGAAGACCGCGGTCCACGGCGGCGACCCCAACTGGGGCCGGGTGGCCATGGCGATCGGCAAGTGCTCCGAGGACACCGACATCGACCAGGACAAGGTCGTCATCCGCTTCGGCGACGTGGCCGTCTACCCTCCCGGCACCGGCGGCCCGGACGAGGACGAGGTACGCGCTGCCGTTGCGGAACAGATGCGCGGCAGCGAGGTCGTCATCGGCATCGACCTCGCCGTCGCCGACGGCGCCTTCACCGTGTACGGCTGCGACCTGACGGAGGGCTACGTCCGGCTCAACGCGGACTACTCGACCTGACCCGGTCCGGGCCGGTCCGTGTGAGGAGCTGCGGCGTGCTGCCGTGGACAGCGGCTCCGTCCGTGCGGGACATCGCAGCAGTGATCAAGGGCCTTGGCGACATGTGTCTCATTGTCGTATCCCCGCCGTCCGGGGTGATGTGGTCCTTCGTCTCGGCGCCGTCGTCCATCAGCCCGGCGGCGATCGCCCGGTTCCACCCTGGGGCGGCCTACGCTAGGAAACATGTGCTAGTCCTCGAACTGCGGCTGCTGGACAGGATCGCAGGGCCGAGGCACGTGGCCTGGGGCAATGCCTTTGAATACATCCTGCTGAACGGTTTCGAGGCTGATGCCATAGCCTCGAAGTGGGAGGTTGCACTGTGGTGACCGTTGACCAGACATACAGCGAGTGGGCATAGGCCGTGCAAGCACTGGTGCGGCAGGTGCTACGCGACGAACCCGCTCTTCTCCGCGGCTACAAGCCGATCACCAATGGCGGTGATCGCCACGGAGCCCTGGAGTGGGTGTTCCACTCCGACAGAACCCCTGCCGATCCGATGGACCGCCTGGCTTCCATCGGCGTGATCCCCCAGCCCGCGACCGATACAGCTGACTTTGAGTTCGGCTTCGGAGAGGGCTCGGTGATCGATACGTGAGGAACTTGGCGTCCTATCTCACCGTTCCACACAGGAACATGGACAGGGACTGCGTCATCAAAGGGCTCGCGGATGCGCTAGCGCAAGCTGGCTTTGGCGAGCAGTTGTGGGTTCTGGCACAGATCTTGGGGACCGGTCGCAGAGGGTGACGGTGTCGTTCGATTGAAAGGGTGGTCACGAACCCCGGCTGCCCGACTCAAGCGCTCACCTCGTAGCCTCCGCGTATGACTGATGATCCGTTCCAGTGCCGCTGCGTTCTCTGCCATGACTACGGTGACCGAGACGAAGCGGACCGCATGGATCTGACGATCATCGAGAACGTGCAGCAGCACGGATGGCACGTCGTGATGGTTCCCGAGGACGAGATCGGTCCTGGATTCGCCTACACGATCGGGCTGTCGCACACTCACGGCGCGCCAGAGCTCGCTATGTTCGGACTCGATATCCACGCCATGCACCGCATGCTCAACAGGCTCCGAGAGAAGTCCGCCGCGGGGACTGTACTGGCTGACGGCCAGAGGCATCCTGACGTTGTCGACGGACATCAAGTCGCGCTCAGGCAGGTGGATCTCCGCTGGTACCGAACCTTCTTCGGGCGGGCCATCGGGTTCTACCGGCGGCCTCCATTTCCCGTGTTGCAATTTGCATGGCCCGACGTGGAAGGCTGCTTTCACTGGGAAGAACAGGCCGAGGAGAGGCATCGGGAGTCGCAGCCCCAATTGTGGCTGCCACCGGGTGAGCACCCTGTCGGGATCTGGACGACCGAACTCTGATCTCGACGTGCCGGCCAGCGACAGAGCAACACCACGGGTGGGGAGCTACTGGAGCAAGATCATTTGGCGGAGCAGTTCGAATCCGGCTCGACCATAGAGCTGCCTCTTGATCTTCTTGATGCGGTTCACGGCGCCCTCGATGCTGCCGGAGCTCCAGTCCAGGGTGAGCCCGGCTGTCACGGCGTTGAGTTCCTGGAGCAGGTGGAGTGCGAAGCCGGTGAGGCCGGGGAGTTGGCTGGCATCGACGGCGTCGATCCAGGCCGGGAGCGTGGCGCCGAGTCGACCGCTGAGTATCTCGCCGAAGTCGCGGACGTGTCCGGCGGCCGTGGCCAGTTCGGGGCAGCGGGTCAGAACGTCTTTCAGGCCGGCGTGGTCTTCCTCCGTCAGAGCGGTGGGATGACGGGTGAGCCAGCCGGTCACCTGCCGCACCGTCGGCGGCCGGGGCGGCGCCTCGGACGGAGCCGCACGCAGGGTGGCGATGTGGGCGCGGACCATGCCGTAGGTCACGGGAGCGTGCTCGGCAAACAGTTCGCCGTGCAGTCGGGTGACGCTGGTGCAGCCCTCCGCGAAGCGTCGCTCCAGGTAGGGCTTGTAGGGGTCCAGTCTGCTGGGCCGGGGCCGGTTCTCGCGGAAGGTGTCCTGCCACCGTGCGGCGTTCGCGTACCGGAGCACGGTGTTGAGGCCCCAGCCCACGTACCGGGCAATCGCCCGGCGTGAGTGGCCTTGGGCGAGCAGCTCGTGGACCAGTGCGTGTGCTGCCTTCTTTCGCTCGGCCCGTCGGCCGACGGGAGCCGAGTCGTCCTGCGGTCGACCGGCAGCCGGCCGGGTGGCCTCCGTCAACATGCCGCTGGGCGACGGGTTGCGCAGGCACTCGCGGTGGGCGGCGACGCAAGTCTCCACGGCCCGGCCGAGACCCTGCCACAGATGGAACCGGTCAGCGACCTGAAGAGCATCGGGGGCACCGCGGCGGGCATACCCTCGGCGTAGGCGCCCGCCCAGTCCCGGCAGATGATCTCCACGCCGGGGTGGCGGACCAGCCAGGCGGCCAGCGGCCCGGCGTCAGGCGTTGGGAGCACATCGACCACGCGATGGTCTTCGACGCTGGTCAATACGGTGGAGTAGGTCTGGCCGCGGCGGATCGCGAAGTCGTCCACGCCCAGCACACGCGGAGTACTGAACCGTGGATCGGGCAGGGCCATGACCCTGCGCAATAAGGTCATCCTCCCCGCTCCGAAGCCCAGCTGGGCAGCCAGCCGGGCACCGGTCCGCCCGGCCAGGGCGAGCCCCACTCGCTCCAAGGCGTGGCTGAGCCGAGTGGTGAACCGTGCGTGCGGGGCGGCCAGCCGGGAGAACGGCTCGGCGAACGTCCGGCGTGGGCAGTCCGCCGACCCGCAGATGAAGCGCCGGACCGTCAGCCGGATCACGAAGCCCTGCTCGGCGAGCGGAAGATCCTTAAGCCTGCGCTGGTAACGGTCGTGGACTCGGTTCGAGAAGCGGCCGCAGTCCGGGCATGCGGTCCCGGTCGCACGGCCTCTCGCCACCACCTCGACCGTGCCGAACGCGGCCGAAACCGCCTCGACATCTACATCGTCGGTCCCGTCGAACACCAGCGAGTCCCAGAACGGCGCATCGGTCTGCATGACCAGCACCATCACCGCCCACAGCTGATCAAAGCAGCGATCGGCAGGCACCTGAGGGAGGTCACCTTCGGCCGTCAGAAGACAAGGCGTACGCCGTCTCACGCGAGCCAGTCTCCTGCAATCGAACATCGAGGTAACGCTCCGCGACGACTCCCCAAGTCCTGTGCCAGAACCGAGTTCTGAGAGCACTCTGGTACTTGCGCTTGGCCCTCTGCTTTGCACGCGCCGTGGTCATGGGGCGGCCAGGTGCTGAGTGCCTGGGGCAGCCGGGTGCGGTTCTGTTCCCCGGCCCTCGTGTCACGCACAGTGCTGAGCAGGCTGGCGGTTGACGTTGACGTCTAGTGCTGGATTCCTCTTTCCGTGGGTATATGTCCTGGTGGCGGGGTGGTTCGGGTGCTCGGGGGCGGGTGCTGGACGGTGGTGCTGTGGGCGCGGCCTGGCCGTGACGAGAACGAGAAGAGAGTGATCCGCCGACTGGCGCGGGCGCGCAAGGCGCCCCGGGATCTGGTGACACGGGCCCAGATCATCGAGTTGAGCTGGTCCGGGGCGCGGGTGCCGACCATCGCCATCGAGTTGGGCTGCGGCCAGAAGACGGTGCGGCGCTGGCTGCACCGCTTCAACCGCTCCGGGCTGGAGGGGCTGGAGGATCTCGGCGGGCAGGGCCGCAAGCGGCGGATCACCGAGGCCGAACGGTCCCGGATCATCGGCCTGGTCAGGCAGGTTCCGCCCGGGAGGCTGAAGGTACAGCCCGGCGGGGACCTGTCGGCTGCGGACGAGGCCGGGCCGGCTGAGTGGACGCTGGATTCCCTGGCCGCCCAGGCCCGGCAGCTGGGAATCGAGGTCGGCCGCTCCCAGGTCCGCAGGATCCTGATCGCCGAGGGCGTGCGCTGGCGCCGCACCCGCTCCTGGACCCGCTCGAAGGACCCAGACTTCGTGGGAAAAGGACGCGGATCATCGGCCTCTACACCCAGCCACCCGAGGGCGCGACGGTCATCTGCGCCGACGAGCTTGGGCCGGTGATCCCCCGAGCCTTCCCGCCCGCACCGGGCTGGTCGCCGGACGGGCACCGGATCAAGTCCGAGATCGACTACAGCCGCGGGCCGGAGAAGACCTGGATCTACGGCGCCTTACGTGTCCGCGACGGCCAGCAGATCACCATGGCGGCGTCCTCCCGCAACAGCGTCTTCTACCAGCAGTTCCTGCAACAAGTCGAGGACGCCAACCCGGTCGGTGAGATCTGGATCGTCACCGACAACCTGTCTTCCCACAACAGCCTGTCCACCCGGACCTGGCTGGAAGACCACCCCCGCATCCGCCACGCGTTCATCCCGGTGGGCGCGTGCTGGCTGAACCTGCAGGAAGGCTGGTGGCGGATCTTCCGCAAGACCGCCCTGGCCGGGCGGTCCTTCGCCAACCCCGACGACATCACCCAGGCCACAGCCGTGGCCACCGCCCAGCTCAACGCCCGCGCCCGCCCATGGATCTGGGGCAGACCAGCCCCGCCCACCCGCCAACTACGACGCCGATATGTGTACATCCAATGAGGAATCCAGCACTAGTAGGACTCCGTTAGGTCTGTCTCGCGGTCCTGTTTGGGGGCATGTTGGGTGTGTGGACGCACTTGAAGTGAACCGTGCTCGGGCGAAGTTGGCGTTATTCGTGGCTGACGTGTTCGCGTCGGTGCCACGCAAGGATCAGCGGGCGAAGGGCGACTGCTACCTGCGGGGGCTGATGCTGGACGGGCGGCGTAAGTCGATCCAGCCGATGGCGGAGCGGCTGCCGGACGGCAACGAGCAGAACCTGCAGCAGTTCGTGAACCAGTCGACCTGGGATCCGCTGCCGGTGCGGCGGCGGATCGCACAGCGGATGGTGCCGCAGATCGGCCCGGATGCCTGGGCGGTCGATGACGTGTCGTTTCCCAAGGACGGGAAGATGTCGGTGGCGGTCGCGCGCCAGTACTGCGGGGCGCTGGGCAAGCAGGCCAACTGCCAGGTCGCGGTGAGCGTGCACGCGGTCTCCGACACCGCGTCCTGTCCGCTGCAGTGGCGGTTGTTCGTGCCCCAGGAGTGGGCGCACGATGCGCCACGGCGGCAGAAGACCGGGATACCGCCAGAGGCCGGGCACCGGGAGAAGTGGCGCCTGGCCCTGGACACGATTGATGAGCTGGCCGGGTGGAATCTGGTTTTGCCGGTGGTGGTGGCCGATGCCGGCTACGGGCAGAACGCCGACTTCCTCGACGGCCTGAGCGAGCGGGGCATCACATATGTCGTGGCGGTCCGTTCGGACGTGAGCGTCCACCCGCACGACGCGCAGCCCACCGCCCCTGCATGGTCCGGAAACGGCCGCAGGCCGCAGCCCCGCTACCGGCACAAGCCGTCCCCGGTGGCCGCGCTGGCGGCAGGCCTGGGGCTGCAGGCGTTCACCGAGGTGACCTGGCGGGAAGGCTCCCGCGGGCCGATGCGCTCGCGCTTTGCAGTCCTGAGGGTGCGGCCGGCCGGGGTGCGGGCCCGCCGTCTGGCCCAGGCCGCCGCCATGGCCGAACACGGCCACTGGGACGGTGTCCTGCCCGAGGTGACGCTGCTGGTCGAATGGCCCGAGGCTGCCCAGGAACCCACCGGCTACTGGCTGTCCAGCCTGCCCGCCGACACCCCTGTGGCCGAACTGGTCCGTCTGGCCAAGATCCGCTGGCGCATCGAGCACGACTACCGGGAACTCAAGCACGGCCTCGGCCTGGACCACTTCGAGGGACGCTCCTGGAACGGCTGGCATCACCACGTCACCCTGGTCACCGCCGCCCACGCGTTCCTCACCGAACAGCGCCTGGCCCCAAAAGCCGCTACAGCGGACTCACCTTCTACCAGATCCTCGACGCCATCCAAGACCTGCTGAACTGCTGGACTGGCACCTGAGGCGGTTGCGGACGAGCGTTTCCAGGCGGTCGAGGGCGACGACGGCGAGGTTGGCCAGGCTGCGTTTGACGTGTGCCCACACGGCCTCGACCGGGTTGAGGTCGGGTGAGTGGGCGGGCAGCAGGAACACCGTCAGCCATGCACGCTCAGCGATCAACTCACGCATGGCGTGGGAGACGTGCGTGTTGAGCCGGTCCCACACCAGCACGATCGGCGCTTTGAGGAGCTGGTGGGTGCCGTCGACCAGCGCGATGAAGTCCCGCTCTCCCATGCTGCGGCGCTTGCCTTTGCCCGCGGGATGGGTGCGCAGGCGGTGACACAGCCTGGTGCGGGAGCCGGGCCGCATCGCGATCAGTCCGGCCACCGACAGCCGGCCCGAGCGTCGCCCGCTGACGGTCACGACCGGTGTGCGGCCGCGCCGGCCCCAGGTGCGTCCTTTGGGCGGCCGCCGGGTGAAGCCCGCTTCGTCCTCGAAGCAGATGGAGCCTCCGCAGGCCGCCCGGGCTCTTTTACCTCGGCCCAGGTCGCCTCCTTCCATGCAGCCACGGCCTGCTCGTCGCGTTCGGCCACCCGCCTCGCGGGCACCTGCGGGCTGAAGCCCAGCCGGTGCATCAGCCTCGTGGCCCCCGAGACGCTGTACGAGACGTGGAACTTCCTGCCGATCAGCGTGGCGACCCGCGCCGCGGTCCACACTTGATCCTCCACCCAGCCGTGCGCGGCCGGACCCTGCTCGAGATACGCGGCCAGCTTCTCCAGGCAGCGTGGGGACAGAGGGCATCGCGATCCGCTCGGGCCACGGGAGGCCAGTGCCTGCGCACCGCCGTCCCGCCACAGCTGGTGCCACTGGTAGGCCGACTTCCGGCTCACCCGCAGCCGCCGTGCGACCTCTATCGGCTTGATCTCCTGCTCGAACAGCTCGGCCGCCTGCATCCGTACCGCTTCCCGGCGCCGCCGTCCCGCAGCAGACAGCCCGCCCCCATCCCCATACCTCACACACCACGAGATACAGCCACCGCGCCAGGCGCATCAGGGACTTCGAACGAGTTCACCCTGACGAGCCGAAGTCAGTAACGAGAATGTCGAGGCCGCCGAATGCCGCAGCCGCTTCATCCACGGCTCCCGCCACCGCGGCGGCGTCGGCACTGTCGGCCCTGACCGCCAGCCCCCGACGGCCCACCGCCTCGATCTGCTCGACCACCATGGCCGCACTCTGTTTGTCGCGCTCATAGGTCAGCACCACATCGGCACCTTCCTGGGCCAACCTCAACGCCACCGCCGCGCCGATACCGCGGCTTCCGCCGGTGACCAGAGCTACTTTGCCTTCGATCTTGTTCATGGCAAACAGCATGTTCGCGGGCAAGCACAGTGTCTGGCGGTAATCCGCCGTGGCGTTCGATCACTCCCATTGGCCTCGTCCGGCCCGTCCTCCCAAAAGCATCACCGGCACCCAGTCAGCACCGACACGCACGAGGATTCCGCGCTGCACACCAGCACTTTCGTCGGCCCCCCGAAGAGGCTCCCGGCGACACCTGCGTCAACCCCCGAAGGACTTCCGGAGTCGACCACTGAGCCTTTACTGGTGCGGCCGACCTGGCGGCCTGCTCGATCTTCGCGCAGTAGGCTGCACGGGCTTCCTCGTCGATCTGCTTCTCGAGTTGGGCGCGCAACCCGGTCCGGCCGTCGAGGCCCACGCGTCAGGATATCGGCGTGCCCGGCATGCCGGATGGACGTGCTCTCCGTCGATGCCGACCGGGAGGGTGTCCGTGTCGGCTTCGACGACGACTTCCCTGGCGCTCAGCCGGAGAAGTCCCCCGGAGCGCGGGCCGCGCACCAGTCGGGCCGCCTGAGCGGTGTTACCGACCCGCACGCACACCACGCCGAGCAGGCCCGAGTCGAGCCGTTCTCTGCGGCCCGGATGGGCCGCGTCGACGGCACGTCCGTAGGGGTTGTTGCTGACGAGGAGCGCCTGAAGTCCGTCGACGTACGTTCCGTCGGCCCGCGACCGCAGCCTGGGCGCGTCCTCGCCCGTGAGGAGGCCGGGGAGGGTGCGCAGGGCCGTGCGGGCCTTGGCGTCCCGGTACGCGGGGTCGGTGACGATGGACGCGTATGTGCCGAACGAGGCGTTGTTGACGAAGACGCGGTCCGCGGCGTACGCGAGGTCGATGCGGAGTTCGACGCCGTCGGTCAGGGCTTCCAGGGCGGCCGCCGGATCGTCACGGTCGAGGCCGAGGTCGAGGGCGAAGTGGTTGCGGGTACCGGCGGGAATCAACACGAACGGCAGGTCGTGGCGCGCCGCGACCTCGGCCACCAGCGCCTGGGTGCCGTCGCCGCCCGCCACCGCCATGAGATCGGCTCCCTCGGCAACGGCCTGCTGGGCCAGTTCGGTGACGTCCTGGTGCCGGTCCGCGTCGAGCAGGACCACACGGCAGCCCGCAGCTGGAGCTTGTTGGGGCCCAGGGGGTCGGTCTCCGGCCAGGCGGGCGTCGGCACGCCGGTAGACCACCGCCATGTACGGGAGCCAGAAGAGGGGCACGAGCCGAGCATGCCCGTTGATCATGCTGTCCCGCCGGGGATCCCCAAGATCCCCGACAGAGTCAAGCTGAGTGCCTGTGAACAAACTGATCGTTAGGGGCGCTTAGTAGTGCGGGCCAGCCTTCGCGTCATCAACATGATCACCGACCACTTGACCATGGCTTCGTGGTGCTCGGACAACCGCTCATAGTCGCGTACGCAGCGACGCCGCTGGAAGATCCACGACAACGTGCGCTCTACCACCCACCGTCTCGCCGGACCACCCCCGACCCGCCGTGCCACGGACCGACGACCGACTCCCGACGGGCACGCCCGAGTTCGGACACCACCTTGAAGAAGCCCCCACCACGCAAAGATCCCGTCCGATCAGAATCGATCGGACGGGATCTCGTGACCACTTACGAGTCTGACTCGTGAGTGATCAGGGCCCTGAACGCGGCGGGACTCGTGGCCGGTGACGCCGGCGGCGGGGTGGCCCGGCCGTGGTGAGGTCTGCGGGTGTTGTCGTATTGGGCGTAGGCAGCGTGAATCGAGGTCGCCATCGAGCCGAGCGGGTCAATCGCGATCGCCCAGCATGCAACGGCAGGTGACGGCGACCAGATCGTCGACGAGGGTCGGCGGCGCTTCACCGGCGAGGAGGTGGCGGCGGCCGGCCGCGTAGGGCACGTCCACCACCGCGAAGGTCACCCGCTGGACATGCTCCGGATCCGCGCTTCCGTACCGGCGCGACGCGTAGTCGCGCAGTGCGTCGAAGACGGCCGCGTTGACCGTGGCGACCTCGTCGCCGAGTTCGGCCGGCCAACGGGCTGCCAGGTCCTCACGGCGGTAGAGCAGCAGTACGCGTGCCTCGTCGAGATGCCCACGCGCCCATGTGTTCACGTGCAGCGCCGCGCGCAGGGCCGCCTCGTCCAGATCGTCGCTCGCGAGGGCCTGCAGAAACCCCGACTGGAACCGTCGCACTGTTCGCAGCCACAGCTTCGCCAGGAGTAGGTCGCGGGAGTCGAACCGGTGGTAGACCGAGCCCACCGGTGCCCCGAGGGCCTCGGCGACAGCTGCGACCGTCGCCGCGTCGGGCCCTTCGGCGGAGACCAACCGCAGTGCGGCGTCCAGGAACTGATCTTCGGTGAACTTCGACGGGCGACCCATGCCACCAATTATAGGCGACATGTTCTAGAATGCAGATTCTAGAACTCTCCCTCGCTTACAGGAGGCGCAGAGACACCATGCCCACTCCGCCGACACCGACGAAGCCCGATCGAGACGACCTCCGCACCCGAGCCCTCGCAGTGGCCGGCGCACTGAGCCTGGCCGTCGGCGTACTGCACCTCGCGCTGCCGTTCTACGGCGGCGCCGGATTCCGCTACTTCGGCGCCGGCGAATACCTCGCCCGCCTGGCGGACCATCAGTCGCCGATCCCGACCGTGACCGTGGTCGGCATAGCCGCGCTGCTCGCCGTCGCGGCGGCATACGCGTGGTCGGCGGCCGGGCTGCTCCGCCCGTTGCCCAGACTCGCGCCGGCACTGACGGTGATCACCGCGATGTATCTGCTCCGCGGGCTCGCCCTGATCCCCGAGATCCCGACCAGAGCACTCTCCCCCACGTCCCTTCCACTGCGAGAGCTCGCCTTCTCCGGCTTCGCGCTGACAACCGGACTGCTCCATCTCGCAGGACTTCACGCCGCCCCGTCGCTGCTGCCCGCACGGATACGCCGACGGCTCACCCCTGGAAAGCCACCCGTCTGCCCGGGCCGAGTGCCACGGCCGACAGACGCCGGCCAGATCCCACCATTTCTGGAGACCCTCATGCCCGACACCAGCACCGCGACCTCCCGCCGATGGCCGCTATGGACGGCGGCCACCATCGCCGCGGCGATCGCCGCACTCCACCTGTTCGGCGGCACCCCGGAGTTCGTCGGCCCCCTGGTCCGCGCGAACCTCGACGCCCCGGTCAAACAACTCTTCCGCGTGCTCTGGCACCTATGCACCCTGCTACTGGCCTCGCTCCCCGTGGCTCTGGCCTGGGCCGCACGTGCCGACCGCCGAACCGCGCGGCCGGTTCTGGCTTATGTCTGGTTCATCGCCGCCGCGTTCACCGGCGTGTTCTTCGCCATCAACCTGGACGCCTTCGGCGCGGCGGTCTTCACCCTGCCGCAATGGACCTTGTTCATCCCGCTCCTCATACTGATCCCGCTGGCCACCTGAGTGTCCGTGAACAAGCTGGTCCACAGCCTTCGGCGGGGTGGGCCGGTTCAGCGATAACCGCATGTAGAAGCAGGGCCTCTTGGTAGTCCAGGGGTGACGAAACCTCCGGACGCACAAGAGGCTCTGCCATGCCGTTGTACCCCCTGTCCGCGCCTGCCGTCATCCCATCGACGGAATCGTCCTGTTCCTGCGTGGCCTGCCGCTGGGAGCACGGAAGGCGCCACCCGGTCCGGCCCCACAGCTACACCTCCGACACGACCGACGCACAGTGGCAGGTCATCGCGGCGGTGATGCCGTGGCCGGCCTGGCTGGACGGAAACGGCGGGCGACCCGAGGAGTACTGCCGTCGGCTGATCGTCGACGCGATCTTCTACGTCGCCGACAACGGCTGCAAGTGGCGCAACCTGCCCTGCGACTTCCCGCCCTGGCGCACCGTCCATGCGATCTTCACCCGGTGGTGGCAGGACAGCGACGTCCACGCGATCCACAACGACCTGCGCGACCAGGTGCGGCGCAACGAGGGGCGGGACGCGGACCCCACCGCCGCGATCATCGACTCACAGTCGGTACGGGCCGCAGAGACCGTCGGCACGCAGAGCAGGGGATACGACGCGGGGAAACGAGTGGCAGGGCGGAAACGCCACGTGATCGTGGACACGGTCGGCCTCCTCCTGGTCGTCATGGTGACCACCGCGAGCGTGCAGGACCGCGATGGCGCTCGACCTGCGCTGTTGCACCTACGGGACCTCTTCGAGTCGATCCGCCTGGTCTGGGCCGACGGCGGATACGCCGGGAAACTCGTCGACTGGGCCAGGGAGAAACTCCAGCTCACGCTTGAGATCGTCAAGCGCAGCGACGACGCCAAGGGCTTCGTGGTGCTACCGAGACGGTGGGTGGTAGAGCGCACGTTGTCGTGGATCTTCCAGCGGCGTCGCTGCGTACGCGACTACGAGCGGTTGCCCGAGCACCACGAAGCCATGGTCAAGTGGTCCATGATCACGTTGATGGCGCGAAGGCTGGCCCGCACTACCAAGCGCCCCTAACGATCAGTTTGTTCACAGGCACTGAGATCGAAGCCGCCAAGCGCATCGTCTGCGCCGAAGGTGTCCTGGCCGCTCACAAAACCGGAGATCTGCAGGAGCTCGCCGTCGAAAATGGTCGCTGCGGACGACGGCGACGGAGGCTGTCCCCGTGACGCGGCTGAGAGTTGGCAGCGGCCCTGGGGTGAGAAGTACCCCGGATCGTCACCGAACACGTTCCTCCCGGCAACGCCGCGGGCGGCCATTCGACCCCAGCCTCGGCCGCCCGGTCGAACCTCGGGGTGCTCTACCCGCTGCCGCCCCGGTCGCGATGATCGCGCACGCGTGACATGCCTCTCCTTGCCCCGTCCTTGTCACGCTGGCTCAATTTCGGTGCACCCACTCCTACTTGGGAGCTCTGCCCTACAGTGCCAACACGCCAGGACGGACCGGGCGGACCGTACGGAGGTGCTTCTCATGTCGGACAGCGGAACGGCGCAGGCGCCACCCTCGATGCGCGACGCGGCGCAGAGGCTCGGCCTCGGCACCCGCATGGGGCTGGTGGCCGACTCCCCGAATTCCCTCCCCTGGGGGGCCCTGATCGGGCTGTCGCTCCTGAGCGTGATTCTGCTGACCGTGGCGGTGACCTTCGCCGTCGACGACCAGCGGACGGTGGGCGCCTGGTATCACTCACTGCCGCTGCTGATCCTGGCGATGGTCCCCCCGGTGATCCTCGCGTGGATCTTGGTCTCGCGGTCGCGCAACCGGATGAGCCGGACGTGGATCGCCTGGCACGAGGGCGGGGTGGTCTATCACAAACAGGGCTTCGGGATCCACGCGTATGCGTGGGATCGGATCGCGTCCGTCGTCCGGCACGACGTCAAGGTCGTCGAGGGCCTCGTCAGTACCACGACGCACCAGTTGCACGTGCGGGCGGCCGACGGTCTGTCGTTCACCGTGAACGACGACTTCGCCGGAATGGTGCCCTTCGCGGAGGGCCTGACGGATGCCTTCAGCGGTGCCCGGGTGCCGCAGGACGCCGCCCGTCTGGAGGCCGGCGAGTGCCTGCAATTCGGCTCCCTGGACATGACGCTGGACGGTGTGGGGCAGGAGGACAGGCACATCGGCTGGGGCGAGGTGGAGCGGATCGACGTCAAGCACAGCCGCGTGCAGATCCACCGCCGGGGCCAGCTCAGGTCATGGCTCACGGTGCCTGCGCCCGGCTTCCCGAACCTGATGGTCTTCCTGACTCTCGCCGACGCGTTGAGGCGCTCGGCCTCCGACAGATGAGAGCCCGTGGGGTCGGCGCATGACATGGGCACCGTCCCGGCTGGTGTCAGGGCCGGCGGTGGTGGCCGCCGTGCGACAGCGCCCTGACGTCGGTGGAGTCGACGACCGAGCGGGACCGGTCCAGCTTCGATGCCGCGTCGAGTAGCGGTCGATGGGGGCGGGCCGCGGTTGTGCCGGGGGTGTGGTGGGCCGTCGTGTTCTGTGCCATTCGGCTGTCGTCTCTCGTTGCGTCCTCCGGCTCTCCACCAGGACCGCGCGCGCCGCGCGTGCCATGACCGTTTGCGGCAGGCGGGAGAGCAGTACACCGCCGGACGAGCAGTTTCAGAAGCTGCTGAAGGGCTCGGGCGAGTAGCGATGGGGCGGGGCGTTCCCACTCACGTCCACGCCGAAGCCGGCCTGTCCGCCCTGCTGGAGGCCCGTCCCGCCGGCCTGACCATCGTCCAGCTGATGGCGGCCACCGAGCGCACCCGCGCTCAGGTCCACACCGGGCTCGCGCACCTGCGCATGGTGGCCACGGCGAAGGGGCTTCCGACGGTGACCTGGGACAAGACGTGGGGATACCGGATGCTGGACGACGCGCCGGAGGTCTGGATCGGTTACAAGCGGGCGTTCTTCGAGTCCGTCCACCACCGGGTGGAGAACTTCATCGCCGGGATCCTCCTGCCGCACCAGAAGAAGAAGCCTGACGACCCCTACATCCGCACGGTCATGGCACAGATGGGCGCGATCGAGTCCACCCTGTACCTCCTCGCCAACCTGGATTGAACATGGGAAGGCAACGGGCCACGACCGCCCCGCAGTTGGCCCTTCTTCAGGTCGCGGCCCGACACCCCGTCATGCCGCTGCCCCGCTACCGCTACCCCTCCGACACCAGCGACCTCGAATGGGCCCTCCTGGAACGGCTCACGGACGCGCAGCGGGACCAGGTCGTGGGCGCGGTCAAGGATCCTACCCAGAACATCTTCGTCGCCTCGGAGTACCTTGCCCAGCTCAAGGCAGAGAGCGGCTTCGCCGATGTACCCCCGGAACAGATGACTCGCGAGCAGATGCAGGAGCTTGCCGCCCGCTACAACGGCGGCCCCTATTACCAGGACCCAAACGCCCAGGCATATGGTCGAGGCTTCGACCGGAAGCTGGACGATGCCAAGGAGGCCCTGCGGTGAGCCGCTACGCCCACCCTTCGACTTCCCAGACACCGGCAGGCAAGGGACCGAGCACTCTGGTCCGGATCGGCTCTGCGACATGCGGACTGGTTCTGACCCTGGGGCATATACTGGCGCTCTACGTCACATTTATCGCGTACATGGCCAGGCCCGCTGGCCCCTGGGACAGCGAGACTGTCGCCCACTCGAACTTCGCCTCTGGTCTGGCTTTGGTCCTGTCCGTCATCACGGCGTTGCTGACGTGGGTGTTCGTCAAGGCGGCGTGGCTACGCAAGTGGTGGTACGCCATCCCAACGGTGCTCGCTGTCAGCGCGCTGCTTCGGCTGACCCTGCTGGCACCCGAGCTCTGACCACTCCCTCAGGAGCTGTTGTCTTTCCGGACATGATCGCTGCGTTTCCGCTGGTCGGGCATGGGATCGGTGATTCGGTGGGAGTGGTGGCCTGTCGGGTTGTCGTTTCCCGGGAGGTCGCGGATGCCGTCGGAGGTCGGACTGCTGGAACAGCACGAGCTGGCTGCCCGTCGTCGAGTCGACGGGCTGCGTGAGGAGGCCGACCGCATCCCATGCCGAGCTGGCCTGGTCCCGCCACGCGCTCGAGCTGCTGCCGGGCGGCCACTTCTGCCTGCTGGACCACTGGGCGGCCATCGCCGACCTCGTACGGTCATCGAGAGCGGCCAGCGTCTCCTTGGCCGCTCGTTCCTCGGCGAGCCGCTCGTCGACGACCTTCTCTCCACCGGACAGCGCCCGCCGCGCGAAGGGGTGGACGACCTCCTCCTCGGCGGTCTCGTGCACGGCCAGCAGGCGCACGAGACGCCGGAAGGCGTCGCGTCGCTCCTCACCAGTCGACGCCTCGACCTCGTCGAAGAGGTTGCGGATGTCCCCGTGCTGGCGCATCAACAATGCCACCACGTCGTCGTCGCGGGCCAGGTCGTATCCGGCCTGCGGGGTCTGCAGATCGCTCATCGCGGCCGCCTCACTTCTCGCGCATGGCGGGGTCGGGGTGCTCGCCCTCGGACTCGATGCGGTACTCGCGGCCGAACATCTCGTCGTGGTCGGCCATGACCCGCTCGCTGGGCGGCTCCTCACTGCTGTGGATGTTCTCCTGCATCTTCTCGAACCGCTCGTGCTGCTCGCGCACATAGCCGGCGCCCAGTGTGGTCAGGTCCATCTGCGTGTCCAGCAGTTCGCGCAGATACTGCTTGTTCGGCTCGAACGTCAGCACGTTCGGCAGCTCGGGCGCCAGCACCGACTCCGGGTCGCGCCCGTCGTGCCGGCGCATCAGGTCACAGGCGATGTGCAGGTGCTCCAGCTCCATGTTCAGGTGCAGCTCCCAAATGGCCTTGACCCTCGGGTCGCTCTCCTGCTCCAGGAAGGAGTAGTAGAGATAACACTCGTTGTACTCGTGGTTGACGAGCTGCTCCCACCACGTCTCGCCCGGGTCGACCAGCGACTCGTAGTGGGTGACGTGCTCCTCCTCGATGAGCCCGATCTCCTGGTACAGCTGACGGGCGATCGGCTCCATGTAGTGGGGCCCGTGTTCATGTAGAAGTTCATGGTCTGCTGCTCCGCCGACATGATCGTCAGCGCGTGCAGCTTCGACAGCGGGTTCGTCTCGCCCTTGGCGTACGGATCGCGGACGTTGTCCACCGGGTTGCGGTGGTGGTACTTCGTCGGCCGACCGGGCATGACCTCGGTCAGCCCCTCGACGATCGACTCCGCCTTGCGGTGCTCGATCATCTCGTACAGGTTGGCGTACCGGTACAGGTGGTCGAAGTCCTCCAGGACACCGAACTGGTACGCCTGCTTCAGGTACGGGTCGGGCTCCATCCGCGCCACCCACGCCGTCAGGTCCACCGCGACCTGCTCGTAGGCGATGGTCTTCTCCAGCACCGACGACACCCCCGGCAACAGCCAGTTCACCACCTTCTGCTGCTGCGCCTCGATGTAACGCGTGCAGGCCAGGTGCCGTTTGATCTCGGGATCGACGGTGTTGCGGGCGAGCTGGTGGCTGAACATGATCGCCTCTACCTCGATCCCGTTCATCGTGATGATGCGACACCGGGTGTACGGGTCGCAGTGGTCTGGATCGATGGGCTGCACGTTCAGCTCACGCCAGTTGCGCAGCTGGCGGTCCAGCGGGATGCCTCGCTGTTCCAGGGGGTTGAACGTCATGGGGGGTGCTCCTCTTGACCAGGTGGGCGAAGTACCCCCGTCGCCGCATGGCAGTCCGCAAGCGCAGGGTGCCCGAAGCCATATTTCGGCCGTTCGGATGCTTCCGCGACCGCCCACGCCCGCAGGGCGGGACGAGTCCTCCCTTCGAGTGCGTGGAGGGACTGTTCGGAGGCACTCGCGCCGCCGGGAGCAGTGGCCGGTGTTATTTCCGGAACTCCGGCGGTGCGGCCGACCGGGTGCAGCGGGTATGCCGACACTGCGCTTCTGTGGCCGGACGCCGCGGACACGACGCGCGCCCACGGCTGCAGCGTGTGCGTCCCCGGCCGAGAACGTGCGCCGACGCCTCATCTTGATCAGCTCCGTTCGCGGGTCATCCCGGTGAGAAACCTATGCATCACCGGGTGTGCGCCCGACACACGTGGATGCACACCCAGGCGTCGCGTTGTTCACAGCGCGTCAGCGTGCGGTTCTCGGGTGTTTACGCGACCTTGATACCTGAATGCCCACTTCTATGGATGAAGGACCCGATGGCTGCTGAGACTGCACCGGTCACGCTGGTACCGGTCGAGGGGCGGCGCAGCAGGGGCCGCATGGTCGTCTCCTGGCTGACGACGACCGATCACAAGAAGATCGGTCACCTCTATCTGATGACGTCGTTCGCGTTCTTCTTGATCGGCGGGTTGCTGGCGATGGCGATCAGGGCGGAGCTGGCGCGGCCGGGGCTGCAGTTCTTGTCCCAGGAGCAGTACAACCAGTCGTTCACCATGCACGGCACGATCATGCTGCTGCTGTTCGCGACGCCGACGTTCGCCGGATTCGCCAACGCGATCATGCCGCTGCAGATCGGCTCGCCCGACGTCGCCTTCCCCCGGCTGAACATGTTCTCGTACTGGCTGTTCCTGTTCGGCGGGCTGATCGCGATGTCCGGCTTCCTCACCCCGCAGGGCGCCGCCGACTTCGGCTGGACCGCCTACACCCCGCTCAGCGGCGGCGAGCGCACCACCTACCTCGGCGGCGACCTGTGGATCATGGGGCTGGCCCTGGCCGGGTTTGGCACGATCCTGGGTGCGGTCAACTTCATCTCCACGATCATCTGCATGCGCGCCCCCGGCATGACCATGTTCCGGATGCCGATCTTCACCTGGAACGTGCTGCTGACCTCAGTGCTGGTGCTCTTCGCCTTCCCCGTCCTGGCGGCCGCCCTGTTCGCGCTGGAGGCGGACCGCAAGTTCGGCGCCCACATCTTCGACCCCGAGAACGGCGGGGCGGTCCTGTGGCAGCACCTGTTCTGGTTCTTCGGCCATCCCGAGGTCTACATCCTCGCGCTGCCCTTCTTCGGCGTGATCACCGAGATCATCCCGGTCTTCTCCCGCAAGCCGATCTTCGGCTACATGGGACTGGTCGGCGCCACCATCTCCATCGCCGGGCTGTCGGTGACGGTGTGGGCCCATCACATGTTCGCCACGCAGGCGGTGCTGCTGCCGTTCTTCTCCTTCATGACCTTCCTGATCGCCGTGCCGACCGGAGTGAAGTTCTTCAACTGGATCGGCACGATGTGGAAAGGCTCGATCTCGTTCGAGCCCCCGATGCTGTGGGCGGCCGGCTTCCTGGTCACCTTCCTCTTCGGCGGCCTGACCGGCATCATCCTCGCCTCCCCGCCCATGGACTTTCACGTGACCGACAGCTACTTCGTCGTCGCCCACTTCCACTACGTGCTGTTCGGCACGATCGTCTTCGCCATGTTCGGCGGCTTCAGCTTCTGGTGGCCCAAGATGACGGGCACGATGCTGGACCACCGGCTGGAGAAGATCCACTTCTGGACCCTCTTCGTCGGCTTCCACACCACCTTCCTAATCCAGCACTGGCTCGGCGCGGAAGGGATGCCCCGCCGCTACGCCGACTACCTCGCCGCCGACGGCTTCACCGCCCTCAACACCGTCTCCTCCATCGGCGCCTTCCTCCTCGGTCTGTCCACCCTGCCCTTCCTCTACAACGTCTGGAAGACCGCCAAGGTCGGCAAGCGCATCGAAGTCGACGACCCCTGGGGTTACGGTCGCTCCCTGGAATGGGCCACTTCCTGTCCTCCGCCCCGCCACAACTTCACCACCCTCCCGCGCATCCGCTCCGAGTCGCCGGCCTCCGATCTTCACCATCCGGACCTGGCCGAGGTGGAGCACCACGAGAACGTCGGCAGGCGCGACGCCGTGGACGCCGACAGCCACAAGGGCGAACCGACGTGATCTCCGGCCGTGCCCCGGGGCCGCAGGAGGGGCAGGCCGCCAGGCTGGCCAACGAGGTCGAGGGCTACCTCCTCCTCCACGCCGAACGAGACCAGGCCAAGCACGAAGCCCAGAGTCTGTGCGCCCGCCTGCCCTGGCTCACCACCGCCCAAGCTGACGACGTGACGCGCCACTACATCGAGCAACGCCTCACCCTCACCACACAAGCACTGCAGATCACCGCGAACCGAGCCGACCGACTGCGCGCGCAATACGAGGCCCGCTACAGCGCGCTGCGCCATACCCTGCTGAAACGGCACGCCGCATGCGCCTGCTTCGTGCTCGCCGTCGCCAGCACGGCCGGCACCAGCATGTACGTGCTCATGCACTGAGGCCTGCCCCTGCCGGCCCCATCGTCGAGTCCGCAGTAGGAGCCAGCGCCCCATGGCGCGCTCTCTCCGCATGCTGATCAACGAGCCCCGGCGCGCCGGCCCCGGCCTTCCCTATCGCGCAGGTACTGAGATGGTCAGGGCGGCGAATGCGGGGGACCCGGAAGTGCCGGACCTCGAGGAGCCGCCGTGAGCAGCCTTGAGCACCATGTTGAGTCCCATCGCGCGCGACAGACCACCGAGGGGAGCGACGCAGCCTCCAAGGAGAAGCAGCACGTGCGTCCGAAAGGGACGACCGCATCGGCCGCAAACGCCACCGTGGCGCTGGAGGGATCTGCGCGTAACGGGGGCCTGTCATGATCCTCTCGATCAGCGGACAGGATCCGGTCCAGCTCGGGGGTCAGGGCAGCATTCTGGTACGCCAGCGACGCGATCACGCGGAACTCGACGCGATGATGAACCGCTACAGGGATGCGGGCGCCACGCCCGAGGAACAGCGCGAGCTGTGGAAGAACATCGTCCGGCTGGTGTTCAGCCACGCCTTCGCCGAGGAGACCGTCCTGTGGCCCGTCCTGCGCCGCATCAGTGCCGACGGACCCGACCTCACCGCACGGGTCGAGCAGGAACATCAGGACATCAACGAGCTGCTCGCTCAGGTCGAAAAGTCACCGGACGACGCCCGCCGCTCCGAGTGGATCCTGCGGTCGTTCACCTTGATCTCGCAGGACATCCGCGACGAAGAGGACGAGCTGCTGCCGCGGATGCGCGAAGCCCTCAGCGACCGCCGCCTGCGTCAGATCGGCGCGGCCTGGGAAGCGGTACGCGCCACCGCGCCCACCCACCCCCATCCTGCAGTGTCACGGCGCCCACCCGGCAACGCGCTCAGCGGCTTGCCGCTCAGCGCATTCGACCGGCTGCGTGACCTCATTCCAATCACCGCCCCTACTAGGGCTTGGTCAGGTTTGTATTGCCGTGGTTATGTCGCGGTGGCAGGTGGGGCAGGCGCCGGCCCAGAGGGCGAGGAGTGTCTGCAGTTCGCGG
>NZ_JBITDA010000044.1:0-46204 GCF_044453765.1 Streptomyces sp. NPDC051636 | reverse complement strand
AACGCTCGGCTGGGAAACCCCAGCCGAGCGACTGCATAAACTGCTCGCCGTCTGACACAACCGATCATGTGTTGCGACGATCCCTAGAATCCGCCTTCAGCTCCGGGGGCCTTGGCCCACGTCTGTCAGCGACGCTCCGTAGACTGGCCCCGTGAGTGACCTCCCCGGCAACAGTGAGCAGCCCGACCCCCTCGACTCCTTCGAAGAGATCATCGCGGCGGAGACCGACCGCGACCCCGATCTCGCGGTGATCGAGGCCGGCAGCCGCACCCTGCGCACGCAGGGGGGGCCGCCGCAGGCGGACGTACCCGCGCGGCCCGAGGACCCCGAGGTCGACAAGGCGCTGCGCGAGGTCGAGGCGGAGCTGGCGACGCGCTGGGGCGAGACCAAGCTGGAGCCCTCCGTCGGCCGGATCTCCGCGCTGATGGACGTCCTGGGCGAGCCGCAGCGCTCGTACCCCTCGATCCACATCACGGGGACGAACGGCAAGACCTCCACGGCCCGCATGATCGAGGCGCTGCTGGGCGCCTTCGAGCTGCGCACGGGGCGGTACACCTCGCCGCACGTGCAGTCGATCACCGAGCGGATCAGCCTGGACGGGGCGCCCATCTCCGCCGAGCGGTTCGTCGAGACCTACCAGGACATCAAGCCGTACGTGGAGATGGTCGACGCGCAGCAGGAGTTCCGGCTCTCCTTCTTCGAGGTGCTCACCGGCATGGCGTACGCGGCGTTCGCGGACGCGCCCGTGGACGTGGCCGTCGTGGAAGTGGGGATGGGCGGTTCCTGGGACGCCACCAACGTCATCGACGGGGATGTCGCCGTCGTCACGCCGATCGGCCTCGACCACACCGACCGGCTCGGTGAGACGCACGCCGAGATCGCCACGGAGAAGGCGGGCATCGTCAAGCAGGGCGCGACCGTCATCCTGGCGCAGCAGCCGGTGGACGCGGCGCAGGTGCTGCTGAAGAAGGCGGTGGGGGTCGACGCGACCGTGGCCCGTGAGGGGCTGGAGTTCGGCGTCGTGGCGCGGCAGGTGGCGGTCGGCGGGCAGTTGGTGACGCTGCGCGGGCTGGGCGGTGAGTACCCGGAGGTCTACCTCCCGCTGCACGGGGCGCATCAGGCGCACAACGCGGCCGTCGCGCTCGCCGCCGTCGAGGCGTTCTTCGGGGTCGGCGCGCGGCGGGCGGAGCCGCTGGACGTCGACACCGTCCGCAAGGCCTTCGCGGCCGTCTCCTCGCCGGGTCGGCTGGAGGTAGTACGGCGGTCACCCACCGTCGTCCTGGACGCGGCGCACAATCCGGCGGGCGCGCAGGCGACCGCGGAGGCCGTGCGGGAGGCGTTCGACTTCAGCCGGCTGATCGGGGTCGTGGGCGCGAGCGGCGACAAGAACGTGCGCGGGCTGCTGGAGGCCTTCGAGCCGCTCTTCGCCGAGGTCGTCGTCACTCAGAACTCCAGCCACCGCGCCATGGACGCCGACGAGCTGGCCGCGATCGCCGTCGAGGTGTTCGGCGAGGAGCGGGTGCAGGTCGAGCCGCGGCTGCCGGACGCGCTGGAGGCGGCCATCACGCTGGCCGAGGAGGAGGGCGAGTTCGCCGGCGGCGGCGTCCTCGTCACCGGTTCCGTCATCACGGTCGGCGAGGCCCGACTGCTGCTGGGGAAGGGCTGAAGGGGACTCCCATGCGAACACTCTGTTCTTCCACCCTGATCGGCGAGTTCTTCGTCATCGGCTTCGCCGGGCTGGTGGCGATGAAGGACGACGACCTGTCGACGTCGACGGTGTGGACGGTCTGCGGCATCGCGATGTTCCTGAGCGTGGCGCTGTGCGGCATGGTGACCCGGCCCGGGGGCGTGGCCCTCGGCTGGGCCCTGCAGATGGCGCTGGTCGCCTCCGGGTTCTTCGTGCCGATGATGTTCTTCCTGGGGGCGGTGTTCGCGGCGCTGTGGTGGGCGTCGGTGCATTTCGGGCGGAAGGTGGACGAGGCCAGGGCGAGATTCGCCGCGCAGGGGGAGTCCTCCACCACAGCTGACGCTGCGTAACAGGCGTACGGACACGCCCTGTAACCTCGTCCCACCGCACACGTCCGTCAGAAGGAGTCCTCCCGTGACCCAGCGCACCCTCGTCCTGCTCAAGCCCGACGCCGTCCGTCGCGGCCTGACCGGCGAGATCATCAGCCGTATCGAGCGCAAGGCCGGCTGGCAGATCACCGCGCTGGAGCTGCGCACGCTGGACCAGGAGACGCTGGAGCAGCACTACGGCGAGCACAAGGGCAAGCCCTTCTACGAGCCGCTCGTGGAGTTCATGGCCTCCGGTCCGGTCGTGGCCATGATCGTCGAGGGCGAGCGCGTCATCGAGGGCCTGCGCGCCCTGGCCGGCCCCACCGACCCGATCGCCGCGCCCCCCGGCTCCATCCGCGGCGACTACGGCGTCATCGTCCGCGAGAACCTGATCCACGCCTCCGACTCCGAGGAGTCGGCCGACCGCGAGGTGAAGATCTTCTTCCCGGGCCGCGCCTGACGGCTCCGCTGTGCCGCCGGGGCTGCGCCGGGCCGGAACCGGGCACCGTGACCGCGCGTGTCCACCGCCGCCGGCCCACGAGCCCCGGCAGACCGGCCCGGCCACCGGCGCCCGCGCCGCCGTTCGGGTGACGCGCGCGCTCGGCCCGCCCCGTGTTCGGGCCTGCGGTGCCGTCCTCGGGCGGCCGATTCGCCCCGCCCCGAACCGGCTCCACCCCCGAGCCACCGGCGCCCCGCCCCGCCGTCGCACCGTCCGACCCACGCGCCGCCCGCCTCCGAGCGGTCCGGCCCGCACATCGCGCTCTGCGAGAAGTCAAATCCGCGCACCCGGACGGCCCCGCCCATGCCCACCCCGGGGCCCCGAAGGAGGCCGCACCAGCCTCTCGCGAAGCGAATTCCCCAGGGTTTTTTCTGAGGGGCCGTCACCTCGGCCCGCCCCTTGACCTGCTCCACCCGTACCTTTTCGGCCGCCGCTTGGCATATGCGTGCCGATCGGGGGAACGCGTGCCCCCGTTGGGCCGTCTCCACAAGCGAGGCGCTCGGCCATCTGCTGACAATGGCGAAGACCCTCGCGCAGTGTTCGTGCAGGCGCGTTTACGATGGAAGCCTTCACGTCACAGCACCCACCTCGCCGACCTGAAAAGCCCTCAAAAGCTCGTGGGAAGGCCAGACGAATCCTGATGGGGAACTCAATGTCGTTCATCGGCCGTGACATGGCTGTCGACCTCGGGACCGCCAACACGCTGGTGTACGTCAGGGGTCGCGGGATCGTACTCAACGAGCCGTCCGTCGTCGCGATCAACACGAACACCGGTGGCATCCTCGCGGTCGGGGCCGAAGCGAAGAAGATGATCGGGCGGACCCCGGGCAACATCGTTGCCGTACGCCCGCTGAAGGACGGCGTCATCGCCGACTTCGAGATCACCGAGCGGATGCTCCGCTACTTCATCCTGAAGATCCACAAGCGGAGGTATCTCGCGAGGCCGCGCGTCGTGGTCTGTGTGCCCTCCGGCATCACCGGCGTCGAGCGCCGCGCCGTGATTGAGGCGTCGTCCCAGGCCGGTGCCCGCCAGGTGCACATCATCGAGGAGCCCATGGCGGCAGCCATCGGCTCCGGCCTGCCGGTCCACGAGGCCACCGGCAACATGGTGGTGGACATCGGCGGCGGTACCACGGAGGTCGCGGTCATCTCGCTCGGCGGCATCGTCACCGCCCAGTCCATCCGCGTCGCGGGCGACGAACTGGACAACGCGATCATCCAGCACATCAAGAAGGAGTACAGCCTCCTCCTCGGTGAGCGGACCGCCGAGCAGATCAAGATCACGATCGGCTCCGCGTACGAACTCGACACTGACGAGCACACCGAAATCCGCGGCCGGGACCTCGTCTCCGGGCTGCCGAAGACCGTCGTCATCTCCGCCGCCGAAGTGCGCAAGGCGATCGAGGAGCCCGTCAACGCGATCGTCGACGCCGTGAAGACGACCCTCGACAAGTGCCCGCCGGAGCTGTCCGGCGACATCATGGACCGGGGCATCGTCCTGACCGGCGGCGGCGCCCTGCTGCGCGGGCTCGACGAGCGGCTGCGCCGGGAGACCGGCATGCCGATCCACATCGCCGAGGACCCGCTGGACAGCGTGGCGCTCGGCTCCGGCAAGTGCGTCGAGGAGTTCGAGGCGCTCCAGCAGGTCCTGGACGCCCAGCCGCGCAGATGACGTAACTCTTCGATTCCGCCGTACGAGATGATCTCCTCTCGTACGGCGGATCGTTGATATAGAGGCACAAGCTCCCAGAAATTCCTATGAGGAAGGGCACGGCCGCCGCACGTGAGGGACACGAAAGAGAGCCGGCTGCTCCTGGTGCTGCTGATCGCCATCGCCTTCGCGCTGATCACGGTGGACATCCGCGGCGGCCAGAACTCCCCGGTCGACGGTGCCCGGCAGGCCGCGGCCGCGGTCTTCGGCCCGATCGAGAACGGGGTGTCGTCGGCGGTCGACCCGGTCGGCAACGCCGTGTCCGCGGTCCGTGACTCCGGTGCGCGGCACGACCGGCTCGCCCGGCTGGAGAAGGAGAACGCGGCTCTCAAGGCGAAGCTCGGCAGCGACGAACGCAACCGCAGCCGCCTGAAGCAGCTCGACAGGATGCTGAAGATCGCGGGCGAGGGCCAGTACGGCATCAAGGGCGCCGAGGTGATCGCCATAGGCTCGGCCCAGGGCTTCTCCTGGACCATCACCATCGACGTCGGCGCGAACGACGGCATCAAGCGGGACATGACCGTGCTCAACGGGGACGGCCTGGTCGGGCGCGTCACCACCGTCGGCCCGAACACCTCCACCGTGCTGCTGGCCAACGACCCCGACTTCACCGTCGGCACCCGGATGGAGGGCAGCGACGAACTCGGCTTCGCCTCCGGGCAGGGCGACCGCCCGCTGCGCGTCGAACTCCTCAACGGCAAGGCGGAGGTGAAGAAGGGCGACCGGCTCGTCACCTTCGGCTCCCAGGCCGACAAGCCGTTCGTGCCCGGCGTGCCCGTAGGCGTCGTCTCCCGGGTCGACCCCTCCGGCGGCGGCCTGACCCGCACCCTGTACGTCACGCCGTTCGTCGGCTTCACCAAGCTCGACATCGTCGGTGTCGTCGTCGAGGCGCCGAAGAAGGACCCGCGCGACGAGGTGCTCCCGGCCAAGCCCCAGCCGACCCCGACGCCGACGGTGACCGTGACGGTCACCCCGTCCGCCGACGCGACCGCCAACGACCAGCAGCAGTAGGAGCTCGAAGTCCCATGCGTCTCAACCGGATCCTGCTCTCCACCGCGCTGGTCGTCGTCGCCCTGGTCATCCAGGTCAGTGTCCTCGCCCGCCTCCATCTCCCGGGCGCCGTACCCGACCTGCTGCTGCTCACCGTGCTGGGCCTGGCGATCGTCTACGGCCATGTCGGCGGCGCCCTCGTCGGCTTCGGTGCGGGACTCCTCGCCGACCTCGCCCCGCCCGCCGACCACGCCGCCGGCCGGTACGCGCTGGTGCTGTGCGTCGTCGGCTACTTCGCCGGGCTCATCAAGCCGGAGAACGGCCGCCTGAAGTCGGCCACCGGCCCGATGGTCGTCGTGGTCGCCGCCGCGATCGGCTCGACGCTGCTGTACGCCGGGGTGGGCGCCCTCGTCGGTGACACCGCCGCCCGCCATGTCGGCCTCGTCAGCCTGCTGACCACGGCCGCCGTGTACGACCTGCTGCTCGCGCCGTTCGTCGTGCCCGGGATCATCGCCCTGGCCCGCCGTGCCGAGAACGACCCGCTCGCGGAGACCACCTCCGCGACCAAGGCCACCGACATCTCCTCGGGCTGGCTCTCCTCCGGTACCGGCCTGCGCATCGGCAGCCAGCGCGGCGGCCTGGGCGGCCTGAAGGCCAAGGCCCGCACCCGCACCACGCGCGTGGGCCGCATCAAGGGAGTCAAGCGGCCGTGAACGCCGGTGAGTTGACGACCGTGAGCGCGTCCGGGCCGCGCGGAGGCGCGCACAGCTCCGTCGTATATGACACATACACACACTGAGAGGGGGAGGCAGCCGCAGTGACCAGTGCCCACCCGTCTCCCACCACCACCCTTCCAAGGAATGGGCTTCGCCCATGACAAATATTCCGGAGACCGGACGGACCCCACGGGTCCAGACCCGGCTCGTCGTGATCCAGATCCTCGTCCTCTCCCTGCTCGGCACCCTCGGCGGGCGCCTGTGGTACCTGCAGATCCGTGAGGGCGCCGAATACCAGAAGGAAGCCTCCGGCAACCACGTCCAGCAGGTCGTCCAGCCCGCCGTACGCGGCTCGATCCTGGACGCGCGGGGCGTGGCCCTCGCCGACAACGAGACCCGGCTGGTGGTCTCCGCCTCCCGTACCGACCTGCTGAAGCAGAAGGACGGCGGCAAGGCCGTCCTCACCAAGCTGGCCGGGGTCCTCGGCATGGACCCCGAGGAGGTCATGCAGAAGGTCCGGCTGTGCGACGCCAAGACCCCGCAGCCGTGCTGGAACGGCTCCCCGTACCAGCCGATCCCGATCACCGACGAGGCCACCCCCAAGCAGGCCCTGCAGATCCGCGAGCGCGCCGAGGACTTCCCCGGCATCACCGCCGAACCGGAGGCCGTGCGCCGCTACCCGGCCCCCGGCAAGGCCAACACCTCCCAGGTCCTGGGCTACCTCTCGCCGGTCACCGACAGCGAGATCCAGCAGGCCAAGGACACCGACTCGCCCTACCTGCGCTCCGACATGGTCGGCCGCAACGGCCTGGAGCGCCAGTACGACAAGGAACTGCGCGGCAAGGCCGGCGTCACCCGCTACGAGGTCGACAACCTCGGCCGCGTCATCGGCAAGGCCGAGGCGGACTCCGCCGAGCCCGGCGCCAACCTCGTCACCAGCATCGACTCCCGGGTCCAGCGGGTCGCGGAGTACGAGCTGGACAAGGCCATGAAGATCGCCCGCCAGCAGTACGACAAGATCACCGGTGAGAACTACAAGGCCGACTCCGGCGCGGTCGTGGTGATGGAGGCCAAGACCGGCCGGATCGTCGCCATGGCCTCGGCCCCGGCCTACGACCCGAACGTCTGGGTCGGCGGCATCTCCGCCAAGGACTACAAGAAGCTCACCGGGAAGAACAGCGACTACCCGCTGCTCAACAGGGCCATACAGGGTCAGGCCGCGCCCGGTTCGACCTTCAAGGTGGTCTCCACGGCCGCCGCCGTCCAGGCCGGCTACGAGTGGGACGGCGGGTATCCGTGCACCAGCTCGTACTCCGTCGGCGGTCAGGTGTTCAAGAACTTCGAGGGGGAGAGCTTCGGCCCGATCTCGCTCGGCCGGGCGCTGGAGGTCTCCTGCGACACCGTCTTCTACGGCCTCGCCGACAGGGAGTGGAAGAGGGACGGCGGCATCAACCCCAAGAAGGGCCAGCCCAAGGACTACTTCTTCAAGACCGCCCACCAGTTCGGCCTCGGCAAGGAGACCGGCGTCGACCTGCCCAACGAGGTCACCGGCCGCGTCCCGGACCGCCAGTGGAAGCTGGCCTACTGGAAGGCCAACAAGGACGCCTGGTGCAAGACCGGCAAGAAGGACGGCACGTACGTCGAGAAGATCGCCTACGAGAACTGCCTCGAGGGCAACAAGATGCGCGAGGGTGACGAGATCAACTACTCCATCGGCCAGGGCGACACCCTCGTCACGCCGATCCAGGAGGCCATGATCTACGGCGCCCTCGCCAACGGCGGCACCGTCCACACGCCGACCATCGGCAAGGCGATCATCAGCGCCGACGGCCGGACGGTCCAGGAGATCAAGCCCCGGACCCGCGGCAAGCTGCCGGTCAGCCGGGCCACGCTCAAGGGCATGGACTCGGCCCTCGCCGGCGTCATCACCCGCGGTACCGCCGCCTGGAAGTTCGGCGGCTGGCCCCAGGACAAGATCGAGCTGCACGCAAAGACCGGTACCGCCGAGGTCTACGGCAAGCAGACCACGTCGTGGCTGGCCACCTACAGCAAGGACTACACGGTCGTCATGACGATCGCCCAGGCCGGTACGGGTTCCGGCGCCTCCGGTGAGGCCGTGCGCAACATCTACAGCGCGATGTACGGCGTCCAGGCGGACGGCTCGATCGACAAGAAGAAGGCGCTGCTGCCCACCCCGCAGAAGGGCCTGCCGAAGGTCCGTACGGACGGCACGATCAAGTCGCCGAAGGTCTCCGACGACCCCGCCAAGGACGTCCAGGCCACCCCGACGGACTCGGCGTCCCCGGACGAGTCGCAGCCCGCGGCGACCACCGCCTCGCCCGACACCGGCAACCGCGACACCCGCAGGCGGCGACGCGGGCGGGGAAGCCGGAGGATGCTCACATGACCGGCGCCAACAGCTTCTCCGTCTCCGGGTACGGCCCCGAGCGGCCCGGTTGGACCCGGATCCTCGCCCGCGACTCGATGGCCCGCCGGCTGGACTGGCCGATACTGCTGGCGGCCCTCGCGCTGTCCATGCTCGGCTCGCTGCTGGTCTACTCCGCGACCCGCAACCGTACCGAGATCAACCAGGGCGACCCCTACTTCTTCCTGGTCCGGCACCTGATGAACCTCGGCATCGGGATCGCCCTGATGATCGGCACGGTCTGGCTCGGCCACCGGGCCCTGCGCAACGCCGTGCCGATCCTCTACGGCGTGTCGGTGCTCCTCTCCCTGGTGGTCCTCACCCCGCTCGGCGCGACGATCAACGGCCAGCGCAACTGGCTCGTCATCGGCGGCTTCTCGCTCCAGCCCGCCGAGTTCCTCAAGGTGACGATCATCCTGGGCATGGCGATGCTGCTGGCCGCGCGGGTGGACGCGGGCGACAAGCCGTACCCGGACCACCGGACCGTGTTCCAGTCCCTGTGTCTGGCCGCCGTACCGATCCTGATCCTGCTGCTCATGCCCGACCTCGGCTCGGTCCTGGCCATGGTGGCGATCATCCTGGGCGTGCTGCTCGCCTCGGGCGCCTCCAACCGCTGGGTCTTCGGCCTGCTCACCGCCGGGGTCATCGGCTGCATCGCCATCTGGCAGCTGCACATCCTGGACGAGTACCAGATCAACCGCTTCGCGGCGTTCGCCAATCCCGACCTCGACCCGGCCGGCGTCGGCTACAACACCAACCAGGCGCGCATCGCCATCGGCTCCGGCGGCCTGACCGGCGCGGGCCTCTTCCACGGCTCGCAGACCACCGGCCAGTTCGTGCCCGAGCAGCAGACCGACTTCGTCTTCACGGTCGCGGGAGAGGAGCTGGGCTTCCTCGGCGCGGGCCTGATCATCCTCCTGCTGGGCGTGGTCCTCTGGCGTGCCTGCCGCATCGCCCGCGACTCCACCGAGCTGTACGGCACGATCGTCGCCGCCGGGACAGTGGCCTGGTTCGCCTTCCAGTCCTTCGAGAACATCGGCATGACCCTGGGCATCATGCCGGTCACCGGCCTGCCGCTGCCGTTCGTGTCGTACGGCGGCTCGTCGATGTTCGCGGTGTGGGTGGCGGTGGGCCTGTTGCAGTCCATCAGGGTGCAACGGCCGATGTCCGCATAGGGGGATTACCCAGGTGAATCGCGGCTAGATTCGGTTCATGGCGGATACGAAGCGGGAGATCGAGCGCAAGTACGAGTCCGACGAGAGCGGTCTGCCCGACCTGACCGGCGTCGCCGGGGTGGCGGGCGTGCTCGACAAGGGCGTCGTGGAGCTGGACGCCACCTACTACGACACCCTCGACGAACGCCTGGCCGCCTCCCGCCTCACCCTGCGCCGCCGCACCGGCGGCTCCGACGCCGGCTGGCACCTGAAGTTCCCGGTCGGTCCGGGTGTGCGCGACGAGATCCGGGCGCCGCTGTCGGACACGGTCCCGGACGACCTCATGGCCCTGGTCCGCTCCCGTGTCCGCGACGCGGAACTGCTCCCTGTGGTCCGGCTGCGCTCCGTCCGCGACGTACGCCACCTCGTCGACGCCGACGGGCGGCTGCTCGCCGAGGCCAGCGTGGACGCCGTGACGGCGGAGCGCCTCACCGGCAGCGGCGGCCTGGCCCAGTGGACCGAGATCGAGGTGGAGCTCGCCGACGACGGGGACCCCGCCTTCCTCGACAAGGTGGAGAAGCGGCTGCGCAAGGCGGGCGTACGACCGTCCACGTCACCCTCGAAGGTGGCCAGGGCACTGGCGGAAACCGCGCCGCAGAAGAAGGGACGGCAGCGGCCCGCCGAGCCCGTCACCGCCGGCGACCACGTCCTCGCCTACCTCCGCGCGCAGCGCGACGCCATCGTCGAAGCCGACCCGGCCGTACGCAGGGACGTCGAGGACTCCGTGCACCGCATGCGGGTGGCCACCCGCCGGGCCCGCAGCGCCCTGCGCGCCCACCGCAAGCTGTTCGACCGGGCCGTCACCGACCCGATCGGAGACGATCTGAAGTGGCTCGCGGGCGAACTGGGCGCCGACCGCGACCGGGAGGTGCTGGCCGAGCGCCTGACGGCGGCCCTGGACGAGCTGCCGGACACGCTGGTCCGCGGCCCCGTGGGCGACCGGGTGCACGCCTGGGCGGAGGGCGGGCGCGGCGGATCGCGGTCCCATGTCATCGGCGTCCTGGACTCCGAGCGGTACCTGGCGCTGCTCGACACCCTGGACGCCCTGCTCGCCGACCCGCCCCTGCGGAAGCGGGCCGGGAAGAAGCCGTCCAAGGTGATCTCCAAGGCCGTACGCAAGGAGCTGCGCCGGGTCTCCCGGCTCGTGGAACAGGCGATCGACACGCCGCCCGGCCACGACCGCGACACCGCCCTGCACGAGGCCCGCAAGAAGGCCAAAAGCACCCGCTACACGGCGGAGGCCGCCACACCCGCCCTCGGCTCCCCGGCCGCGACTCTGGCCAAGTCCATGAAGTCCCTGACGAAGCTCCTCGGCGAACACCAGGACAGCGTCATGGCCCGCCAGACCCTGCGCGAGCTGTCCGCGGTGGCGCACGCGGCGGGGGAGGACACGTTCACGTACGGGGTGCTGTACGGGCGGGAGGAGCAGCGGGCGGCGGCGGTGGAGGCGGAGCTGCCGGAGACCTGGAAGAAGACCCGGTCCCGGGCGTCCGTCTGAACGTCTCCCGGGCGCCTCCTCGGGCGTCTCATGGGGCATCTCTTCGGGCGTACGGGGGAGGCCCCCGGCCGGGTTACGCTAGATGGTCACCCCTGTCAGCTCACGAAGGTAACCCCCGCGATGTCTGTCGAGTCGGTCTTCCCACAGCTCGAGGCCCTGCTCCCGCATGTGCAGAAGCCGATCCAGTACGTAGGCGGCGAGCTCAACTCCACCGTCAAGCCGTGGGACAGCTGTGACGTCCGCTGGGCGCTCATGTACCCGGACGCGTACGAGGTCGGCCTGCCCAACCAGGGCGTCATGATCCTCTACGAGGTCCTCAACGAGCAGGAGGGCGTCCTCGCCGAGCGCACCTACAGCGTGTGGCCGGACCTGGAGGCGCTGATGCGGGAGCACGGCGTCCCGCAGTTCACGGTGGACAGCCACCGCCCGGTGAAGGCCTTCGACGTGTTCGGTCTGTCCTTCTCCACGGAGCTGGGCTACACGAACATGCTCACGGCCCTGGACCTGGCGGGCATCCCCCTGGAGTCCAAGGACCGCACGATCGACGACCCGATCGTGCTCGCGGGCGGCCACGCGGCCTTCAACCCCGAGCCGATCGCCGACTTCATCGACGCGGCCGTCATCGGTGACGGCGAGCAGGCCGTGCTCGACATGACCCGGATCATCCGCGAGTGGAAGGCGGAGGGCCGCCCCGGCGGCCGCGAGGAGGTCCTCTTCCGCCTGGCGAAGACCGGCGGGGTGTACATCCCGGCCTTCTACGACGTCGAGTACCTCCCCGACGGCCGTATCGCCCGCGTGGTCCCGAACAAGTCGGGCGTCCCGTGGCGCGTGTCGAAGCACACGGTCATGGACCTCGACGAGTGGCCGTACCCCAAGCAGCCCCTGGTCCCGCTCGCCGAGACGGTCCACGAGCGCATGTCGGTGGAGATCTTCCGGGGCTGCACGCGCGGCTGCCGCTTCTGCCAGGCGGGCATGATCACCCGCCCGGTCCGCGAACGCTCCATCACGGGCATCGGCGACATGGTCGACAAGGGCCTGAAGGCGACGGGCTTCGAGGAGGTGGGCCTGCTGTCGCTCTCCTCGGCGGACCACTCGGAGATCGGCGACATCGCCAAGGGCCTGGCCGACCGCTACGAGGACGACAAGATCGGCCTTTCGCTGCCCTCCACCCGCGTCGACGCCTTCAACATCGACCTGGCGAACGAGCTGACGCGCAACGGCCGCCGCTCCGGCCTGACCTTCGCCCCGGAGGGCGGCTCGGAACGCATCCGCAAGGTCATCAACAAGATGGTCTCGGAAGAGGACCTGATCAGGACCGTCGCCACCGCCTACGGCAACGGCTGGCGCCAGGTGAAGCTGTACTTCATGTGCGGCCTGCCGACGGAAACGGACGAGGACGTGCTGCAGATCGCCGACATGGCGACCCGCGTCATCCAGAAGGGCCGCGAGGTCTCCGGCTCCAACGACATCCGCTGCACGGTCTCGATCGGCGGCTTCGTCCCCAAGCCCCACACCCCGTTCCAGTGGGCCCCGCAGCTGTCGGCCGAGGAGACGGACGCCCGCCTCGAAAAACTCCGTGACAAGATCCGCGGCGACAAGAAGTACGGCCGCTCCATCGGCTTCCGCTACCACGACGGCAAGCCCGGCATCGTCGAGGGCCTGCTGTCCCGGGGCGACCGCCGCATCGGCGCCGTCATCCGCGCCGTGTACGACGACGGCGGCCGCTTCGACGGCTGGCGCGAGCACTTCTCCTACGACCGCTGGATGCGGTGCGCGGAGAAGGCGCTTGCCCCCTTCGGCGTCGACGTCGACTGGTACACCACCCGCGAGCGCACCTACGAGGAGGTCCTGCCCTGGGACCACCTCGACTCCGGCCTGGACAAGGACTGGCTCTGGGAGGACTGGCAGGACGCCCTCGACGAGACCGAGGTGGAGGACTGCCGGTGGACGCCTTGCTTCGACTGCGGGGTGTGCCCGCAGATGGACACGGCCATACAAATCGGCCCGACCGGCAAGAAGTTGCTTCCCCTGACGGTCAAGAACGCCGCGCCGGCGCCCAGCGGTCACACGCACTGAGGTGAGCGAGGCACTCCACACCGGGTGACGGAAGCGCTGGCCATGTGACCTTCTTGGGCCCCTTCCTGTTCCGGAAGGGGCTCAGTGGTGCGCGGCGAATCGGGTGACCGGCGGCTTTCCGACTGCCCCTGCTCTGTTGCGGAGGGGGTGGCCCGGCGTTGGAATCAAGTGTGAGGCACTTTCGCGGCGCCGTGTCCGCCGGCCGCCCCGCTCCCGGGACGGGGGCCGGCCGGAAGGGGCTCCAGAACGACGCCCTGGGCATGTTCTCCTCGGTGGTCATCGGGCTGGCCTCCACCGCCCCGGCCTACAGCATCGCCGCGACGCTGGGCCTCATCGTGGCGGCGGTCGGCCCGCAGGCCCCGATCGTCACGATGGTGGCGTTCGTCCCGATGCTGCTGATCGCGTACGCCTTCCGGGAGCTCAACGCGAGCAACGCCGACTGCGGAACCACCTTCATCTGGACGACCCGGGCCTTCGGCCCACGCACCGGCTGGATGGGCGGCTGGGGCATCATCGTCGCCAACGTCATCGCCATGGCGAGCCTCGCCGAGATCGCCGGCACCTACAGCTTTCGGTTGGCGGGCCTGAACGGACTGGCGGAGGACCGGCTGTGGACCACCGTGGCGGGCATCGTCTGGATCACCGTGATGACCACGGTCTGCTATGTCGGCATCGAGCTCTCGGCCGCCGTCCAGCGCTGGCTGCTGTGCCTGGAAGCGGGGATGCTGGTCCTTTTCGCCGTGGCCGCGCTGGTCAGGGTCTACACCGACCCTCCCCCGACGGCGATCCATGTCTCCGCCTCCTGGTTCAACCCCTTCGAGGTGTCCTCGGCGAAGGCCCTCACTTCGGGCCTCCTGGCGGCGGTCTTCATCTACTGGGGCTGGGACACCGCCGTCTCGATCAACGAGGAAACCGTCGACAGCACACGCATCCCCGGGCGTGCCGCGGTCATGTCCACCGTGCTGCTCCTGATCATGTACGCGTTCGTGACCACCTCGGCGCAGTCCTTCGCCGGAGTCGGCTCCTCGGGCGTCGGGCTGGGCAACACCGACAACTCCGACGATGTGCTCTCCGGACTGGGCGACGCCGTCTTCGGGAGCCACGACACAGGGCTTCTCCTGTCGAGACTGCTGATCCTCATGGTGCTGACCTCGGCGCTGGCCTCCACCCAGACCACCATCCTGCCGCTGGCCCGGACCGTCTTCTCCATGGCGGTCCACAAGGCCCTCCCCTCCCGGTTCGCCCGGGTCCACCGCAGGTTCCTCACCCCGACCTGGTCGACCGTCGGCATGGGGGCGGTCTCGATCGCCTTCCTGGTCCTGCTGGCCTCCTTCAGCGGGAACGTGCTGGCCGACTCGATCGATTCGGTCGGCCTCGCGATCACGTTCCAGTACGGGCTGACCGGGTTCGCCTGCCTGTGGTACCACCGCAAGATCCTCACCCGCAGCACCAAGGACCTGGTCTTCAAGGGCGTATTGCCAGGGCTGGGCGGGCTGATCATGCTCTGCCTGTTCCTCTACGCCACCTTCGTCTACGCGGCCCCGGGGTACGGTGCGACCAGCGTCGACCTGCCGCTGATCGGACCGACCGGCGGGGTCACCGTTCTGGGCCTGGGTGCCCTGCTGCTCGGTGTCGTGCTGATGCCGGCAGTCACCCGTGGCCACGCGGTGGCCCTGAAACTCCAGCGGAGCCTGCTTCCGCGCCGTCTGCCGCCGCACACCGCCCTCGACTCGGCGAGCCGCTACCTGCCCGCCGACAGCGGGTCCGGGGTGGGCGGCGACTGGTACGACGTAATCCCCCTGTCGGGCACCCGGGTCGGCCTGGTCGTCGGGGACGTGCTCGGTCACGGCCTGCGCGCCGCGGCCACCATGGGACGCCTGCGTACGGGTGTGCGGGTCCTGGCCCGGCTGGACCTGAGCCCGGACGAGCTCCTGGCCCGCCTGGACGACCTGGTCGAGCAGACCGCGCACGAGCGCGAGGCCGGCCACGGTCCGGGCCACCCGAGGCCGCAGGCCGACGAGGCCCGGGGGGTGAGCTGCCTGTACGTGGTGTACGACCCCGTCTCGGGGAGGTGCAGCCTGGCGCGGGCCGGGGAGTCGGTGCTGGCGGTCGTCGAACCGCACACGTGCGTCGTCGACTATCCGGAACTGCCTCCCGGACCGCCGCTGGGAATCGGTGGCCTGCCCTACCGGAGCACGGAACTTCAGCTCTCGCCGGGCAGCCTCGTCGCCCTCTTCACGGGAGGCCTCCTCCAGGCGGCCGACGGCCGGGACGCCGGGCTCGGGCAGCTGTCCCAGGTTCTCGCCGACGGCGGAACGTCCCTGGAAGAGCTGTGCGACCGGGCGGTGACCACCCTGCTGCCCGGGCCGGTCGACGAGGACGCGACGCTGCTCGTGGCCCGCACACGCCTGCTCGACCGGAACCAGTTCACCCAGTGGGAACCGCCCCCGGACCCGGCGGCGGTGGCCACCATCCGCACCGCCGTCAGCAAGCAGCTCGGCGACTGGGGGCTGGACGACCTGGCGTTCACCAGTGAGCTCATCGTCAGCGAACTGGTCACCAACGCCATCCGCTACGTCGGCGGCCCGATCCAGGTACGCCTGATCCGTGACCGGACCCTGATCTGCGAAGTCTCCGACACCGGCCACACCGCGCCCAATCTGCGGCACGCCGCGAGCGACGACGAGGGAGGCCGGGGCCTGTTCATCATCGCGCAGTTGACCCACCACTGGGGCACCCGCTACACCTCCACCGGCAAGACGATCTGGACCGAGCAGGACCTGCCGCCGAGCGGGGAGTGACCGGTACGCCGAGCCCGGTGGGCTTTCGCACGGATAATCTACTGACACGAAGGGCCGACGTCGGGGAGGTCCGTATGGGGCGTTTGGGGAGACTGGTCCAGTGTCGAGGCGTAGGGTGCCCGCGGGTGCCTGGATAACCGGGCTGTTGGTGGGGGCACTTGCCGTGGTGCTCGTGCTGTCCGTGCAGGCCCGGAGGGACATTCCGAACGCGCTGACCGGTGGTGCGTCCCCGACGCCGAGTGCGAAGGCTCCCCACTCCTCCGCGCCCGAGCCGCCGCGGTACGAGGTGCCCGCCGGCTCCGGTTCGGGACGCCGGGTGGTGTATTCGGTGGGGCAGAAGCGGGTGTGGCTGGTCGGGGCCGACGGGAAGTCCCTGCGTACGTTCGGGGTCTGGCCCGGGACGGTGACGCCGGCCAAGGGGGCCTATTCCGTGACGTTCCGGCGTGAGACGGGCGTCGGCAGTGACGGCGTGGAGATAGAGAACGCCGTTTACTTCGGGACTTCTTCCGCTTTCTCCAATGCGGTCGACGGGTCGTCACCGTCGCCCAGTCCCGGCCTGCGCACCGGCGCCGTACGCGAGCGCGCGGCGGACGGCAAGGCGATGTGGGACTTCGCCACCAAGGGGACGACCGTCCAGGTCGTCGGTTAGCCGCCGCCGGACATGGAGATGCAGAAGCCGCCGCCCCCGCCCGAGCGCGCGCAGGGGTGTCTCGTCGTCGCGCTCCGGATTCCCGTACGGATCGTCGTGCTCGTGCTGGTCGTGCCGGTGCGGCTGGTGTGGGACGCGTCGGCGGCCGTGGCGCGGTTCCTGTGGCGGTACCTGCTGACGCCCGTCGGCAGGGGGATCGCCTGGCTCGTCCACACGCTCGTCGTGGTGCCCCTGGGGTGGCTGTACCGGTATCTGCTCACGCCCCTCGGGCACGCCCTGGTCCGGCTGTACGCGCGCGTGCTCACACCGGTCGGGCACGCGGTGATGTGGGTGCTCAGACCGGTGGGGCAGGCCGTCGCCCGGGTGGTGCGGATGGTCGCCACCGGCATCGGCATGGTCCTGTCCGGCATCGGCACCGTCCTGTACTGGATCGCCCGTGTCCTGCTGGTGCTGCCCGCGCTCGCCCTGTGGCGGTGGGTGCTCACGCCGGTCGGCCGGGTGCTCGCGGTGATCGGGCGCGAGATCGGGGCCGCGCTCGGGCACGCCTGGCGGATCGCCGGGTATGTCTCGCTCGCTGTCGGACGGGTCCTCGGGACCCTCATCCGGTGGATCTTCGTGGAGCCGGCGCGGTGGGTGTACCGCACCGTCCTCACGCCGGTCGGGCATGTCGTACGGGACCTGGTGCTGCGGCCCGTCGCCGAGGCCGCCCGGGCCGTGGGGCGGGTCACCCGGCAGGCGCTCGCCGCCGCCCGGGAGGCCGCCCGGCAGGCGCGGGCCGACGTCCGCCGGACGCTCTTCGGCGAGCCCCGGCAGCCGGAGCCGGTGGCCCGGCGGGAACCCTTGGGCCGCGAGACACGTACTCTTGGTAGCAGTACGACCGCTCTCACGAAGGACTAGGACACTGGGCAAGCGACAGCCCGAAGGCCCGCCGCCCGCTCCCGCGGTGCAGCGCATCCGACTGCGCTACACCAAGCGCGGCCGCCTCCGGTTCACCAGCCACCGTGACTTCCAGCGCGCCTTCGAGCGTGCGCTGCGCCGTGCCGAGGTGCCGATGGCGTACTCGGCGGGGTTCACGCCGCATCCGAAGGTGTCGTACGCCAATGCCGCACCCACCGGCACGGGCAGTGAGGCGGAGTACCTGGAGATCGCGCTCACCGAGGCGCGTGACCCGGAGAAGTTGCGCGTCCTCCTCGACGAGTCGTTGCCCGCCGGGCTCGACGTCATCGAGGCGGTAGAGGCCCGTACGCCGGGGCTCGCCGACCGGCTGACGGCTTCCGTGTGGGAGCTGCGGCTGGACGGCGTCGACCCGGCCGAGGCGCAGCGCGCGGTGGCGGCCTTCAACGGGGCCGGCACCGTCGAGGTCCAGCGCATGACCAAGAACGGCGTCCGTACCTTCGACGCCCGCTCGGCCGTCGTGAACCTCGAGTGCTCCTCGAGTGAGGAAACACAGAGTTCGCAGGCTGATAGGCCGATCGACCAGCCCTGTGCGATACTGCGGCTGGTTGTTCGGCACGTGACGCCTGCCGTACGACCCGACGACGTCCTGTCCGGACTCCGCGCCGTGGCCGACCTGGCGCCGCCGGTCCCCGCAGCGGTGACCAGGCTGGCGCAGGGGCTGTTCGATGAAGAGACCGGCACGGTGACCGACCCGCTCGCGCCCGACCGCGAGGCAGTGGCGGCCCTCACAACGGCCGCTCCCACTGCCGCCGCGACGGCGCCGGTGACGGAAGGTTCCGCGTAGGGACGGACGTCGTAGCGCCGCCCTCGTACTCGGGAGCCACCTGGGTCGGGCAGCGCACCGACCAGAAGACTTTCGCCAGGCCGTACGCATTCGGCGTACGGAACCGGCGAGACAGGACACAGAGAGCTCCCGTGTGGCGCCCGCGCCCCGGACGGCGGCACCGCGCACCGCGCGAGCCGCGGACGTCAACGGCGGTCGACCAGATCGACGCCGGACCAGGCGCGGCGCCCGGGAGCCTGACGGGAGAAACGCCCGCATGCTCGAGCCGACCGAACCCACAGAGGGTTCCGAACCCAACACCCCCAGCGACACCCTGCCGCCGCGTCGTCGGCGCCGTGCCGCTTCCCGCCCCGCGGGGCCGCCCGCCGGAGCCGAGGCCCCGGCCGAGGTCACCGCGCCGGCCCTAGCGGCCGCCGAGGTCGACGAGGTCGAGGAGAAGGTGGCCGCCGAGGCCCCCGCCGTCGTAGAGGAGGCCGCGCCCGCCGGGCGTCCGCGTCGTCGTGCGACCCGCCGGGCGTCCGCGCCCGTCGGTTCCCCGGCGTCGGCGGAAACCGCCGAGACGGTCGTACCCGCCGCTGCCCCGGCTGCCGAGGAGGCGCCCGCGGCCGTCGCGCCGGCCGAGGCCGACGAGGCCGCGGAGGAGCCCGCTCCGCCCCGTACCCGCCGCCGTGCCACGCGCCGCGTGGCCGCGCCGGCCGGTGCTCCCGCGCCGGCGGAGGTCAGCGAGACCGGGACCGGGACCGCAGTGGCCCCTGCGCCCGAGGCCGCTCCGGCCGCCGCCGAGACGGAGGTCGCCGAGGCGCCCGCGGTCGTGGAGGAGGCCGCGCCCGCCGCCCGTGCGCGTCGCCGTGCGGCTCGCCGGGCGTCCGCGCCCGCCGGTGCGCCGAAGGCCGCCGAGGAGGCCACCGAGGTCGCTGAGGTGGACCAGACCGCCCCGACCACCGCGGCTGACGTGACCAGCGAGGTCACCGAGGTCACCGAGGCCCCCGCTGCCGCCGAGGCCCCGGCCCCCTCCGCCGAGGAGGAGGCCGCCCCGCGCCGTACCCGCCGCCGTGCCACGCGCCGCGTGACCGCGCCGGCCGGTGCCGCCGTGACCGAAGAGGCTTCCGTGACCGAAGAGGCACCCGCACCCGCCGCCGAGCCCGAGCAGGCCGCCGAAGCCCCGGCCGTCGAGGCGCCGCAGGCTCCCGCCGCCGAAGCGCGGCAGGCCCCCGCCGAGGCTGCCGCCCCGCGTCGCCGCCGCCGGGCCGAGCGGCAGGCCGCGACCGGCTTCGCCGAGCCCGCGCAGCCCGTCGCCGCCGAGGCCGAGGCGCCGCGTCGCCCGGCACGGCCCGCCGTGGCCGTGTTCCAGGCGCCCGTTTTCACCGAGCCGAAGTTCCAGACCCCGCAGCGGGCCGCCGCCGAAGCGGCCGCCGAGGCTGCCGAGGTCGATGACCTCGATGAGGTCGAGGAGGTCGAGGAGATCCGGGCGGCCGAGGAGTTCCCGGAGGAGCAGACCGGCTCGCGTCGCCGCCGTCGCCGCCGGGGCGCCGACTACGGCGACGAGGCCGAGGCCCGGACCGCCGAGACCACCGTCGAGGACGAGGCCGAGGAGGCCGAGGAGCCGGAGGAGCCGGTCGAGGACGCCGCCGAGGGCGACGAGGCCGAGGAGACCGGTTCGCGTCGGCGTCGTCGGCGCGGTGGCCGGCGCCGTCGTCGCGGTGACGCCGTCGACGGCGAGACCGGTGAGGGCGCGGACGCCGAGGCCGAGGAACTCGCCGCCGAGCAGGCCGAGCAGGACGCCGAGGACACCGCCGAGCAGGAGGAAGAGGACGTCGAGGAGGCCCGTTCGGAGGAGTCCGGCGGCTCCAGCTCCAGCAGCCGTCGCCGCCGCCGGCGCCGTCGTCGCGCCGGTGACTCCGGCGTCGACACCGAGCTCGGCGAGGACGACCCGGAGCGCACGGTCGTCAAGGTCCGCGAGCCCCGCAAGGCCGCCGAGCCGTCCGACGAGGTGCAGTCCATCAGGGGCTCGACCCGCCTGGAGGCCAAGAAGCAGCGCCGCCGGGAAGGCCGCGAGCAGGGCCGCCGCCGCGTCCCGATCATCACCGAGGCCGAGTTCCTGGCCCGCCGCGAGGCCGTCGAGCGCGTGATGGTCGTCCGGCAGAACGGCGACCGCACGCAGATCGGCGTCCTGGAGGACGGCGTGCTCGTCGAGCACTACGTCAACAAGGAGCAGTCGACCTCGTACGTCGGCAACGTCTACCTGGGCAAGGTCCAGAACGTGCTGCCGTCGATGGAGGCCGCCTTCATCGACATCGGCAAGGGCCGCAACGCCGTCCTGTACGCCGGTGAGGTCAACTTCGAGGCGCTGGGCATGGCCAACGGGCCGCGCCGTATCGAGTCCGCCCTGAAGTCCGGCCAGCCGGTCCTCGTCCAGGTGACGAAGGACCCCATCGGGCACAAGGGCGCCCGTCTGACCAGCCAGGTATCCCTCCCGGGCCGTTACCTCGTGTACGTCCCCGAGGGCTCCATGACCGGCATCAGCCGCAAGCTGCCCGACACCGAGAGGGCCCGGCTGAAGAGCATCCTGAAGAAGATCGTCCCCGACGACGCGGGCGTCATCGTGCGCACCGCCGCCGAGGGTGCGAGCGAGGACGAGCTGCGCCGGGACGTCGAGCGGCTGCAGGCGCAGTGGGAGGACATCCAGAAGAAGTCCAAGAACGGCAACGCGCCGACGCTGCTGTACGGCGAGCCGGACATGACCGTCCGGGTCGTGCGCGACATCTTCAACGAGGACTTCTCCAAGGTCATCGTCAGCGGCGAGGACGCGTGGGAGACCATCCACGGGTACGTCTCGCACGTCGCCCCGGATCTGGCCGACCGGCTGTCGAAGTGGACCTCCGAGGTCGACGTCTTCGCCACGTACCGGATCGACGAGCAACTCGCCAAGGCGCTGGACCGCAAGGTCTGGCTGCCGAGCGGTGGTTCGCTGGTGATCGACCGGACCGAGGCGATGGTCGTCATCGACGTCAACACCGGCAAGTTCACCGGTCAGGGCGGCAACCTCGAGGAGACGGTCACCAGGAACAACCTGGAGGCGGCCGAGGAGATCGTGCGCCAGCTCAGGCTGCGCGACCTCGGCGGCATCATCGTGATCGACTTCATCGACATGGTCCTGGAGTCCAACCGGGACCTGGTGCTGCGGCGCCTGCTCGAGTGCCTGGGCCGCGACCGTACGAAGCACCAGGTGGCCGAAGTGACCTCGCTGGGCCTGGTCCAGATGACCCGCAAGCGGGTCGGCCAGGGCCTGCTGGAGTCCTTCTCCGAGACCTGCGTCCACTGCAACGGCCGTGGTGTCATCGTGCACATGGAGCAGCCGGCCTCCGCCGGGGGCGGCGGCAAGCGCAAGAAGCGCGGACGCGGTGGCGACGGGCAGGTGACCGAGCAGGAGGCCGTGTCCGTGGCCACCGAGGTCGCCGAGACCGCCGAGGAGGAGGCAGAGGCAGAGGCCGAGGCGGAGGTCGTGGCCGAGGTCGCCGAGCCGGTGGCGCTGCCCGCCCCCGGCTTCGCCGCCGACGAGGAGCTGTACAGCAGCGTCGCCGAGGCGGAGGCCGCCGCCACCCGTGGCCGTACGCGGCGCCGGACGAGCCGGCGGGCTTCGGCTCCGGCGGGCGCGCCCAGGGCGGAGACCCGGAAGGCGGAGGCTGCCAAGGCCGAGGCCGCCGAGCCGGAGGTCGCCGAGGCCCCGACCGCCCAGGAGGTCTCCGTCGCGGCGGAGGCCGAGCGTGCGGTGCGGCCGGAGACGGCCGCCGAGGTGCAGGCCGAGCCCGTGGCCGTCGAGGACCCGGTCCTCCACGCGGTCCAGGCCGAGGCTCCCGCCCCGTCCGTCGAGGAGGCCGCGCCCAAGGGCCGTACGCGCCGGCGGGCGACCCGGAAGGTGTCGGCCCCGGCCGGTTCTCCCCCCGGTGCCGAGGCGGCCGTGGTGACGGTCACCGAGCCGGCGGCGCCCGTCGCCGAGACCCTGGCGGCGCAGCCCGAGGCCGCCCCGGCCCCGGCCGAGGAGACGCCCGCCGAGGCCGCCGCCCCGGCCCGCCCGCGCCGCCGTGCCGTGCGCAAGGCCACCGCGCCCACCGCGCCCGAGGAGGCGGCCGTCGTGGTCGTCCCGTCGGCGGAGGTGGCGGAGGCACCGTCGGCGGAGGCTCCGGAGGCTCCCGCCGAGGCCCCGGAAGCGGTCGAGGAGGCCGCCCCGGCCAAGAAGACGGCCCGCAAGGCCGCCAAGAAGGCCACGGCGAAGAAGGCCGCCACGAAGGCGACCGCGGCGAAGAAGACCGCGGCCAAGAAGACGGCCGCCAAGAAGACGACGGCCAAGAAGACGGCGAAGACCGCCAAGACGGCCGCCGCCAAGTCGACGGCGAAGAAGACCACGATCTCCGCCGCCACCGACGAGGCCTGACCCGGCGAGGGCCGAAAGCGAGGTGCGGCCGGTCCACGTGACCGGCCGCACACCGGCGGGGCCCGGCCCGGTTTGACCCCTTCGGCCGTGGCCCCGTAACCTTGACCGTCGGCGTGTCCACTGACACGCCACATCCCCGTAAACCTCTTCCTCCCGGGCACCGGGTTGGCCGGGAGAGGCCGTCCGCGTTTGTCGGGCGGCTGGACTGCGGGGGTGCCGTTCCCCGAGCGAGAGAGTGAGATCCGCGTGTACGCCATCGTGCGCAGCGGTGGTCGCCAGCACAAGGTTGCTGTCGGCGACATCGTTGAGGTTGACAAGATTTCCACTGCCCAGGTTGGCGACACGGTCGAGCTCTCGACCCTGCTCGTTGTCGACGGCGACTCCGTGACCAGCGACCCGTGGGTGCTGGCCGGTATCAAGGTCCAGGCCGAGGTCGTGGACCACCACAAGGGCCAGAAGATCGACATTCTGCGCTACAAGAACAAGACCGGCTACCGTCGTCGTCAGGGCCACCGCCAGCAGTACACGGCGATCAAGGTCACTGAGATCCCCACGGCTGCGAAGTAAGGGACTGAGAACAGATGGCACACAAGAAGGGCGCATCGTCCACCCGGAACGGTCGCGACTCCAACGCCCAGCGGCTCGGCGTGAAGCGCTTCGGCGGTCAGGTCGTCAACGCGGGTGAGATCCTGGTCCGCCAGCGCGGCACCCACTTCCACCCGGGCGCCGGCGTCGGCCGTGGCGGCGACGACACGCTGTTCGCGCTGCAGGCCGGTGCGGTGGAGTTCGGTACCCACCGTGGCCGCAAGGTCGTGAACATCGTTCCGGTCGCCTGAGCTCAGGCTTCAGACCGAACGTTTCGCGAGGCGGACCTCACTTCCCGGTCGGGAAGGCGGGTCCGCCTTTCGCGTGTTACAGCAGTAGACAAGCCCTGAGTAACCGAAGTGCTGGAGGCACCCCACCATGACCACCTTCGTGGACCGCGTCGAGTTGCACGTCGCCGCGGGTAACGGAGGCCACGGCTGTGCCTCCGTCCACCGTGAGAAGTTCAAGCCGCTGGGCGGCCCGGACGGCGGCAACGGCGGCCGGGGCGGTGACGTGATCCTCACCGTCGACCAGTCCGTGACCACGCTCCTCGACTACCACCACTCCCCGCACCGCAAGGCCACCAACGGCAAGCCCGGCGAGGGCGGCAACCGCTCCGGCAAGGACGGGCAGGACCTGATCCTGCCGGTGCCGGACGGCACGGTCGTCCTGGACAAGGCGGGCAACGTGCTCGCCGACCTGGTCGGGCACGGCACGTCCTACGTTGCCGCGCAGGGCGGCCGGGGCGGTCTCGGCAACGCGGCGCTGGCCTCGGCCCGGCGCAAGGCGCCCGGCTTCGCGCTGCTCGGCGTGCCCGGCGACGTCCAGGACATCGTCCTGGAACTGAAGACGGTCGCCGACGTGGCGCTCGTCGGCTACCCGAGCGCCGGCAAGTCCTCGCTGATCTCCGTGCTGAGCGCGGCGAAGCCGAAGATCGCCGACTACCCGTTCACCACCCTCGTGCCCAACCTGGGCGTCGTCACGGCGGGCTCGACCGTGTACACCATCGCCGACGTGCCGGGGCTGATCCCGGGAGCCAGCCAGGGCAAGGGACTGGGCCTGGAGTTCCTGCGGCACGTGGAGCGGTGCAGCGTGCTGGTGCACGTACTGGACACGGCGACGCTGGAGTCCGACCGCGACCCGGTGTCCGACCTCGACATCATCGAGGCGGAGCTGCGCGAGTACGGCGGGCTCGACAACCGCCCCCGGATCGTCGTCCTGAACAAGGTCGACGTGCCCGACGGCAAGGACCTCGCCGAGATGGTGCGGCCCGACTTGGAGGCCCGCGGTTACCGCGTCTTCGAGGTGTCGGCGGTGGCGCACATCGGGCTGAAGGAGCTGTCGTACGCGCTCGGTGAGCTGGTGGGCAGGGCGCGGGCCGCGAAGCCGAAGGAGGAGGCGACACGGATCGTGATCCGGCCGAAGGCCGTCGACGACGCGGGCTTCACGGTGACCCGCGAGGACGACGGGCTGTTCCGGGTGCGCGGCGAGAAGCCCGAACGCTGGGTGCGGCAGACCGACTTCAACAACGACGAGGCCGTCGGCTACCTCGCCGACCGGCTGAACCGCCTCGGTGTCGAAGAGGAGTTGATGAAGGCCGGCGCCCGTGGCGGGGACGGCGTGGCCATCGGCCCGGAGGAGAACGCGGTCGTCTTCGACTGGGAGCCCTCGGTCATGGCCGGCGCGGAGATGCTGGGCCGGCGTGGCGAGGACCACCGGTTCGAGGAGCAGCGGCCGGCTGTGCAGCGGCGCCGCGACCGGCAGGCGGAGCGAGATGATTCGCTGCGGGAGTTCGACGACTTCGAGCCGTTCTAGCCCACTTCGAGTCGTTTCGGTTCACCTGATCGAGGGGCGCCCCGCGTGGGGCGCCCTCTCGCGTTGACGCAGGGACAATTCGAGGCGCCCTCCGGGGCAACCCCCGCGCCCTCCGGCGAGTCGAACAGGACGCCGCGGTCGGGATCGTCATGGATCTCCGCGGTCCCCTGTCTCTCAGACGCCCGGAGCCGACGTGTCCCACCCCCGTTCGTCCCGCCGCCGACTCGCGGCAGCCACCGGCGCCGCCCTGGTCACGGGTGCCCTGCTGGTGCCCGCGGCGGGGACCACCGCCGCCGCGGGGACGCCCAGTGCCAAGCACCTGCACGACGACTTCAACGGGGACGGCTACTCCGACCTCGCGGTGGCGGCGCCCTCGGCGACCGTCGGCGGCAAGAAGACCGCCGGTTACGTCGCCGTCGTGTACGGCTCGGTGAGCGGGCTGCAGACCTCGACGAAGCAGGTGTTCAGCCAGAACAGCGCGGGGGTGCCCGGCGGCGCCGAGACGGGCGACAGGTTCGGCGGCGCGCTGACCACCGCCGACCTGGACAAGGACGGGTACGCGGACCTCGTCGTCGGGGTGGGCGGTGAGGACACGGCCGATGGGACCGACGCCGGGCTCGTCGAGGTGATCTGGGGCGGGCCCCAGGGGCTGTCCGGTGGTGCCTCGCTGGCCGGCGGCAAGGCGTACGACACGCTGGGCGCCCAGGGGCACCTGGCGGCCGGTGACGTCGACGGCGACGGGGCGCCGGACGTGGTGACCGTCGAGAACGCCCACGACCTGCGGGTGCTCAACGGTCCCTTCGCGCGGGACGGCTCCACGGTGCACGGCGGGCAGGTGGTCAGGGACCAGTTCGACAGCCGCGTCCTGGACCTGGCCACGGGCGACCTCAACGGCGACGGCATCACCGACGTGGCGGCCACCGAGAACGACGGTGACGAGTGGGACGCCCGTCGCGTCGTGCACTGGACGGGCACCCACGGCGGGCTCACGGCGTACACGCTGGTGTACGACATCGACGGCGCCGGACTCCAGGGCGGCGAGAACCTCGGCATCGGGGACGTCAACGCCGACGGCTACGCCGACATCGTGGTGGGCCGGGCCGTCGAAGGCTACGACAGCGACCTGGACACCCCGCTGGCCAAGGGCGGCCGGATCACCTGGATCCCGGGCACCTCGGACGGGCCCGACGGGGTGAAGGCGGTGTTCGTCAACCAGGACAGCGCCGGGGTGCCGGGTGTCGCCGAGCCGGGGGACGGCTTCGGCACGGACGTCTCGGTCGCCGACACCGACGGTGACGGCTACGCCGACATCGTGACGGGCCTGCCCGGTGAGGGCTTCGACGGCGTGGCCGGCGCCGGCAGTGCCGTCGTCCTGCGCGGCGCCGCGAACGGGCCGACGGGCAGCGGCGCCGCGTCGTTCAGCCAGAACACGAGTGGCGTGCCCGGTACCGCCGAGACGAGCGACCGCTTCGGCGGTGCCCTGCACCTGGTCGACGCCAACCACGACGGCCGGGCCGAGCCGGCCGTCGGCGCGCCCGGCGAGAACTCGGACGCCGGGGCGGTGTGGGTGTTCAAGTCGACCGGCTCCGGGATCACCCCCACCGGTTCGTTCACCTTCGGCAGCGGCACTCTGGGCACCGTGGCCTCCGGAGCACGGCTGGGATCGGGCTTCTCCTGCTGAACTCCTTGGCAGACAATTCCATCTGACGTCCCATAAGACCCGTTGCGGCCAGATCACGTTCGTCGTTCTGTTCCCGTGTCGCAACGGGTCTTCTGTTGTCTGCCTATCTGTCATGCACGCGAAGGCTTCCGTTCAGCGCGCTGACCCTCCGGCCGTGGGAGCTTCCGAGTGTTCAAGTGGCCACTGTGGCAAGGGAGTTTGCGCATGACCGGAGCATCGCCCGACCGACGCCGGTTTCTGACCGCCGGTGCCGCCGTCCTCGGCGCCGCGGCCTCCGCCCAGCTCTGGCTGCCGACCGCCGCGCGGGCAGCCGAAACACCGCTGCCGGACGGGGTGTTCAGCCTCGGCGTCGCCTCCGGCGATCCGCTGCCGGACGGCATCGTGCTGTGGACCCGGCTCGCCCCCGACCCCCTGGGCGGCGGCGGCATGCCGGACGCCGTGGTCCCGGTGGAGTGGGAACTCGCCGAGGACGAACGCTGCAGAAAGACCGTGCGCCGGGGCGTCGCCCAGGCCCGGCCCGAGTACGGGCACAGCGTTCACGTGGACGTACGGGGGCTGCGCCCGGAGCGCACGTACTGGTACCGCTTCCGCGCCGGCGGCCAGATATCGCCCACCGGCCGCACCCGCACCGCTCCCCACCCGCACCGCAAGGGCGGCTCGCTGCGCATCGCGCTGGCCTCCTGCCAGAACTGGCAGCACGGCTACTTCACCCCGTACGCCGACATGCTCGCCCAGGACCCCGACTTCGTGCTCTTCGTCGGCGACTACATCTACGAATCGTCGCCCTCGGCGACGGCCGTCCGCCGGCACGAGGGCACCGGAGAGCCGTACACCCTGGTCCAGTACCGCAACCGCTACGCCCAGTACCGCTCCGACCCCGGCCTCGCGGCGATGCACGCGAACGCCCCCTGGGTGGTCACCTTCGACGACCACGAGGTGGACAACGACTGGGCCGGGGAGATCCCGCAGGACCCCGGCAAGCAGACGCACGAGGCGTTCGTGGCCCGGCTGACGGCGGCCTTCCAGGCGTACTACGAGCACATGCCGGTCCGCGCCACCGCCGTACCCGACGGCCCCCACATCCAGATGTACCGCCGTCTGGAGTTCGGCCGTCTGGCCCGGCTCAACGTGCTGGACACCCGGCAGTTCCGCAGCGACCAGGCCACCAGCCAGGCCGGCGCCCAGGATCCGTCGATGACCATGCTCGGCGCCGGCCAGAAGGAGTGGCTCCTCGACGGGCTGCAGGACTCCCCGGCGCGCTGGAACCTCATCGCCTCGCAGATCATGATGGCCGAGACCGACCTCCAGCTCGGCGAGGGCAAGCTCTGGTACTACGACGCCTGGGACGGCTACCAGGCCGAACGCAACGCGTTCCTGGAGGAGTTCACGGCCATCCGCAACCCGGTCGTGCTCAGCGGCGACCGGCACCTGACGATGATCAGCGACCTCAAGGAGGACTTCGCCGACCCGGACTCCGACGTCGTCGGCGCCGAGTTCGTCGGCACCTCCATCTCCAGCAGCGGCGACCAGGACCAGGCCGCCTTCCACGCCCAGTGGGACCCGCTGATGGCGGACAACCCGCACTGGAAGGTGATCGACGCCCACCGCGGCTACCACCTCTTCGACATCCGCCGTGACGGCATCGACGCCCGGGTCCGGGTCGTGGACACGGTGCTCAAGCCGCAGGCGACGGCGAGCACGCTGGCCACGCTGCGGGTGGAATCGGACGAACCGGGCGTCCAGGTCGTGTGAGCCGCGCCTCGGACATGCAGTCTGTGTGACGAGAGCCTGGGACTCAGCTGTGGCCCAGGCTCCTCTCAGGTCACCCTCAGGTGTTCCTCTTACCGTTCGTTGGCCATGGAGACGGACTGTACGAAAGACGCCGAACCGACGGCCCTGCCGGTCGGCACCCGCCTGCTGCACATCGGCCCGCACAAGACCGGGACCACCGCCCTCCAGGGCGCCCTGTTCGCCGCGAAGGAGACGCTTCCCCGGTACGGCGTCGAGTTCCCGGCGCCCAGCCGCCACCCCATGGAGGCCGCCCTCGCCGCCTGCGCCCGGCCCGCGATGATGGGGGACGCCCGCCCCACCGGCGAGCACTGGACCCGGCTGCTGGAACAGGTGCACGCCACCGGCGGACGCACCTCGGTGGTCAGCAGCGAGTTCTTCGCCGACGCCCCGGACGGCGCCACCATCGAGCGGATCGTCGGCCGGCTCGGCGGTGACCGCGTGCACGTACTGGTCACCCTGCGCCCGCTGACGAAGATCATGCCCTCGCAGTGGCAGCAGTACGTCCAGAACGGGCTGCGCATGGGCTATGAGGACTGGCTGGAGCACATGCTCCGCAAGGCCCCGTACGAGAAGCCCAACCCCAGCTTCTGGCACCGCCACCGGCACGACCGCCTCGTGGAGCGCTGGGCCCGGGTGGTCGGCCCCGAGGGGGTCACCGTCGTCGTGGTCGACGACCGGGACCGGAGTGGTCTGCTGCGCACCTTCGAGGCGCTGCTCGGTCTGCCCGCCGATCTCCTGCAGCTCGTTCCGGACACGGCGAATCGGTCCCTTACCCGCGCCGAGACCGAAATGCTGCGGAATCTTAATGTGGAATTCCGCGGCAATGGACTGCCCGATGAGCTGTATTCCAGGCTCGTCCGCAACGGCGCGGTCATGCATATGAAGAACGCGTGCAGCCCCACCCCCCGGGACGTGAAGATCACCACGCCCCGGTGGGCCGTCGAGGCCGCCGCCGCGATCGGCGCCGAAACAGCCGGACGGATCGACGCGTCGGGCGTCCGTGTCCTCGGTGATCCGGCCCTGCTGTCCGCCGTTCCGGAGCAGCCCGAGGCGGTGCCCGACGAGGCCCGCATCGCGCCGGAGGTGGCCGCTCGGGCGCTGTACGGAGCCCTGGCCGCGGCCGCTTCCGTGCCCGTCCGCCCCGCGCGGGCGCGCAGTGTTCACCAGACGCCGTCGAAGGAACTCGTCCGCGTACTCGGGCACCGCTGCCTGAAGCGGCTGCGCCGGCGCTGAAGACTCCGCCGGCGCTTGTGGAGTTACTCACAGAAATTCCATGGAACGCACAAAGAGGGCATCGCTCGTCACCAGCGGTGCAAGGTGAATGAGAGGTTGCGCGCACATATGCGGTGGCGGTCGCTCACCTTGCACTGCGGTAACCCGAAGTGGGACCATTTCCGCGTTCCCTGTCGCCCCAAGGTAGGTCACCTGTGTCCCAGCACATAGCCAAGCCCCGTACCACCGCAGTGATCCTGGCCGGTGGCACCGGTCAGCGGGTGGGTCTGTCGATCCCCAAGCAGCTGCTGAAGATCGCCGGCAAGGCAGTCATCGAGCACACCCTGACCACCTTCGAGAGGGCCGACTCGATCGACGACATCATCGTGCTGATGGCGCCGGGCTACGTGCCCGACATCGAGAAGATCGTCGCCAAGGCCGGGTTCCGGAAGGTCAAGAAGATCATCGAGGGCGGCTCGACGCGGAACGAGACCACCGAGCGCGCCATCGCGGCCCTGGGCGAGGGCCTGGCCGAGGGTGAGGACCTCAACGTCCTCTTCCACGACGCCGTACGCCCCCTGCTGTCCCAGCGCGTCATCGACGACTGCGTGGCGGCCCTGGAGCGTTACGAGGCCGTGGACGTCGCCATCCCGTCCGCGGACACCATCATCGTCACGCGCACGCACGGCCAGGACGGCGAGTTCATCACCGAGATCCCGGACCGCTCCCGGCTGCGCCGCGGCCAGACCCCGCAGGCCTTCAAGCTGTCCACGATCCGCCGGGCCTACGAGGTCGCCGCCGGCGATCCCAACTTCCAGGCCACCGACGACTGCTCCGTCGTGCTCAAGTACCTGCCGGACGTGCCGGTCCACGTCGTCGCGGGCGACGAGTACAACATGAAGGTGACGCAGCCGGTCGACGTCTTCATCGCCGACAAGCTCTTCCAGCTCGCCTCCACCGCCGCGCCCGAGCAGAACGGCGAGGAGGACTACCGCCGGCTGCTCACCGGCAAGACGATCGTCATCTTCGGCGGCTCCTACGGCATCGGCAAGGACATCGCCGAACTCGCCGAGTCCTACGGCGCCTCCGTGTACGCGCTGGGCCGCTCCACCACCGGCACCCACGTGGAGAACCCGGAGGAGGTCGACGACGCGCTGTCCAAGGCGTACGCGGAGACCGGCCGGATCGACTACGTCGTCAACACCGCGGGCGTACTGCGCATAGGCAAGCTGGCCGAGACCGACAACGCCACCATCGAGGAGGCGCTGAAGGTCAACTACCTCGCCCCGGTGCAGATCGCGCGGTCCTCGTACAAGTACCTGGCGGAGACCAAGGGCCAGCTGCTGCTCTACACCTCCAGCAGCTACACCCGCGGCCGCGCCGAGTACAGCCTCTACTCCTCCACCAAGGCCGCCATGGTGAACCTCACCCAGGCGCTGTCCGACGAGTGGGCCGGCGACGGCATCCGCGTCAACTGCATCAACCCCGAGCGCACCGCCACCCCGATGCGCACCAAGGCCTTCGGCCAGGAGCCCGCGGGCAGCCTGCTCTCCTCCGAGGCGGTGGCCCGTACCTCGCTCGACGTGCTGCTGTCGGAGCTGACCGGGCACGTCATCGACGTCCGCCAGCAGGACCCGACGGCGGGTGCCGCCAAGGCGAGCGGGTTCGAGCAGGCGCTGGCCTCGGTCCTGGACCGTCAGGACGGCGTGTAATAATCAAGATAATTAGCGATCAGGAATTCAGGCCTCTGTGGGTGCTCGTTCAACGGGTATTCGCAGAGGCCTGAGTCCGTACACCTCGCGAATTACCGATTAACCCGCACACCTCTCGGCATTTCAGAACAAAACCGGCACTCCCCCCTCCCAGAGCAGGTTTCTCCGTGATATCCACCGCTATACGCGTCGCCCGGGTGGGCAGCGCGGCAGAGCTGGCCGCGGCGGCCCTCATGATGCTGGGCTTCCCGGCGCTCATGCTGGCCGCGCTGGTCCCGAGTGTGTACGCCTTCGCGGCCGCGGCCGCCGTGACGTACTTGGCGGACCACTATCTGCACCGCAAGGGCAGCTACCTGATCAACCGCCTCAGCAAGGTGCGGGCCGGCCTGTCGATCCGCTTCCTGATCCGGCAGCTGCTGCTGGTCCTGCTGCTGGCCCGGCTGTCCCTGACGGACGACCTGATCTTCTACGGGGCCATCGCCTGCTTCATCGCCTTCTACGGCCTGCAGGCCCCGCACGGCGCGCTGGTCACCCTGATCCGCAACCGCCGCCGGATGCCGGTCGCCACCCGCAATGTCGACCTGAAGTCCCGCATCCGCATCCCGGACGCCCCGCCGCGCCGCCTGCTGCACCGCTCCGCCGAGAAGATGCTGCACCTCGACCTCGCGGCCGTGTCCGGTCTGCTGGTCTCCGGTGTCATGGACTCGGCCGTGGCCGGGTTCGCCGGCATCGGACTCACCGTCGGCCTGGGCAGCCTGTACGTCCTCGCGCTCATGCCGTACGTGCGCGGCAAGAAGGTCCCCCCGAAGGCCGAGCAGGTGCTGGCCGCCGTCGACGACTGGCTGGCCGCCCACAAGCCCGAGACGGTGCTGTACTTCTCCGGCTCCAAGGACTCCGCGTACCAGGTCAACATGTGGCTGGAGACGATGGAGCAGCTGGACACCCGGCCGCTGATCATCCTGCGCGAGCGGGTCATCCTGAGCAATCTGGCGCCCACCACGGTCCCCGTCATCTGCGTGCCCGGAGGGGTGCACCTGATGAACATGGACCTGTCCACGGTGCGTGTCGCGCTCTACGCGGCGAACGTCGGCAAGAACATCCACCTGCTGCGCGTGCCCACCATGAAGCACGTCTTCATCGGCCACGGCGACAGCGACAAGCTGGCCAGCGTCAACCCGTTCAGCAAGGTGTACGACGAGGTGTGGACCGCCGGCCGGGCGGGCCGCGACCGCTACGCCATCGCCGACGTCGGCGTCCGTGACGACGACATCGTGGAGGTCGGCCGCCCGCAGCTGGCGCCGATCCGGACCTGGCAGGGCGTGCCCGAGGGGCGCATCCCCACGGTCCTGTACGCCCCCACCTGGGAGGGCTGGGACGGCAACCCCGGCAACACCTCGATCGTGCTCGCCGGCGAGAACATCGTGAACAAGCTGGTGAAGGCCGACCCGCCGGTCCGCGTGCTGTACAAGCCGCACCCCTTCACCGGCACCGTCAGCGCCGAGGCCAAGGCCGCCCACCAGCGGATCACCGCCCTGGTCGAGAAGGCCGCCGCCGGGCGCGCCGCCGATCCGCGCTTCACCGCCGACGCCGCCGCCCAGACGCAGGCCAGGGCCGAGCTCACCCGGATCGAGGCCCGCCTCGCCGAACTGGCCGGCGTGAGCGGCGAGAAGGGCGACGAGGCCGAGGCCAGCCGCGACGGCGTGGTCGACGTCAAGAAGCACGAGGAGATCGCCCGGCTGCGCGCCGAGTGGAACGACGCCTACTGGCGCTCCTTCCCCGCCTGGGAGCACCGGGTCATCACGGGCGCCGAGCCGCGCCTGTACGACTGCTTCAACGTCTCCGACGCGATGGTCTCCGACATCTCCAGCGTGGTCTCCGACTTCATCGCCAGCGGCAAGCCGTACGCGGTGACGGACTCGGCCGGGCTGGGCGCGGAGGAGTTCAAGCGGCAGAACACCGCGGTGCGCGCCGCGGTGATCCTCTCCAACAGCGCGGCCGAGCTGGGCGGGCTGCTGGACGCCGTGCGCGACCCGGCGGCCGATCCGCTGGCCGCCGGCCGCAAGGAGCTCAAGCAGTACCTGCTGGGCCCGGACGAGCCGAAGTCCATCGACCAGTTCAACACCGCGGTGGCCAACCTCGCCCTCAAGTCCGAGGCTCGCAACGTCGGCCAGGAGTCCCGCGCGGCCGGCACCGCCGCCGACCCGGCCGAGGCGGACGAGCTGGCGAACGCGGTACCCGGTCAGCGGGTGTCGTCCACCGGTGACACGGACGGTGTGGTCGCGGGCTGAACCGCCCGGCCCCCTACGGCCCCCAGGAGCTGACGCTCCTGGGGGCCGTACTCTTTCCCGGCTCTTACCGTCCCCTGAGCACCTCTCACCTCCCGCGTACTGTCCGGTGCAGCCCGCCGCGAACAGCGGCCGTCGCGTTGCTGTGTGACGTACACCACTGATTCCGGGCGTGGGGGCAACCGCTTCCCCTGGTTACCCGTCTAACAGATTGCGAATGATGTGATTCGGGGGAAATGCTCCATTGACCATGGAGAAATGTGACAAGGGGGAAATGTGACCGTCGTGACGCAACCTGATGTGACTGTGATCATCGGGGCGTACGAAGCGATGCCGTACCTGGTCGAGTGCCTGGCATCCGTCGAGGCTCAGACCATCGACCCGGAGCGCATCGAGGTCATCGCGGTGGACGACGGCTCGACCGACGGAACGGGGGAGTACCTGGAGGAGTTCGCGGCCCGCGCGCCCATGCCGGTCACCGTGGTCCGGCAGAAGAACTCCGGCGGCCCCAGCGGCCCGCGCAACGTCGGTCTCGGCAAGGCGTCCGGACGGTACGTGTTCTTCCTGGACGCCGACGACCGGCTCGGCCCCGAGGCCCTGGAGCGCATGGTGGCCATGGCCGACAAGAACGGCACCGACGTGGTCCTGGGCCGCGTCGAGGGGGTCAACCGCACGGCGCCGAAGTCGATGTGGGGCAAGACCCTCGACCGTACCGACGTCTTCTCGTCCAACATCAAGTTCACGCTCAGCGCGCAGAAGCTGTTCCGCCGCGCGCTGCTGGAGAAGCACGGCATGCGGTTCGACGAGTCCCTGTGGACCGGCGAGGACGCGCTGTTCACCATGGAGGCCTACCTGCGGGCCGACGGCGTCTCGGTCGTCGCCGACTACACCTGCTACTACCTGGTCGGCCGCGACGACGGCAAGCACGTCACCAAGACCGGCAGCTACACCCTGCGCTTCGACTCCGCGCGCGCCCTGATGGGCCTGATCGCGCGGATGGTCCCCGCGGGCCCCAAGCGTGACACGCTCATGGTCCGGCCCTTCCTCGTCACCCTGCTGCCGCAGTTCGGGCCCAAGTACCTCAAGGACAGCGAAGAGGTACGGCGGCACAAGCTCGAGCTGGCCAAGCCGCTGATGGACGCCCACTGGAACCCCGAGGTCGCCCGCCGCCTCAAGGTCCACGAGCGGCTGCGGCTGCACCTGGTGGCCGCGCAGGAGCCCGAACTCCTCAAGGACGTCGTGGAGTTCGTCAAGGCGAAGAAGCAGGCCGCCGCCGTCCTGGAGAAGCGGGGCACCGAGCTCTACCTCGTCTACCCGCACTTCCGCTCCAGGAAGGCCGGCATCCCCGACTGGGTCTATCTCGCCGAAGCCCGCGAGGCCCGCGCCTTCGAGGGATACCGGGAGGCCGCCGCCAACTCCTTCCTGCGCCGCGCCCTGCGCAAGGTGCGGCGGTCGCTGCCCACGGGGGGCTTCACGGCGGCGGCCTGACCCGGTCCTCCAAGGAACCCTTACTGCCACCCCGCCTGCAGGGCCCGCTTGATGGGGCGGCCCACCACGCGGCGGGCGCGGCGGTAGACGCTGGCGGCGGGGGCGACCGGCGTGGCCCGGGCCTTGGCGGCCTTCGCCGACTTCGCGCCCGTCCGCGCCAGTTCCCGCCGCAACTGCGCGTTGTCGGCGGAGAGTTCGGTGATACGGCTCTGCAGCCAGCCGAACCGCGTGGTCAGCGAGGTGATGTCCGCGTCGTTCCAGGGGCGGATGCCCGGCGGGAACGACAGCGACTCCATCCGCTCCTCGAAGGCCGCGCCGCCGTCGCCGTGGGTGAAGGTGTTCTCCAGCCCGTTCCTGTCCAGGAACGCGGTGAACCGCTCGAAGCGCTCCGCGTGCCCGCCGACCAGGCCGCCGAAGTCGGCCTGCTCGTACAGCCGCGCCGGGTCGGCGGCCCGAGGGTCCTTGACGACCTCGGCGAGCCGCTGGTGCGGGATGTCGAAGTAGCGGCACAGCTCCAGCGTCCGCGAGTCCCCGCACAGCACGGTCGCGGGCGTACCGGCGAGCAGGGCCGCGATGTTGCCGTGGATGCGGGAGCCGAAGGAGAAGTCGAAGGCGCGCAGGTCGTCGATCCAGGTCACGGGATCGATGTACACGCGGACCTTGTCCTCCCGGTACATCGGGTGGTCGGGGTGCGTGGGCATCGCGGTCACCAGGGCGTTCGGGTCCGACAGGTCCCGCCAGTGCAACTGCCGCGCGTCGCTGAGGTTCTGGCCGACGAAGCGCAGGTGCGGATAGCGCTCGTGGGTGCGGGCGATGATCCGGTCCAGGCCCTGCTTCTCCACCGCGCTGTGCGAGCCGTTGACCGCGATGCGCGAGTCGGGGGTCAGCGCGGGGGACTTCTTGCGCACGTCGAGCTCGCGGCCGTACATGAACAGGGACGGGCAGCCGATGACCTCGACGTCCCGGAAGCCCATGTCCTTCAGGTACTGCTCGGTGAACTCGCCCCGCACGCCGATCGACGCGCTGCGGTCGAGCACCGCCGAGCAGAACTCCCGCACCGCCGGCTCCATCGGCTTCAGCCGGGCCGGGTTGTAACCCACGCCGGCCTGCGCGCCGACGCCCAGCACGATCACGGGGATCTTGAGCTTGCTGATGAGTCTGGTCATCCGCTTCAGCCGGCTCTCGAAGGACGGGCGGAAGGCGTTGGCGAGCGGGACGACGAAGGCGTCGTACTCCTCGTTGATGCGGCCCGCCGCGGCCACGTCGGTGCCGATCCCGTTCGAGACCACCTCGGTGCCGGGTGTCTCGAGGATCTTGTGGGCGGCGTCACTGAAGATCAGGTTGCCGGAGTTGGTGGCGATCACGTCTCGATGGAGGGCTTCCTCGACCGGGACGACGTCGTGGGGGCTCTTCCCCGATCGGAGGAGTATGCGCTTCACGCGGCGAACTGTAGGTGACACAAGGTTCAAATTAAGTTTGTGCGGGCTTTAATTTCTATAAGCAACCGGTGCAACCTTTTTGCCGTACGCGGCACGTGAGCGCGCGGTTACCGGGCCTGTCCGGTGACTGGACCGATGCGCGACGGACGATCTCTTTCGCGTAGATTGCCGGGTGGGGAGCCGCACCGAAGCGAGGGGACAGAGGGCAAGGTGGCAAGGGCAAGGCAGGCCGTGGGCGAGGCCCGCAGGATCGTCGTCAAGGTGGGCTCGTCGTCGCTGACCACCGCCGCGGGCGGCCTGGACGCCGACCGGGTCGACGCGCTCGTCGACGTCCTCGCCAAGAGCCGCAGCGGGGGAGAGAAGGAGATCGTGCTGGTCTCCTCCGGCGCCATCGCCGCCGGACTCGCCCCGCTGGGTCTGCGCCGCCGCCCCAGGGACCTCGCCCGCCAGCAGGCCGCCGCCAGCGTTGGCCAGGGCCTGCTCGTGGCCCGCTACACCGCCTCCTTCGCCCGCTACGGCGTCCGCGTCGGCCAGGTGCTGCTCACCTCCGACGACATGAGCCGCCGCGCCCACCACCGCAACGCCTCCCGCACCCTCGACAAGTTGCTGGCCATGGGCGCCCTCCCGGTGGTGAACGAGAACGACACCGTCGCCACCGACGAGATCCGCTTCGGCGACAACGACCGCCTCGCCGCCCTCGTCGCCCACCTCGTCCACGCCGACCTGCTGGTCCTGCTCTCCGACGTGGACGGCGTGTACGACGGTGACCCGAGCAAGCCCGGCACCTCGCGGATAGCCGAGGTGCGGGGGCCCGCCGACCTCTCCGGGGTGGAGATCGGCAGCGCCGGCAAGGCCGGTGTCGGCACCGGCGGCATGGTCACCAAGGTCGAGGCCGCCCGCATCGCGGCCGCCGCCGGCATCCCCGTGGTGCTGACCAGCGCGATCCACGCGGCCGAGGCGCTCGCCGGCGGCGACACGGGCACTTACTTCCACCCCACCGGCAAACGCTCCGCCGACCGGCTGCTGTGGCTCCAGCACGCCTCCACCCCGCAGGGATCCCTGACGCTGGACGACGGGGCCGTGCGCGCGGTCGTGGAGCGACGTACGTCGCTGCTGCCGGCCGGAATCGCCGCCGTCGAGGGCGAGTTCAACGCCGGCGACCCGGTCGAGCTGCGCGACGGCAGCGGGCGCGCGGTGGCCCGCGGGCTGGTCAACTTCGACGCCAAGGAGATCCCCCAGCTGATCGGACGTTCGACCCGGGAGCTGGCGCGCGAGCTCGGCCCGGCGTACGAACGGGAGGTCGTACACAGGGACGACCTGGTAGTCCTGCACTCGTAAAACGGGGCGTAACGGCCGCCCCCGCTGGGGGACGTTCCGTAAAACCGCCACGCGAAGGCGTGCGGCCTGCTCAACTTTGCTGAGGGGCGTGTTTCAGGCGCACGCCCCGCCACGGGCAGAGCGTGAAGGAGGCCGTCGTGAGACGAGTGCGCCCTGGGACGGCGTCCCGCGGTGCTCTGACGAGCGTCGCGGCCGGGGACGCCTACGAGGAACCCGAGGACCTGCCCCGCCTGTGGCACGTCACCCTCAGCGTCTCGGGGCCGGAAGTCCCCCTCGGGGACCTGCGGCGCGCCCTGGAACAGCTCGCCCACGACCACCCCTTTCTGCTGACCAGCAGATATGCGGGCGACCACGCGGAGATCCGGTACTGGGAAGAGGCCCGTGACCTGCACGACGCCGCCGCCGTCGCCCTGCGCCTGTGGGGCGAGCACCGGCAGACGGCGGGGCTGCCGCCCTGGGAGATCGTCGGCCTGGAGGTCATCGACCGCGAGACCTACCACCAGCGCGTCGCCGAGGGCTACGGCCCGCCGCCCGCGACCCCTGTAGGGGTTCATCCCTTTTGATCCTGTCCTGATCCGGCCTCGATCCCCGCTTCGGCTCCGTCTCGGGGTATGGGATGAACGGTGGACGGGCCTGTGCGGCGCACTACCCTTCCCTCATGACCACGCTCTCGCCGTACGACTCGATGTCCCCGGTCACCCAGGCCGCCTACCGGGCCAAGTCCGCCGCCGCCGACCTCGCGCCGCTGCCGCGCGCAGTGAAGGACGACGCGCTGCTCGCCATCGCGGACGCCCTGGAGGTCCGGACGAGCGAGATCGTCGAGGCCAACGCCAAGGACGTGGCCAAGGCCCGGGAGAACGGCACCAGCGAGGCCATCGTCGACCGGCTCACCCTCACCCCCGAGCGGGTCCGCGCCATCGCCTCCGACGTCCGTGACGTCGCGAAACTGCCCGACCCGGTCGGCGAGGTCGTCCGCGGTTCCACCCTCCCCAACGGCATCGACCTGCGCCAGGTCCGCGTCCCGCTCGGCGTGGTCGGCATCATCTACGAGGCCCGCCCGAACGTCACCGTCGACGCCGCCGCCCTCTGCCTGAAGTCCGGCAACGCCGTGCTGCTGCGCGGCTCCGCCTCCGCCTACGAGTCGAACACCGCCCTCGTCAGGGTGATCCGGGACGCCGTCGGCGGCGCCGGGCTGCCCGCCGACGCCGTGCAGCTGGTACCGGGGGAGAGCCGGGAGAGCGTGCGCGAGCTGATGCGCGCCCGGGGGCTCGTCGACGTGCTGATCCCGCGCGGCGGCGCCTCGCTGATCCAGACCGTCGTCGCCGAGTCGACCGTCCCCGTCATCGAGACCGGCACCGGCAACTGCCACGTCTACGTCGACGCCCAGGCCGACATCGACATGGCGATCGAGATCCTGATCAACTCCAAGGCCCAGCGGGTCAGCGTCTGCAACGCCGCCGAGACCCTGCTGGTCCACCAGGACATCGCCCCCGAGTTCCTCCCGCGCGCCCTGGACGCCCTCGCCGAGGCCGGGGTGACCGTGCACGCCGACGAGCGCGTGATGGCGTACGCCAAGGGCTCCCGGGCCACCGTGGTCGAAGCCACGCCGGACGACTGGGACACCGAGTACCTCTCGTACGACATCGCCGCCGCCGTCGTCGACTCGCTCGACAAGGCCGTCTCCCACATCCGGCTGTGGAGCTCCGGCCACACCGAGGCGATCGTCACCACCTCCCAGCAGGCCGCCCGCCGCTTCACCCAGCTGGTCGACTCGACCACGGTCGCGGTGAACGCCTCCACCCGCTTCACCGACGGCAGCCAGTTCGGCTTCGGTGCCGAGATCGGCATCTCCACGCAGAAGCTGCACGCGCGCGGCCCGATGGGTCTGCCGGAGCTGACCAGCACCAAGTACATCGTGACCGGGGACGGGCACGTACGGCGCTGACGGCCGAGGGCGCGGTCCGGGCCGACGGGCGGCCCGCGTGAGAGGCGTCTCACCAGACGGATGAATTTCCATACCGTCTGCCCAAATTGACCCCCCAGGTCTACTCTGGTTCCGTGCCGGAGGACGTGGGGGGCACGCCGTTCCCTGACGGCTGGGAGCCCGACGACGACCACGACCACGGGGTGTCGGACGATGAGTTCGCCTCCGTGGTCTTCGACGAGGCATTCGTACAGGCGGCCGTGGTGCACGAGCCGACCGCCGTCGAACGCCTCCTGGCCGCCGCCCAGGCCAGAGCCGAGGCCTCCGAGGCCGAAGCCCGCCGCGCCCACGCCAGAGGCGAGCGGTACAGCCCCGACGGCACCGATCTCGGCCATGATCGGGACCTCGACGACCTGGACGACCCCGACGCCCCGGCCCACGGCTACGGCGCCCCCGGGCCCTACGGCAAACAGGTCCGCTGGCACCGCCCGGTCGCCTGGCTGCTCGCCCTCGTGATGGGCATAGGCATGGTCGCGCTGGCCTTCGCCGCGGTTTATCGCGGCGCCTCCTCGGGTAGCCGGGACCAGGTGCCGGCCCCCGCCCCGACCGGCCTGGAACAGGGCACCGCTGCGGCCCCCACCGCGTCCGCCTCCTTCTCCCAGCCGGCGGTCTCGGCGACCCCGCGCTCCCCCTGAGCCTCCAGGGCTCCCTTGGTGAGAACCTGTCAGAACTTGTCGTGTAGCAGGGCGTTTACCTGAGGCCCACGAGACCTACTCTGAAAGTATGGGCGGGCCTGGAGACCCACCTGAGGGGACACCCGAGGGCGGCCCCGGTGGTGGAGAGGACGAGTACCGATCCGTCGTCTTCGACGAATCCTTCGTCCGTGCTGCCCGCCTCCAGGAGTACTCCGCGCGGGAGCGCATGGCCGACCACGCGCCCGCCGTCCGCCGCCGCCCGCCCCTGCACCGTGGGCTGTCCGGGCAGGTGCTGGTCCTGGTCCTGCTGATCGCCGTCGCCTTCGGCACCGCGATCTACATGGGCGTCCGCCACCCCTACAGCTCCCCGCAGGCCCGGCGGGCCGTCGATCCCCTGCGGATGACCGTCATCCCGCTCGTCCCCCAGGGCAAGGTGCCCGGGGCCGCTGACGTCGAGTACCTGTACGCGCACAGCCCGGCCGCGCAGTTCGCCGTCGGCGCCGACGGCATACCACTGCCCGCGTCCCGCAGCACCGCGCACTTCTCGGACGGCCAGGTCGTGACCGCGCTCACCACCGCCAAGGACTACATCGTCCACTCCTCGCTCTACCCCGAGGTGCTCGACAGCAGCGAGGTCCAGCCCGCCCGCGCCCTCGTCGACCCCGAGCAACTCGAACAGTTCGACCAGAGTTTCGGGCATCCGGCCGCGGACGGCCGCCACGCCCCGACCGGCTGGATGGTCCGCTTCGACCCCACCCGTGCCGAGCTGGCCGACCGGAAGATCCGCGTCCAGGGCAGCCTCCAGGCCGTCGAGACCGACTCGTCCACGCTCGAGGTGACCGCCGACCACACCTTCGTGTACGCACTCCGGCCGACCGGGGCCGATGCCGAGGCCCCGGTGTCCCTGTTCACCGTCCGCCGCGAGCTGACCTTCCGCTTCGACCGCGACGACCTGCGCACGCACCAGGTCCAGCTGGTCGTCTCCTACGTCCAGGCGGGTCCCCTCTCCTGCGCCGAGGACGCCACGAACCACCTGAACCCCCTCCTGGCCGGCCAGACCGCCAGGACAGGCGGCCCGGCGGGTACGGATCCCTACGCGACGGGCAGTGCCACCGCCCTGTGCGGGACGCTGGCCACTGGGGCACAGCCGAAGGTGTGAGCCCGGGACGGCCGGCGCGTCCCGGCGGCGCCGAAGCCGCCTCGGCCGCCGGGCGGCGCGGGGGCAAGCCGGCGGTTACTCCTCGTCCCGCGGCGGAGCGTCGGTCGGCGGCTGGTCCTTCGGGGAGGGCGGGCTCGTGAAGCCGTTGAAGCCGCGCCGGACCCGGCCGCCCAGGTCCCCGGCCCCGCCGGCGAGGTCGGTGACCAGCTTCATCAGCGGGTCCTTGGAACTCTTCACGTCGCTGGCATAGCTCGCCGCCGACTCCCGGAACGAGTCGCTGACCGAGGTGTCCTTGTCCTCGCTGCGGCGCGGGTAGTGCCCGTCCATGAGCCGCTGGTAGTCCCGCGACTCGGCCCACTTCTTCAGCTCGGCCGCCCGGACGGTGGTGAAGGGGTGGGAGCGCGGCAGCACGTTGAGGATCTTCAGCACGGAGTCGCGCAGGTCGCCCCCGGCCTCGTACTCCTCGGCCTGCTGCAGGAACGCGTCCACGTTCATCTCGTGCAGGTGGTTACCGCCCGCGATCTTCATCAGGCCGCGCATCGAGGCCCGCAGGTCCTGCCCGACAAGGAGGCCGGCGCGGTCAGCCGAGAGTTCCGACTTGCGGAACCACTCCCGCAGCGCCGTCACGATCGCCAGGACCGCGAGGTTGCCCAGGGGTATCCAGGCGACCTTGAGGGCGAGGTTGGTCAGGAACAGCAGGATCGTGCGGTACACCGCGTGGCCGGACAGCGCGTGCCCCACCTCGTGGCCGACGACCGCCCGCATCTCCTCCTCGTCGAGCAGCTCGACGAGCCCCGTGGTGACGACGATGATCGGCTCGTCCAGGCCGATGCACATCGCGTTCGGCTGCGGATCCTGCGTGACGTACATCGGCGGGACCTTCTCCAGGTCCAGGATGTAGCAGGCGTCCCGCAGCATGTCGTTCAGGTGGGCGAACTGCTGGTCCGAGACGCGCACCGAGTCGGACAGGAACAGCAGCCTCAGGCTCCGCTCCGGAAGCAGCCCGCTGAGCGCCTTGAACACCGTGTCGAAGCCGCTCAGCTTCCGCAGCGCCACCAGCGCCGAGCGGTCGGCCGGGTGCTCGTACGCACGCGAGGAGATCCCCGGGAAACGCCTGCGCTGCCTGCTCGGCACGCGCCCGTTCCCGTTGTTCGCCTGGCCGTCGTCGGACATTCTTCCCCCATGTGCGTCTGAAGTACCCCATGTGCCCCCGAGGCAGGGCCCAGCCTAGGCGGAGATACCGTGGACGGGCAGTACAGCGGAAGGAGTCCCGTCATGGAGCACATCCCCGCAGTCGCCTGGCTGACCGAGGCCGCGAGCGCCGCACCCCGGCAAGGGGCGGGGAATCTGCTCCGGATCGTGCTGATCGTGATGGTCCTGGGCTGCGTGCTGACCGCCTGGTTCCTGCTGCGCGGGTACAAACGCAAGGACGACTGAGCGACCCGCGAAGTTCCCCCGCGTTCCCCCGGCGTCCCCAACGGCGGAGTCGGCGTGATCGGCGCCGGACCGCCCGCATACGATGAGCCGACATCTTTATCCCGCCCACACCGGATAGGTTCTGCCGAAGATGAGCTTCCACAGCACCGCTGCCCAGTTGGTCACTCTCGCCGCCGAGGGCGAGGAGCACGGCGGAAACCACCCGAGCCTCAGCCCCTACCTCACCGGTGGCGGCGCGTTCTTCATCCTGCTGCTTCTGCTGTGGATCACCACCCGCTTCAACCGCGACCGCTGAACCGGGCTTCCGGGGCCCGTAGGCCGGGCCGGTAGGGTCTGCACGCATGGGAGAGCAGGACATGCCTACCGGTCCGGCGAACGACACGGCCGCCGACACGGTGAAGGCCGCCGAGTACCGGCCGGGCAACGGCCCCGAGCACACGGGCAAACGCCGCCTGGGCGTGATGGGCGGAACGTTCGACCCGATCCACCACGGGCATCTCGTGGCGGCCAGCGAGGTCGCCGCGCAGTTCCACCTGGACGAGGTGGTGTTCGTCCCCACCGGCCAGCCGTGGCAGAAGACCCACCGCAAGGTCTCCCCGGCCGAGGACCGCTACCTGATGACGGTCATCGCGACCGCCGAGAACCCGCAGTTCTCGGTGAGCCGCATCGACATCGACCGCGGCGGCCCCACCTACACCGTCGACACCCTGCGCGACCTGCGGGCGCTCAACCCCGACACGGACCTTTTCTTCATCACCGGCGCCGACGCCCTCGCCCAGCTGCTGACCTGGCGCGACAGCGAAGAGCTGTTCTCCCTGGCACACTTCATCGGAGTCACCCGCCCCGGTCACCACCTGACCGACCGCGGCCTGCCGGAGGGCGGTGTCTCGCTCGTCGAGGTTCCCGCGCTGGCCATCTCCTCCACGGACTGCCGCGCGAGAGTCGCCAAGGGCGACCCCATCTGGTACATGGTGCCGGACGGCGTCGTGCGCTACATCGACAAGCGCGAGCTGTACCGCGGCGAGTGAGCCGAGAGGGGCACCGGTGAACGACCGATACGACCCGGGGTACGGGGCAGACCAGTACGAGCTCGTCGGCTACGACGAGTACGGCCGGCCCGTCTACCGGCAGATCCCTGCGCAGCAGACTCCGCAGCAGACCTACGACCAGTACGGCCGGCAGGGCTACGGCTACGACCCGTACGCCACCGGGCAGCAGCAGCCCGCGCCGGCGTACGACCCCTATGACACCGGTCAGCAGGCACCGGACCCCTCCTACGACTCCTACGGCCAGTACGGCACCGGAGCGCACGGCGGTGGCGGCCCCGCGCCGGCGTACGACCCCTACGGGCAGGCGGCGACCAGTGGCCGGCAGCCCCGGGTCGCCGAGCAGACGGCCTACATCCCGCAGCAGACCGGGCCCGCCGAGGCCGAGGGTGCGGACGTCCAGGGGGCCGGCGAACGGGATTACCACACCGAGCAGTTCGCCTTCGTCGAGGAACCCGACGCCGACTCCGAGGACGTCATCGACTGGCTGAAGTTCACCGAGAACCGCACCGAGCGCCGCGAGGAGGCCCGCCGCCGCGCCCGCAGCCGGGTCATCGCCCTCGTCGTCGTCCTCGCGCTGGTCGCGGTCGGCGGCGTCGGCTACCTCTGGTACGCCGGAAAGCTTCCCGGCCTGTCCTCCTCCGGCTCGAAGTCGGGCACCACCACGGCCGCGGGCGCCCAGAAGCGCGACGTGATCGTCGTCCACCTGCACAACACCGCCAGGGGTGGCACCTCGACGGCGCTGCTCGTCGACAACACCACCACCAAGCAGGGCACCACCGTGCTGCTGCCCAACTCCCTCGCCCTGACCGGCGACGACGGCAGCACCACGACCCTCGCCAAGTCGGTCGACGACGACGGCTCCTCCGGCACCCGCGACCAGCTCGACACCGTGCTCGGTACCAACATCCAGGGCACCTGGCGCCTCGACACCCCCTACCTGCAGAACCTCGTCGAGCTGGTCGGCAACATCGACGTCGACACCAACGCCGACGTGCCCGACCCGGACGCTAAGAAGAAGGGCACCTCGCTCCTCGTCCACCAGGGCAAGGACCAGACCCTCAGCGGCAAGATGGCCGTCGCCTACGCCACCTACCGGGGCTCCGGCGAGTCCCAGAACGCCCAGCTCGAGAGGTTCGGCCAGGTCATGCAGGGCGTGCTGCGCAAGATGTCCTCCGACCCGTCGGCCGCCACGGTCACCGTGCAGACACTGGCGCAGATCCTCGACCCGCCGCTGACCGACAAGGACCTGGGCGCCTTCCTCGCCAAGCTCGCCGACCTCGCCAAGGGCGGCGACTACGAGACGGCGCTGCTGCCCGTCCAGACCGACGGCACGCTGAGCGCGCAGACCAGCGACAGCGTGGTGAAGGACATCCTCGGCGGCACCGCCAGGAGCCCCGACGCGGACTCAGCCGTCCGGGTCTCCGTCCAGAACGCCACCGGCGCCAAGGACGACACCGAGAAGGCCCGCGTGGTGCTCCTCAACGGCGGCTTCACCTTCCTGGAGGCCGGCACGGCATCCTCCGCCCGGGCGACGTCCCAGGTGATCTACGCCGACGCCGCCGACAAGGAGAACGCCACCGAGGTCGCCAAGACCCTGGGCCTGCCCGCCGGCTCGGTGACGAAGGGCACGGTCAGCTCGGGCGCCGACGTCTCGGTGATCCTCGGCCAGGACTACAAGCCGTCGTCGTCCTCCTAGTAGCGCGTCGCTGCTTAATTGCGGCGTGTCTGGTGGGTTCCTCCTTCCCTTTTGCCGGACAGGACTCCGTCATGGGTTCACAGAAGAAGCG